>NZ_JBPCXO010000342.1:0-10312 GCF_051008435.1 Endozoicomonas sp. | reverse complement strand
CGGCAGCAAGTTTGATTAGATATTTGCACTCTGGAGGAATAGTAATGGTGGTCATGGCAGCTACAGTCGTCAAGAGGGGAAAAGTGGCACTTTACTGCGGTAAGCTTTCTTGTGCCACTTCCCTAAGTTGTGGATGGTCGATGACTTGATTAGTTTGGTGGGGACGTTGCAGAGCCCGTTGCTACTCTCAATCAACTTCCAGATGCTGACAAAGTGATGTTTAGCCCGGATGGGCAACTTATCCTTGGAAGCAGTTCATACGTCAGACTCTGGAAAATGAGTGATCTGCTGAATGGTGAAGGACGAAAGAGTGATCTTATTAATCAGGGGTTCGTACCAGACATCTTTTTCTCTGATCCTCACAGTGTCTATGCAACTTTTAGTCCGGACGGTCAGCAAATCCTTATCACATACAGTAATGGGGTAGTGAAAATCTGGAATACTCAGGAAGCGCTGTCAAATCTGGATAGTATGGAGATGAAATACACTAGAAGAACGGTATTAGCAAAACCAGTCATGACGATTGATCATCGCTCAAACGATGTGATCTATCATGCCGCCTACAGTCATGATGGTGAAAATGTGCTTACCTGCTCAAGGGATCGTACTGCCAGGCTATGGAATGTAAAAGGTTTATTAGCTGGGGAAAATACTGAGCGGGTAGTGTATCAACATGAGAGCCAGGTTGTCAGATGTGCTTTCAGGCAAGATAATAAACTGGTTCTTACCCATTCATTTGCTAAAGGACAGGGATTCGATCCTTACTATAATCCTGCCAGTCGCTTTACCTCCAATCTCTGGCTCACGCCTAAGCCCTCTTCTTTGCCGGTTGAGACCGATGAGACGGATGAATCCTCATCGATGACGGCTCCAGTTCAAACCACGCCTCTGACTTCTTTGAAAAATGTAAGAAGTGTATTGAGCCCGGGTGGCCAATTCATTATGGGTTATGCAGGGGACTCAGTGAGCTTGTGGCGTTTCAGTGAGCTGTTGCAACTGAAAGGTAATTTAACGCCTTTGAAGTCCATCTGGCATGGAGGTGAGGTAAGACATAGTACATTTAATCGATCAGGGAGCCTCATCGTCAGCAGCTCAAATGATCACACTTTTAAGGTTCTATTGCGGGATAGTACCGAGAATAAAGTAGTACGACTGGCTAAGCTGGAAGTGAACTTGAGTAATTTGAATCAGACACAACAGGCCCAGACGGATAAGCTCAGAGCACTGGAACAAAAGTTGAGTGATTTGACTCAGTCAGCAGCGTCTGGAGGAGGCGTAATGCTTCCCTCAGTGATTGTAGTGTTGATTGCTATTGTGATGGCTACAGTGGCTCCTTGAATCTCTGTTCTCTTAGCAGGCGGGCATGACTGGAGGTGCAAAAGCACTTCTTCTATACGGAAGGGTCTGCAGATTAAGTGAGGATGAAATAAGGTTTGTTAGCTGAGTCTGCTCAAATTAAACGTCTGAGCAGACTCAGTAAGTCATCAGCCGCGATAGTAACGCTGTTCAATAAACGGCATACGACTGACAGTCATAGGCAGTTTCTTGCCACGTACCAGAGCAAAGACTTCTGTTTCCAGAGCGGCATACTCAGCAGGGACATAAGTCATGGCAACTGGAGCACCGATGGTAGGTCCGAAAGTGCCGGAAGTTACAACGCCGATCTTTTCACCTTCAGCATTAACAACTTCAGTGCCTTCGCGAACCGGTGCACGACTGCTGCCCAGTAGTCCAACACGCTTGCGAGTGAAGTCCTTGTTTTCAATCTGGCTTAGAATTTTGTCAGCACCCGGGAAACCTCCAGCACGCTCACCACCGTTGCGGCGATTCTTGCTGATGGCCCAGATCAGGCTGCTTTCGATAGGAGTGGTTTCTGTATCCAGATCGTGGCCGTACAGGCATAAGCCACTTTCCAGGCGCAGAGAGTCACGGGCACCCAGGCCAATGAATTCTACTTCTGCCTGATCCAGCAGCATGCGACAGAACTTATCAGCATCGGCTTCAGGGATCGAGATTTCGAAGCCGTCTTCACCGGTGTAGCCTGAACGGCTGATGTAAACATCAACGCCTTCAATGGTCATATGGACAGAATCCATGAACACCATCTTTTCAGTTTCAGGAGCAAAGCGGGCCATCACGGTTTTGGCTTGTGGTCCCTGAATCGCCACCAGAGCACGGTCATCCAGAACGTCCAGTTTCACATCGTCAGGCAGGTGCGCCTTCATGTGAGCAATGTCCTGATCTTTGCAGGCAGCATTAACAACCACATACAGGCTGTCGTTGCCTTCGTTGGTGACCATCAGGTCGTCCATCACGCCACCTTGTTCATTGGTGAACAGAGCGTAACGCTGCTTGCGCTCAGGCAGATCAATAATGTCGACAGGTACCAGGGCTTCCAGTGCTTTGGCTGGATTGTTACCGGTCAGACGAACCTGGCCCATGTGGGAGACATCGAACAGACCTGCTTTTTCGCGGGTTTGCAGGTGTTCGGCTTTCACACCCAGTGGGTATTGAACCGGCATGTCAAAGCCAGCGAAAGGAACCATTTTTGCGCCCAGCTCAACGTGAAGGCTGTGCAGTGGTGTTTTTTTGAGTTCGGTCATTACAGACACTCCCTGAAATAGTGTAGAAACCGGGGAAGTTATGTCCCCGGTTCAATGCTGGACCTCAGACGACGTTAGTCTTCTTCTCGGTAGTCTTCTTCTCGGTAGTCTTCAATCGATGGGCAGGAGCAGATAAAGTTGCGATCGCCGTAAACATTGTCGATACGGTTGGCGGTTGGCCAGTACTTTCCGTCAATAGAGCCTTTCAGCGGGAAGACCGCTTCTTCACGACTGTATGGGTGGCTCCATTCGCTGTCCACCAGATCTGCCATAGTGTGTGGCGCGTTACACAGCGGGTTATCGTCAGCAGGCCATTCACCTTCCTGAACCTTGCGGACTTCTTCGCGGATAGCAATCATAGCGCTTACAAAGCGATCAATCTCTTCCTTGGATTCTGATTCAGTCGGCTCAATCATCAGAGTGCCTGCCACCGGGAAGGACATGGTTGGTGCATGGAATCCGTAGTCCATCAGACGCTTGGCAATGTCTTCTTCAGTGACGCCACTGGCTTCCTTGATAGGACGAATGTCGATAATGCATTCGTGTGCCACTTTATTGTTACGACCCCGATAAAGTACGTCGAAATGAGTAGAAAGCTTATCGGCCATGTAGTTAGCGTTCAGAATCGCTACTTCACTGGATTCCTGCAGTCCCTGCTGTCCCAGCATGGCAATGTACAGGTAGCTGATTGGCAGAATAGAGGAGCTGCCAAAAGGCGCTGCAGACACCGCACCCATGCCTTCATTATCACCTTCAATCGGGCTGACAATGTGGTTCGGCAAGTAAGGCGCCAGGTGACTTCTAACACCGATAGGGCCCATGCCGGGTCCACCGCCACCGTGTGGAATGGCGAAGGTTTTATGCAGGTTCAGGTGAGAGACGTCGGAACCGAACTTGCCAGGCTTGGCGATCCCTACCAGGGCGTTCATGTTGGCGCCGTCCATGTAGACCTGGCCACCGTGCTGGTGAACGATGTCGCAAATGTTGCGAATCTCTTCTTCATATACACCGTGGGTGGAAGGATAAGTCACCATCAGGCAGGACAGGTTTTCACTGTGCTTTGTTGCCTTGGCCAGCAGATCTTCAACATCCACGTTGCCGTTCTCGTCGCAGTCAACCACGACGACTTTCATACCGACCATTGCGGCAGAAGCAGGGTTGGTGCCATGAGCGGAAGAAGGGATCAGGCAGATATCTCTGTGGGCCTGATCATTGGCTTCCTGATAGTTACGGATGGCCAGCAGACCCGCGTACTCACCCTGGGCACCTGAATTAGGTTGCATGGAGATCTTGTCGTAGCCTGTGATCTCTTCCAGCGCGGCTTCCAGCTCATTGATCATGGTCATATAACCCTTGACCTGATCTCTGGGCGCAAATGGATGGATGTTGGCAAATTCAGGCCAGGAAACCGGCAGCATTTCAGCGGCGGCATTCAGCTTCATGGTGCAGGAGCCCAGAGGGATCATGCCGTGAGTCAGGGAGTAATCTTTATTTTCCAGACGCTTCAGGTAGCGCATCATATCGGTTTCAGAATGATAGCTGTTGAAGGTCGGGTGAGTCAGTACTGCGTCAGTACGACGATTATCGTCTTTAATACCGCTTTTTCCTTCGAACAGGGTGATCTGACGGTCGATGGTCTGGATGTCCAGATCCTGACCCTGTCCCAGAATGACATTGAACAGCTGGGTAATGTCTTCTGCTGTGGTGGTTTCGTCAATGCTGACACCCAGCTGATCGAAGCTGATGCGACGCAGGTTACAACCGGCTTCAATAGCGCGGTTATAGATCGCTTCCTGCTGGCTGCCTACTTTCAGGGTCAGAGTATCAAAATAGGTATTGTTGCACTGAACACCCAGGGTGGTCAGACCTTTATGAAGAATGGTGGTCAGACGGTGAGTGCGCTCAGCGATGGTCTTCAGACCTTCTGGGCCATGATAGACCGCATAGAAAGCCGCCATATTGGCCAGCAGCGCCTGGGCCGTACAGATGTTAGAGGTGGCTTTTTCACGACGGATGTGCTGCTCACGAGTCTGCATCGCCATGCGGTAAGCCTGGTTACCACGGCTGTCGATGGAGACACCAATAATACGGCCAGGAATGGATCGTTTGAGTTTTTCACTGGCGGCAAAGAACGCGGCGTGTGGGCCACCAAAGCCCATGGGAACACCGAAACGCTGGCTGCTACCCAAAGCAATATCAGCACCCAGTTCACCCGGTGATTTCAGAAGCATCAATGCCATCAGGTCGGTAGACACTGACACCATGGCTTTTTGTTCTTTGGCTTTGCTTACAATGCTGGCGACATCGGTGATCTGTCCGTAAGTACCAGGGTATTGCAGTTGTACACCGAAGATTTCGTGTTTTTCCAGGTCAGTATTAGGGTTACCAACTGCTACCTGGATACCCATGTGTTCAGCACGGGTCTTGATCACGTCAATGGTTTGCGGGTGAACGTCGTCAGCGACAAAGAAAACCTGATTCTTGCTGCGGTTGGAGCGACGACACAGAGCCATGGCTTCTGCGGCTGCTGTGGCTTCATCCAGCAGGGAGGCATTGGCTACTTCCATGCCGGTCAGGTCCATGACCATCTGTTGATAGTTCAGCAGAGCTTCAAGGCGACCCTGGGAGATCTCTGGCTGATAAGGTGTGTAGGCAGTGTACCAGCCCGGGTTTTCCAGAACGTTTCTGAGAATAACGTTAGGAACATGGGTGTTGTAGTAGCCCATACCAATGTAGGATTTGTTCACCTGGTTCTGGTCTGCCAGGGAGCGCAGGTAGTCCAGAGCCTGAACTTCTGTCTTACCGGGTTCAACAGCCAGAGTGCTTTTTCCTGAGATAGCGAGTGAGCGAATGGTTTTGGGAACCGTCTGTTCAATCAGATCAGACAGTGAATCCAATTTAAGTTCAGACAGCATCGCCTGCTGTTGAGCCTGATCCGGGCCGATGTGACGACCGGTAAATGCATTGCCCTGTTCCAGAGCGCTGAGTGCCTGTTTATCAACAGCCATGTTTCTACCTTTCTCTGCCGGCTATCGGTGGATGTGACAGCCATATGATGGTCTAAAAACAGCTTTGAACCGTACGTCTCGGCTCATTCTCCCATGGGGACATACCATTTTTATACGGTGAGTCCTGGGTATTCGTGCTGGTTATTTTTGGTTTTTTTGGCATCTGTCACGAGGTTCAGCACATGACCACATTGACTGCCAGTCCGCCGGTGGCGGTTTCTTTGTACTTATCCTGCATATCCAGGCCGGTCTGGTGCATGGTCTCTATCACGCTGTCCAGTGAGACCCGATGCTGGCCCGTACCCTGTAAGGCGAGTCTTGCTGCGTTGATGGCTTTGACTGCACCCATAGTGTTTCGTTCTATACATGGCACCTGAACCAGGCCTCCGACCGGGTCGCAGGTCAGTCCCAGGTTATGTTCCATGCCAATTTCTGCCGCATTCTCTATTTGTTCGTTGCTGCCGCCCAGTACTGCGCAAAGTGCCCCAGCTGCCATTGAGCAGGCAACCCCTATCTCGCCCTGACATCCGACTTCGGCGGCCGAAATGGAGGCATTCTTCTTATACAGCATGCCAATGGCTGCGGCGGTGGCCAGAAAGACCTGGATACCCTGATCGGAACTGCCGGGAGTAAAGCGGTCATAATAAGCCAGTACCGCCGGGATAACGCCTGCCGCACCGTTTGTGGGGGCCGTTACTACTCGCCCTCCCGCTGCGTTCTCTTCGTTCACCGCCAGGGCATAAAGGCTAACCCAGTCCATGCTTTCCAGGTCATCACGCTGTTCTTTGGGTTTATTGATCAGACGTTTGTGCATGTTACTGGCTCGACGCTCGACATCCAGGCCGCCGGGAAGCTTACCGGTTTGTTCGCAGCCGCGCTCGATGCATTGATCCATAACCTGCCAGATGGCCATCAGATCTTTGGAAATATTTTGGCTGTGACCCAGGTATTTTTCGTTTTCAAGAACCATTTCTGCGATGGAAAGGCCACTGCTGTTCCCGTGATCCAGTAAATCCTGGCCATTTTCAAAGGGGTAGGGGATAGGTGCCGTCTGCAGATTGGTGGACTGGCTGGAAGAGGCTTCCTGTTCGTTGAGAACAAAACCGCCACCCACCGAGTAATATTGGTTTTTATAGAGTACCTGGCCATCAGCGTCCAGAGCGGTCAAGGACATGCCGTTGGGATGGCTGGGAAGAGAGCTCCCGAAATGAAATGACAGATCGGAATCGAAATGAAAGGTTATATCCCTGAGTCCCCCCAGCTTCAGCTGCTGGCTGGACTTTATATCCGCTACGTAATCGGTGACTTTATCAGGATCCACTGTGTCTGGGTGTTCTCCCAGTAATCCCAGCAGGACAGCAACGTCGGTTGCATGGCCTTCGCCGGTCATGGCCAGTGAGCCATAAAGATCTGCTTTTATACGGAGTGTCTGTTCGAAGTGTCGATTTTCGTGGAGTTCGTCAAGAAAGCGATTAGCAGCCACCATGGGACCCACCGTATGTGATGACGAAGGTCCGATTCCAATTTTAAACAGATCAAAAATGCTCAATCCCATGCTTTGCCCCACCTGTATTCTTATCTACTAAAAACCGTTTATGTCGTAGTTATGTATCGGTACTGCTGTCTTGCGATTCATCCCTGGTCTGACAGAAACCGACGTTTTTTCTCGATAAGTCCCCTGAATTAAACGATTTAAAAAAAGTTCAACATACATTCAGAGTATTTGCAGAGTATCAAATCTGGAGGTTTCACATCAACCCATTTGTTTCCAATAGGAAACAAATGGGTGAAAAGTGGCGGGGAATCAACAGGTTAATGAAGCAGCTTTCTGTCAGGAAATTGCTGGAGCCAGACTTTTTCCATTTGAATGGCCCGGTCAATAATGAAGGGCTCGGGGCGACCCATTTCCGGAACTTCCACTCCCTGGTAGTAATGGCTGACTGCAGCTTTGTTGCGTCCCCGGACTATGTAAGTGCCTGTTGCATAGGCAGAATCATAGGTGAAATAGGCGGATTGATCGATTTGTCGGCCATTTTGCAGAATCAGGGTTTGCCCTCTTCTGCCCAATGTACAATGCAACTGTCCATTTCGGACAGGCGCACCATCAACTTCCGCCACAACATTTTCTACAACAGCCTCGATAACAGCAGGATTAGGTTGGCTGGTGTCTGCCATTAATAGAGTTCTTGGGTAGCCGCCCACAATCAGCTGAGCAACGGGTAAAAACTCGATTCTTACAGAGTCATCCTCATATTTGTAATATTTGATCAGTGGCACATACCGGACCCACATACCTTCGAGGTGTGGGTATTGTTCGGGGAGTCCCCTCTGATCCATATGAAGGAAGGCAAACCATTTCAGTGTATCTACTTGCGGCTGAATATGAGGCATAAACTGCTTATAGCAGGACATGAGCAAAGGGTTAGATGGAATCCAGCCGCAATGACTCAGTGGGGGAATGACATCGCTGATGTCTGTGTTCTGCTTATTTGGGCTAAAGGTTTCATAAGCCTGCAGAAAAGCGTACAGAATTCTTTGGGTTTTCTGCATTGATAACTGATCAAAGCGCTTGAAGGTTCTGGGGTCAAACATTAACTCTCGTTTATCCTTGGCATTTTTATCGTACAGTGCTTGAACTTCAGCGGTTATCTGCTCTTCACTGACAATAAACTCTGGCTCTTCATGACCTTCGTCGGGAGATGCCGGATCAATTAACTCATACATCGGCACCTTCAGGTCTGGGGTGTGTTCAAGCAGGTGATAATAAAGGTTGGCAAGATGATGTTGCTTTTGAAGGAGCTGATGGCATTTCAGCGTCGCTTCTTCTGACAGGTGCGATGATTCACAGTTAACCTTAAGCTCTTCATCTTCAACAAAGGGGTGCAACTCTGCATCTATTTGCACCATTTTGGATTTATCCAGGACGATGTAATGGTAACCACCGGAGCGCAATGGCTGACGCATGACAATGTTCTGGTATTTTAGAAAGGCCTGGTCGGTACGTAACCCATCGGGCTGGTTGGGATCAAAGAAGTCTGTTTTTATGTGTTGCCGCCAGGTGAAGTGAGAGGTCAGGACTTCTACTCCATCAAAGGTCCTGGAGCCAAATGCTCTCAGACTTGTTGTGGTTTTTTTGGAGTCATGTTCTTCAACCACTCCAACGATCCGATAACCTTTCCGGTCATGGATGACTGGTATGATGTTCGGCTCATAGGCCATTTTGTTACGACGGGTAATTCTCCAGGCAGGAATCTGCAAAAATTTTTTACCACTCCCCGAACTTTGTAATCTCAGGTAACTGCTTAACAAGGGTTGAACATCTGTTCTTGTATGTCAGTTGGTTTTCAGCAGTGTGGCTGCTTTTTCGTGGCAGATCGATTTTCTTTTATCGATATCAGTGCCAGGTACACCGCATAACAACATTAACCATCTGAAAGACTGGAGTGCATCCAACTCGTCTTCGTCTGAGAACTCAGCGACTTCTATGACCCAGTTGGACATTTTGTTCAGCAGGGCCATTTTGTCGGATAGCTGTAAACTTGAGAATGGTCGAATGTTTGCAATAGGCAACAGGTGCAGCATTTTTGATGGTGCATCCCAGTCTTTAGGATGATAGTCGGATGCCAGTGCACTGAACTCCCGTGGATGGATGAAGTCCAGTTTTTTCTGATAGGAAAGGGGTCTGCGATAAATCACAGGATCCATGACCATGGTTTTTACTGAGAACAGCGCTTCGATCAATTCAGCCATAACAGGATGCGGGTAGCTGTCCAGAAGCGCTTTCAGCTCTCTGTTTTTTTTCAGTTCATCAGCAATTCTCTGATCTTCTGTGGAAGGTGTAGCAACCTTTGTAGCAGGAGGGGGCGTCTGAATTGCCGGCTTTCTTGTGGTAGAAGGCTTCGGTTTGGTAAATCCGACTTGGCCTGAAGAGTGTGCTGAAGCCTGTGGTGTCGATTCAATAGGCTTCTTTCCTGAAGCGAATAGGGACCAGAGATTTTCTGAGATCCGGTTCATTTGAACATTGAACCAGTGGGTCTTTGCGCTGGGTAATAAATGGTAGGCACCTGTAAATATCGCAACCAATCCCAATGGCAGGATAAGCGCGTGAAAATAAGGAATACCTGAACTGCTTTCGGGAGAAGGACTGCTTACCTGTATGTGTGGTGAAGGCTGATCTGTTTCCCTGGATGTTGTGGGGTCGTCATCCTGGTCATTATCTGGGGTGTGTTTGACGTCAGGGTCTTTTCTTGAAGGTGGGTAGCTTTTGCCTTTTCCTTTCGACTTCTTCTTTGGGCCCTTTCCTCCGGATCTTTTGGTAACCGTATTGAACACGTAGATATTGGCTCCATCCAGGTTCAGACCTCCAGGTATGGGTGTATTTCCAGACAAATCGACCACATAGCGATATCCAGGCATTTTTTCCTCAAACTCATCCCTTACACGTTGAAGAACTTCTTCCTGTACGGGGGTGGAAGTCGTGGTACCTGCAGGGCTGTGTCCGAGAGAAACACCAGAGTCATCTGCGCAGTCCAAGGTGAGTAAGCCGGATTGACCCACAAAATGGGCAGTAGCGGGGCTAGGAGCCTGACCGAGAATAGGTTTATCTGTTATGATAAGCCTTAAATCAACCCTAATAATGCCAGATGTCACCACCACCAAAATTCAAGGATAGCCCTGTTGAGTTTGATCAGCACCTGCTGT
>NZ_JBPCXO010000341.1:0-7845 GCF_051008435.1 Endozoicomonas sp. | reverse complement strand
GCCAGCCTGCTGCTGTGATGTTGATTGTACCTCGCTAGGCTTGGCACAAGAGTCACAGTAGTAGACTGGTTCCGCAGTCCACAAGAATCTTCCTTCGTCAAACGCTAAAAACTGCAGAATCGAGTTTCAAGTATTCCAATCCGCAAGATAAATGGTGAATCGTACTAATTCACCTTTATAAGTTACTGGTGTCCCCCCTCCCTATAGGAGCGGGGAGGTTACTGCCCGACAAAATAGCTCAAAGATAACGGTCTATCTTCCTTTTCTTAGCCCTTTTGACATTATGTCTAACTCCGGAGCCTGTGATCGACATGGCTCTGGATATGGATTTTTCCAGTGCAGTTTTCAGTTCAGGAAACGACTCCCATCGGTCAAAGTCTTTAATATAAACTCTGGCAATGTCGGCCATTTCCTCCAATCTTTTTGATGGATTCTTGACCCCAATGCTTTTTCCATATCGCACCAACTTGTCCTGATCTGGAAACTCCCGGCTCTGTTCCATTTTCAAAGCCAGGTCATGGGAATCATTTTCATACACTGTTGTGTTGACTACATCATAAAGAGGAGAGAGCCTTAACCCTGTTAAAGGATTAATACTGTCATAAAGCAGGGAAAAGTTTTTTAAATGAGCATCACCATTACCCAATAAACAACTGATTGCTACATAATCAAATATCTGGTCACTCTGCTGCGTATCTCTGGTATAAAGTTGTACCACTTTAGCAACATGTTCATAACTACCAAGATACTTGTCATCACCTGACTTTTTCATCAATACAGCAAAGTCTTCCATGCCCAATGCCTGACCCTTTAAAAGATCGAAGCGCTTCATGATGAATAACTCTTCATTTTGCGATAGCCAGAACTCTGGAACACTGATACCACACTCACGAGCAATACTCATACAAATGAATTCATTCAGCGCCAGATTTTCATACTCATCGCCCCCGGTTTTAACGATCAACTCAGGTTCTATCAAAGTACCTCTCTCGCTGGACTTCTGAGTATTGACCAGAAGTTTTGGCTGAACACCCGATACTGCTGCCGTATTCAAAAGGTATTTGTCCACAAGGTATTCAAAAGCACTTTCACGACTATCCCAGCTGACCAGAGCATCGAGGCTTTCATACCCGGCGGGCTCCAGAACAAGCTCACTTTCGTAACTGAGACGACCAATTCCGCGATGCTGTTGAAGCGCCAGAAACAACATATCGTTGACCTTAATGTACCTCCTCAGTCGTTCAGTCAGCCTCTCCCGGACATAGCCTTCAGGGATATTCATCTGAAAAACAGGATGAAGGGCTCCGCTGTTATAGGAAGCAACTCTTTGCGGCATCGTCAAAGAAATTTCTTCACCATATTCTTCATAAGAAAAGGAATAGGAGCCCCGATCAAAACCTAATACTCCGGTTTGTCCCGCCGGAGTATGAACCCGGACCCGATTCATTTTTTCAGGCCACTCTTCAAAGCGATTCAATCGTTATCTCCAGTCATGACTTTATCTTTACGTCGCTACTTGAATAACTCATCAAGATCATCCCATGTGGGTCTCTCAGCATCTTTGACCGTTAACTCAAGACCCAGTAACCCAAGATAATTATTCAGAGCCCACAGAGCACCTTGGTATCGATCGTTTTCAATGGCCGAGATAACACTTCGGGTGGTTTTAGCCTTTTTGGCAGCCTCGGTCTGATTCCAGCCTCTGGCTTTTCGGCGATCTCGGCAATGTTCTCCGATACTGTCCATTCTCTTCACATATGACTATATATACATTCAATATAGCAATAATTTAATAAATGAACATATATGTATTCATTTCAGATTAAAAAAAGCTACTTCCTTAATAACTTCGATGAGGTATACCATCTCGATGACAAACCTTACTAATAGCCTGTCAATGGATGTTCAAATGCCTCAAAAGAAAATTGCAGTCATCACTGGAGCAGGCCGAGGTATTGGTGCAGCGGCAGCCAGACTTTTTGCACAGCAGGGCTATGCTGTCTGCATCAATTACAGAGCCAATACAGAAGCAGCTGAGAGCCTTGCCCGTGAGATTCAGTTAGCTGACGGTCACTGTATTACTGTTCAGGCTGATGTTTCTACAGAAGCAGGTGTCAGTAAACTGTTTTCCACCGTCGACCAGGAGCTGGGCACTCTGGATGTACTGGTCAATAACGCAGGTATACTTCAGCAGCAATCCAGACTGGATGCAATGACGGCAGAACGTATCAACCAGCTGCTGACAACCAATGTTACCAGTTACTTCCTCTGCAGCCGGGAAGCTGTGAAAAGAATGTCGACTCTTCACGGTGGTAACGGTGGTAGCATCGTCAATGTTTCATCGGCAGCCTCCAGAACCGGATCGCCCAATGAGTATATTGATTACGCAGCCACCAAAGGTGCTATTGATACCCTGACCAAAGGCTTATCCCTTGAAGTGGCCGCTGAAAACATTCGGGTCAACGGTGTACGGCCCGGGTGTATCTATACCGATATGCACGCAGATGGTGGAGAACCCGGTCGGGTCGACCGACTGGCTGATGTATTACCCATGAAGCGGGGCGGTCACCCTGAAGAAGTGGCCGAAGCGATTTACTGGCTGGCTTCCGAGAAAGCTTCTTTCTCGACCGGGAACTTTCTGGATCTGGCAGGAGGGGTTTAAGACTCTTTGCCAGAGGCCCTTTTTCCTCAAAACAGCTGACAAAAGAGTCAGTTTTACTGACTGAATTCGCATCCTCCCTGAACAACTCGCTCTCCATGCCCTCTAACTTCTTTGAATCTTTAGATTATTGGTGTTCAGGGCAGGAGAAAGGATGGATTCAGGCATTCCAACATCAACTTCGACCGAAGCTTTTCCGCTGCTTCAGGGAATAGGCTTCTATTTGAAGATCCCTCCAGCAGCAGTGCCCCAGTTTCTGCCGTAACGACTCAACCTGCCTTGAGCTCTTTGCTTCCCGATCAAACAGGCACCCTTTCTTTTTCAGACTTTGAAAGCATAACCACAACAACTACTGCAACCGCTCCTCTGGTGAACTTTAATCCAGACAGTCTTTTGAATAAGCCAGGCTCTACCACTCAACCTGCAACACCCGAAAGCACAAGCCCGCCTCCATCATCGGTGACAGAAGATTCAGAGGATATTCTCTCAACAGCCATGCAGTTACATAATGTAGAGCCAATACTCCTGCCAGATGATTCACAAACGCCCGGCCCTTCAAGTCAGGCCATAGCATCAGAGAGTGCTTTTCACGAGATGAGTGTGAATGAGAAGATGAAATTGCACTATATGCTGGGAGACAGCGGCTATACCAAAGCCCATTACGACTACACATCCATGCGCCCTAAAAAAAGAGCCGTAAAAAAGCCGCCTGCTCCTGTAAAGAAACGCAAGAAACCGCAAAAAGAATATGAGTTACTGGAAACGGAATTACTCTTTCTTGCGCTTCAAAAAAATGCTGATACTCACCTGGATCAACTGAAACCAGATCTTCAAAAGTTCACCGTAGATAAAGTTCAGGAACAACTGGATGAACACCCATTCTGGGCTTCAGAAGAACTCAAAGAGTGTCTGCCGGGAGAGGAGCTTGCAGACTTCATTTATGACATCTGTGAGTGGAAAGGAGTGGCCAATAGTCTTGATGAACTGATTCATACCAATATGCGAGAAAGACAACTTGATGCCTCCCTGCTGGAAAACATCCGTTCGGTAAGAGCCAATGTGTGCAGCCATATATCGAAAAGTCACCAACAGACTTTTGATGCTCTCTATACACAGAAGCTGCAGAATGAGATAGCTCGATTACAAGCAATTGAAGAGAGTGGTCAGATTTCAGTTATAGAGAATCCAGGCTCACAATCTGAGACTTCTTCCCTCGATCCGCATTGACTTGTAGACTCACTGTCTCTAATGCATCTTTTAATAAATCTCTGCTATGCTCATTGCTCAAATAACAAACAAGCGGTACACGGTATGAGCCTTGAGGCCCGAATAGAAGTACTGGAAGAAAAATATTCCCAATGGGATAAGGTTCTTACAGGCTTAGAAGGTACTGTATCTCTGATTCTTGAAGAACAAATGAACCTAAGAAAAGATACGCTTGTGCGTTTTATGGAAGTTGATAAAAGTTTCAAGGGGATTGATCGTCGCTTTGAAGGAATCGATCAGCGCTTTGACAAAATAGAAGAAGTACTTGCCATCATAGTGGATCGCCTACCAAAACGCTGATACCTCCACTCTAAACATCAAATCCACTATTACGCAGCCCTCTGTGAAAGGTTACAGAGCTCAGGGAGAGCTGCATTTTTACACTAAACAGTAAAAAGCCGGAATCAATCCGGCTTTTTTATTCTCAAATCAGGAACGATCCCCGGGAGGGTTATCCTTCAACTGTTTTGAGCGAAGATCATGAGGGTCTAGTGCCCTGATGACTTCGAGCTGTTCGGTCGTTGGCGCCGCAGTAACCGTCACTTCATCCGGCACATAAACGTCAAAACCGGTATTCTCCAGAACCTGCTCTACAGTAATACCCGGGTGCAGGCTGATCAGCTGCAGCTGATGATCCGGCCCATTCCAGTCCATGACACAGAGATCAGTAACGACCAGGCGGATATCAATGTCATCCAGACTGTAACCTTTCGGCAAGCGAGCCGGGTTATAGCCGATGGAGGCCACCATGTCACACTCACCTTCTACAAACACACGCTTGTTATGGCTGGGGACAAAAAAGCTGTTGGCATGACTGATGGAGTTTCCCGGGAAACCCCTGACACCCAACATCTGAACCTTGGGCTGTTCATAAGTACCACCCAGGGCTGAGATATTAGCCTGACCGTATTGATCGATCTGGGTTGGGCCTACCATTGCGTGACGTTTGCCACTCCAGACGTTGTCAAAGATACGTGAGAAGCCCATCCAGGTTTCATTGTGCTGAACGTAGTCATCACCACGATTGCCTACCGGATTAGGTTCAGACAACAGAAAAGCTTCTGAGTCTGTCATCATCAGGTCGGTGTTGGATGTTTTCATGGCCAGACTGGCTGACAGACGTGGAATCAGGCCAATACCTGTTGCCAGTACTTCGCCATCCTTCCTGAAGGCTTCAGAGCCAGCACAGATCATTAATTCTGCGAGAGAATAATTATTACTCATCTTTCAATACCCCCTCTTAATAAACCGGCTTTGGCAGTTGTTTGATAGCTTCCAGTCCGCCAACCTTGGCCTGGTACTCTTCTTCCGTTGAGCCCTGAATATACTTCTCAAAGTAAGCTTCAAAGCCCCCTTCTTTGGCACAAGCGTTGTACTCTTTGAAGTGTTTTACATCAAAGCCATACAGTGGAGTACACGACGAAGGATGAGCACCACCCGGCACCAGGCTGACACCTGATGTCATGGAGCGTTCCCAATAAACATAACGGGACTCTTCAGGGTTCTTGAAGTAATCACTGTCCACCAGCTCATCACAGGTGACAAACGTTTTGTCTGCAGCACGGGCAAACCAGTCATCCATGTAATGATCATTGCCCTTAATCTGACAAACACCACGTTCATCAGCACGGTCTACGTGAAGCAGGGAAACGTCGAGCTTCAGAGCCGGCATAGCGACCCATTCTTTCTCGTCATAAGGGCTGTCGATCACTTTCAGATCCGGATTGACCTTGACCACATCGGTACCCAGGCCGATCTGGGTAGGAATGTAGGGGCAGCCCCAGGCAGCAGCACGCAGCCCCAGCAGCATCATGCCTTCGTCGATCTCCATGGTTTCGATTTCACCTTTCTGGCGTGCCTGACGGAAGTAAGGCTCCAGAGGTATGAAATCGAGAGAAACGAAAGCAAAAATAACTTTCTTTACTTTACCGGCAGCACACAGCATACCGACATCAGCACCACCATAAGCGACGATGGTCAGATCTTTGACATCAGAACGGAGAATTTCCCTGATCAGAGCCATGGGCTTGCGGCGAGGCCCCCAGCCACCAATACCGATGGTCATACCATCGCGCAATTCGCCGACGATGTCCGCCGTGGTCATGCGTTTATCCATTGCTACACCTTTTTATTGTTTTCACTGCCTGCAATCGGACCAGAGTCGGTTGCAGGACTAGAAGAGGCTGTTATTCCCATAGGCCCTTTATAAGCACAGAGGGAAATATCAGAAACAGTCATGAGCCCAGAATGAATTACTGATGGCCAACGCTGAAGTCGTGGCCCCAGAGGCTGATAGAACTGCTTTCGAAGACTGTGTGACGATCCCAGTCCACGACCAGCCCACCGCACCCGTATTCCATATCGAAGCCGGAAGGTGTCTGCATATAGAAGGACACCATTTCATCGTTGGTATGCTTACCCAGGGTGGCAGTCAGTTTCACACCATGAGCTTCCATGCGATCCAGAGCGCGACCGACATCATCCATCTCTTCCACTTCCAGCATCATATGGACACAACCACTGGGAATGGGGCATTCAAAGATGGCCAGAGAATGATGACGACCATTATTACAATGCAGAAAATGCAGACGCTTCTTGGGTTCAGCGGGATCATCGGTAAAGGTCACCTGCATCAGATCAGACAGACCAAAACCCAGAACATCGGTATAGAATTCGCGGCAGTTTTCAAAGGATGGAGCAGGAATGACCACATGACCCAGACCCAGGTCCGTAGTGACAAACCTGGATACGCCAACAGGAGAAACAAAGTGTTTAAAATCCTGAACCGGCCCCCAGAACAGTTCGTGGCGGTTACCATCAGGATCAGAGAACTTGATTAGCTGCTGAACCATTCTTGCAGCGGCTTCTTCTTCGGTACCCACGGTCACCTGAACATCAGCCGCTTCCAGTTCAGTTATAGCCTGTTCAAAAGCTTCTTTATTGGCGACTTCCCAACCTGAAGCACCGTAGCCATCTCGATCAGACTTTTCGACGGCAATCCGGTAATTGCGCTCATCCATTTTCAGCAACAAGGTATTTTCATCAGAAGCTTCATGCTCCATCATACCCAACACTTGGGTTCCGTACTCCTGCCATTTGGCCAGATCAGTTGACTCTGCTGTTACATAGCCTAATCCACGAATATCCATGCTGACGCCGCCTCATCATCTTTTATTATTGGAAATATTTTTCAGCTGAAAAACATTTCTTCTGCTCATGGCTGTTTTATTTCCAAAGGCTGCTCTGTTAAAGACTCTGCCTCATAGACACACCTCACAGCCTTTCTGGACCTGACCAAGAATTGCGCCTGAGCATAAAGTTCAGTAGAACCAGGGCGTTTTTCACTCAATTCGTGCAAACAGTTGACCTGTTTAATCGAATTGAGTGGAAAAGATGACCGTTCTTTCTGGGTTTTAGGCCGGGCTGTCCATTCTCGTTCAGGCTCCTATGGACTGAGCATGATTAAATCGGTAGCAGCAAGAGTCATCATCGTCTAATGGGACTAGCAGCAGACAGCAAGAACAATGGTCGTCTGAGACACGAAGCAGATTAAAGCAGATGTATGATACATTATTGCCATTCCATGACTGAAAGCGATAAAAATAAAGGAGACAAGGATGAGATCAGCAACCGCTCTCTATCAGCTAAAAAACATGACAGAGTCCTTTCTCGGCAGTAATGTTCTAAGATTGGCAGGTAAATCGACCTCTGGCGTTTACGACTTCAAATTTGGTAAATACAGCCCTGTTCTTCTGTCGGTGCCCAACGGGACTCAGCGCCCCAACGAGTATTTTTGGGGCTTTTACAGGTTGGCTGATGAAAAGTGAGGGGTTGCAACAGAAATAGCCTTCAGGAGACGATTGATTTATAAGGATCAAAATTTCTGAAGGATCAGACATGTGTGCAACACCCTCACTACG
>NZ_JBPCXO010000340.1:0-22629 GCF_051008435.1 Endozoicomonas sp. | reverse complement strand
AATGACTGGTTTCGCTATTCGGCTTTGTTCCCGGAGCTTTAAAAGAGCTTCTTCTTTTGTAATAGTTGTTTCCAATATCATTTTTATTCTTCCTTGGGATGATGTTGAGGTTGGGAGCGCTTAACGCGAAGTTGTGGGGCGCCGAAGGCGTCCCAGGCAGCTTGCTGCCGAACACCAACGCCTTGTTAGCCGCATTTTACTCATGGCTTTGTTAGCGGATATTACCCGCGATTTCTCTTAGAGCTTGCTTAAAATCTAAGAAGTGGGTGTATAGGAAATACTCACCATTGTGGGTAAAGGTCCAGCCAATGAAGCCAGCATTGATGAAGACTGTCAGCCAGAATATTGTACGGAAAGGCTGCTTGGACGTTTTATGATTGAATAGCGTTTGGGCAAGGGCTGCTCCAGGCCAGCCACCAAGCAAGGAGAATGTGTGAAGTGTATTCTCACTAACACGCCACCTACCTTTTAGAGCGGCCGATTTATCTCTTCCGTAGGCGAGAACTGAGATAACAGATAACCCTGCAATCAGATATATCATCTCTATGGGATATCTGTTGATAGATACGGTATAACAGAGGAACCCGGTAAAGCCGAGCGCAAATGTAGTGTTAATAATTGCTGGCAGCTTACTCTTCTTTTGATTTAAGAGTTTTACATTTACCGCACACACTCGACCTTTTGAATCTTTCGAGGTTTTATACTCAACCTCTTCACCTACTAAAGATGCTGAAAGCCTGAATTTACAGTCGGTGGTATGGACAAAGATATCCTTGCCATTACTACCCCCAATGAATCCAAATCCCTTGGTTTCATTGCACTTCATGATTTTTCCCTTCATTCGAATTTTACTCATTACTGCTATGTGCGGCTAACGCCAAATTCAGCGGCTGCCGAAGGCAATCTGCTGGAATTTTTTGTTAGGCTGCATTCACTCACTGCTCTTTATGTTTTATTATTATCCTGAAATTTAATACTTCATTACCCTTCACATATATATTTAGATTTTCTAGCCATTGCCTATAGTTACTTCTTGCATTATCAATTGATTGGCATTCTTGGCAATTTGGAAAAGGCGGAGCACTTGAAATTGTAGCTTCACAATCAAAATAATCACCATGAATATGTGTTTGATGATTGCACATATCGAAATCCTCTATACCTAAAGGATTAAATGCTTGGAAAAAAGGTGCATAGTTATTAAAGTTTATGAAAGTTATGTTTGATAAAATCTGTTCGTTATCATCAAGCAATTGTATTTCAACTTGCAACTCAGAAAGTGCACTTTGACTACTTGAGGGAAACTCTCCTTCTAGATTAATTATGTCTGAGCTAGATTCAGGGATTTCATCTGTGCTTCGTAGAACCACTACTGTGGTGTTCGGTAAAGGTGCTGAATTTCTTGATAATGCCCATAGAGAGAGTTCTTGGGTGCTATTACTATACCAATGAAGTGATACTTGGACAAAAGTTGCCCCCTGTGTGAGAGGTATTTGGCACCAGGGAGAATTACCAGAGTTTGTGAGTAGATCCTCCTTGTTAACGCTATAGGTAAAACTGATAGGCGCTTGTCCCACCTGTATGACTTTTCGCAGGGGAAATGGTAGGCATTCTGCTCCACAAGGCTCTTTTTTATTCTCTTTAGGGGGGAAAGGTGGTTTATCATCACCGTCATCATCAGAATGTTGATTACGGAAGCTATCTTGGCTAAAAGTGGTTCGACTATTACTACCTTTCTGATTACCTGCATCAGATTGCTGAACTTTTGCTTCTTGTCCACCTATTTTGCCAGTGGGAAAAGCAACAAGCCAATCAGGATTTATATATTGGGAAAAGAATGCTAAAGGGACAAGAGCTAAAATGCCATTTCCACGCGGATCATAGCCTGCGAACACGATAGTGCTTTTGCATATTATTAATACAAAAAAAACGATGTTTTTTCTCTTCATTAATGCCACCGTTACTAACTTCAGTGATAGGAGCTCATTAAGGTAGTCAAAAATGGCTTGCTTTGCACTTGTAAGCAGCCTAACAGCTTACTTATGCGACTCAGTGTCGCATAACATACTATCTGTGGGAAACACGACTTTAAGCACGCGCTTAGAGTGCCAAGACCTGAACAAATACCTCATACTCTTTTTATCAATATCTTGCCTGTCGCATTTCATGATTTGTATATTTTTCGCTTAACATGACCAAGCTTGAAAGTATTGCATATTCTCAATAAAGACAACAAGTTATAGTTTTCTTGATAATTTGCATAGGCGAACTATTTTATACTGTATAAATAAACAGTAACCGGTGTGCTAATGCGCTTGCAGGAACAGTTTCTTATTGCCATTCGAACCTCTAACTATTCACTCTCTACCGAGCGTGCTTATTGGAGCTGGATTCGACAGTTTCTCAGTTACCACAATATGAGACATCCGCAAGAAATGGGTGGGGCCGAAATCAGTCAGTTCCTCAGTCACCTGGTTATGAGTCGTAATGTTGCAGTTAATACTCAACAACAGGCATTGAGTGCACTGGTTTATCTTTTTCGTGACGTATTGAATCGAGATAATCTGGTTGTTAATCACTGGAAAAATGCTAAGCGCCCAAAAAAACTTCCGGTCGTTTTTTCAATATTGGAAGCAAAGAAGGTCATGAGCCATTTAAAAGGTACTGCGCATCTGGTGGTGCTGTTAATGTATGGAGCGGGTTTACGACTAAAAGAAGCTCTGAGATTACGAGTGAAAGATGTTGATTTCGGCCGCTCAGAAATCACTGTTCGCGAAGGTAAGGGTAGCAAGGATAGAGTCACCCTGTTGCCTGAGAAAGCTGTAGCCGCCTTGCAGGAACATAGTGAGCATTCCAGTTTTTTACATAATAAGGCCATGAAGCAGGGGGTCTGTTTTGTTCATATGCCAGGTGCTCTAGCTAAAAAGTATCCCCACGCTGGAAAAGAATTAGCCTGGCAATATGTTTTTGCAAGTAGTCAGCTCAGTCAAGATCCACGATCTGGCCAAGTTGGCCGTCATCATATCAATGAGCGGGGTATCCAGCGCAGTGTGAAAGATGCGATTAAGAAAGCAGGTATTCATAAGCACGCCAGTTGCCATACATTCCGACACAGCTTCGCTACTCATTTACTAGAGAGTGGCTATGATATTCGTACCGTTCAGGAGCTTCTGGGTCATGCCAATGTTAACACCACGATGATCTATACCCATGTATTGAATCGGGGTGGCAGGGGTGTAAAAAGCCCGGTTGATTAAATGATTGGACACGCTACCGCCCCGAGATTGACTGTTATTTAAACAACAGCTGAGTACTATCCCTGAACTCGTTACAGCGTCCTGCTGAGCTTTATTTTGGGGGTATTCTGCCAGTTTTTTTAAAGCGAAGGTAGGGGTAACTACGTAATGTGAGGATTTGCCAGATGATTCAAAAATGCAGTGGAGGAGGGCAACAGCTAAGAGCCGTTGCCTTTTCCTGATCATCCAAAAGACTGATCCGGAGCCTGCTCGAGTTTAGAAACCGGAACCCAGCCGGTTTGCTTCTCTTTGTTTTCTACCCAGGCCCAGGCATTCAACTCTCGTATGATTTTTAATTCATCTCCGGTTTCTATATTGAGCTCTCTGGCTGTGTAGTCTTCAATGGCTGTTCCCTGTTTCTGACTCAATCGTCTGATCAGAGGAAGGGGAGCCCAGCCTTCTTTTCCTGATGTTGTTGTTACCCAGATCCAGCCGGGAAACTCGTCATCACTTTTACCCAGTTTCAGGCTGTCACCTTCATTGAAGATGACGGGGTCGGGGTAACAGGCCTGGTAACTCTCTATAACCTTGACTGTTTTCATGGTTCAGCTTTTTGTCGACAGTTTTTTCATGCCATCTTCAAGACCCTTGACCGTAAGAGGGTACATCCTACCTTCAAACTGCTCATGAATGATCTCGGTGGAATGGGTGAATTCCCAGCTCTCCCTGTTTATGGGGTTGAGCCAGATGGTGTTGTCAAAATGGTCCAGAATACGTTGCATCCAGGTGTGTCCCGGTTCGTCGTTCCAGTGCTCGACACTGCCCCCTGATGAAGTGATTTCATAAGGTGACATTTGGGCATCACCGACAAAAATGACTTTGTAGTCTTTGCCAAAACGGTGAATGATATCCCAGATTTCGGTCTTCTCACTTTGTCGACGATAGTTGTTTTTCCAAGCCATCTCATAGAGATAGTTATGAAAGTAGAAAAACTCCATGTGCTTGAATTCTGAACGGGCACAGGAAAACAGCTCTTCACAAACCTTGACGTGTGCATCCATGGAGCCACCAATGTCCATAAAAAGCAATACTTTTACTGAATTCCTTTTTTCCGGCACCAATTTGATGTCCAGCAGGCCTTTATTGGCTGTGGAGCGAATGGTGTCATCCAGGTCCAGCTGGTCAGCAGCGCCCTGTCGTGCAAATTTTCTCAGCCTGCGCAGCGCCATCTTCATATTACGGCTGCCCAGTCTCTCATCGTCGTCCAGATTCTGGAATTCCCGCTTATCCCAGACTTTGGTAGCCCGTTGATTTCTGCTTTCATTCTGCCCGATACGAATCCCCATGGGATTGTTACCATAAGCGCCAAAAGGAGAGGTACCACCCGTACCAATCCATTTATTGCCACCGGCATGACGTTCTTTCTGTTCTTGCAGACGTTTTTTAAGTGTTTCCATCAACTCTTCAAGGCTGCCAAGTGCCTCGAGCTTTTTCCGTTCTTCTTCACTCAGCTGGTTGATGAATTCTTTCCTGAGCCATTCTTCCGGTAGGGTAGCTTCCAGCAGGTCTTCAATGCTTTCGATACCTTCAAAGAAAGCCTTGCAGGCCTTATCGAAACGGTCATAGTGCCGTTCGTCCTTAACCAGAATGGTTCTGGATAACTGGTAAAAAGCTTCGGTGTCCGCAAAGACAACATGAGTCTGCATGGCCTTGAGCAGGTCGAGATATTCCCGGGTGCTGGCCGGGACGCCAAAGGCTCGAACCGTGTCGAAGAAATTAGTCAGCATGGGTTCACCCTATCGGCGGGTCATAAAGGCCAGTCTTTCGAGCAGCTGTACGTCCTGCTCGTTTTTGACCAGTGCACCGTAGAGGGGTGGAATGGCACTGCGAGAGTCCTTATTACTCAAAACATCGGCAGGAATGTCGTCAGAATTCAGCAGTTTCAACCAGTCAATAAGCTCAGAGGTTGAAGGTTTTTTCTTTAATCCGGGAATGTCTCTTAAGTCAAAGAACATCTGCAGAGCTTCAGAAACCAGCTCTTGTTTCAGCTTGGGGAAATGGACATCCACAATCTGCTTCATGGTGGCTGGGTCAGGGAAGCGGATGTAGTGGAAGAAGCAGCGTCTCAGAAACGCATCAGGCAGTTCTTTTTCGTTGTTACTGGTGATGATAACAATGGGGCGCTGTGTAGCCTTAACCATCTTCTGGGTTTCGTAAACGAAGAACTCCATTTTATCCAGTTCCTGGAGCAGGTCATTAGGAAACTCGATATCGGCTTTGTCGATTTCATCAATCAACAGAACAACCTGTTCATCGGCTTTAAAAGCTTCCCACAGTTTACCTTTGACTATGTAATTGCCAATGTCGTGTACTCTTTCATCACCCAGCTGGGAGTCACGCAGTCTTGAAACGGCATCGTATTCATACAAGCCCTGCTGAGCTTTGGTGGTGGACTTGATGTTCCATTGCAACAGTCGTTTGCCCAAAGATTCTGCGACTTCTTCAGCCAGCATGGTTTTACCGGTTCCGGGCTCACCCTTGATCAGCAGCGGGCGTTGCAGGGCTATGGCTGCATTCACAGCGGTTTTCAGTTCGCTGGTTGCAATATAACTGTCAGTAGAATCAAATTTCATGGTCACGATTTAGTTTCTTGGCATTTTAGTTTTGATTGCACTCTATCGAGGTTTGATCTTGCTGTGAACGCTTATTCTATATCGATATCGAATAATAATATTTTATTACTTTAAGATATTTATAAGAGGAGTAGAGTCTTTGTTTATTGATTAAGGAAGCAGATTCATGACGAAGATCTATCAGGATAACTCTCAATCCATTGGTAACACACCCCTGGTGAAACTCAATCGACTGGCGGCTGATCATAATATCTTCGTTAAAATTGAGTCCCGAAATCCGGCCAATAGTGTTAAGTGTCGTATAGGTGCCAGTATGGTTTGGGATGCAGAAGCATCCGGACGGCTGAAACCTGGCATGGAACTGATAGAGCCCACCAGTGGTAATACCGGTATTGCTCTGGCGTTTGTAGCTTCTTCAAAAGGCATTCCGTTAACGTTGACGATGCCGGCTTCCATGAGTCTGGAAAGACGAAAAGTGATGAAGGCGCTGGGCGCCAATATTATCCTGACGGAACCTGCCAAGGGTATGCCTGGCGCCATTGCCAAAGCGAAAGAGCTGGCTGAAGCTGAGCCTGAAAAGTTTTTACTGTTGCAACAGTTTGAGAATCCAGCCAACCCACGGATTCATGAAGAGACCACCGGGCCGGAAATCTGGAACGATACCGATGGCCAGATCGATGTGCTCGTAGCGGGTGTGGGTACTGGCGGTACCATTACCGGTGTCTCCCGATACATCAAACAGATTCAGGGTAAAGCAATTACGTCGGTAGCCGTTGAGCCCAGTGCTTCTCCGGTCATCAGCCAGACTCTGGCGGGGCAGGACGTGAAACCAGCGCCTCATAAGATTCAGGGGATTGGTGCAGGCTTTGTACCAGGGAATCTCGATCTGAACCTGGTGGATGAAGTGGAGCAGATCAACAATGAAGAAGCCATTGAGACAGCCCTGAAATTAATGAAAGAAGAAGGGGTGCTGGCTGGTATTTCAGGGGGCGCTGCATTGGCTGCTGCCTTGAAAGTGGCGGAGCAGCCGGTCCATAAAGGCAAGAATATAGTCGTTATCCTGCCAGACTCTGGGGAGCGCTATCTGTCCACCGCTCTGTTTGAAGGGGTGTTCTCAGACAACGAGACGGTTCAATAATGTGTCAGTCTGATAATGTGTCAGTCTGATTTTTCAGATTCTTGACGAACAATAGGCAGCTTGATTGCGAAGGTTGTACCTTTATTGGCCTTACTGGTAACAGTCAGGCTGCCACCCATTAACTCAACCAGATGTTTGCTCAGGGTCAAACCCAGGCCATTGCCTTCAAATTTTCTGCTGTAAGTGTTGTCTGCCTGTTCAAAGGACTCAAAGATTGAGTTCAGTTTGTCTTCGGGAATACCGGGCCCGGTATCGATCACTTCGATCAGTAAATTGTCCGTTTCAGAAACCGTGCTGGCTTTGACTATCACCGTGCCGGACTCTGTGAATTTAAAGGCATTGCCGAGCAAGTTGATCAATACCTGCCTCAAGCGATTATAATCGCCCACCAGTTCTATGGGCGTTCCCAAATCAATTTTACTGTTTAATACAATGGGCCGGGACAGGGTTTCCGGGATGAAGACGGACTTACTTTGTTCAATCAGTACAGCCAGATTATATGGCCGGTCATCCAGCTTCAGTTTTCCGGATTCAATTTTGGAGTAATCCAGAACGTCTGAGATGATGGACATTAATGCCATGCCGGACTGCTGGATGATTTCAACATATTGTGACTGGTCTTCCGACAGATCTTCCTCTTTCATCAGGTCAGACGTCGCGATGATTCCGTTCAGAGGCGTTCGGATTTCATGACTCATTTTTGTCAGGAAGATACTTTTGTGGCGACTGGCGGATTCAGCCTTGTCTTTTTGCATCTGTAACTGGTCGCGAATGTTCTTCAGGGTTTTGATGTTCAGGTTCAAACGGGTCTGGGTTTCAAGAAAACGTTCCAGTACCCGGTTGTATTGGCGGGTAATACCACCCAGTTCCGAAAAGGGTTCATGAATGACCGGCTTGAAGTGACCTTGCTCGGCCTGTTTTTCAAGTTTATTGACCAGGTCCGTCAACTCAGTGGTACTGCCATGCTCCGCGATATTCAGGCCCAGTTGTTCGGCCTGGCGACTGACCCGCAAGGGCATGAATTTATTGATGGCGGTCAGTGCGACATAACTGATGCCAAAGGCCCATGCAAAAGTGACTCCGATACCCAGTATCTGAATGCTTAATTGTTCTACCGTATCCAGACCATTATTGATCAGGCTGAGGTCACCCAGTAAGGCAACGGCAACGGTGCCCCAGATGCCCCCTGCCAAATGCACCGGGACTGCTCCAATCACATCGTCGATTTTCCAGTTTTCCAGCTGGACCATGGCGGCGCAACAAACCAGGCCAGCAATAAAGCCGGTTAGAATGGCGGTATAGATTCCTAGAATATGAGCCCCGGCGGTGATTCCCACCAGACCCGCCAACACCCCGTTGACTATCACCGAAACATCAAACTTCTTAAAGAAAATAAGGCTCCAGAGAGTCGCGGAAAGTCCCCCTGAACAGGCCCCCAGCATGGTCGTCACCATGATGGTAGGCATGGAAGTATCCACTTTTAAAAGGCTGCCCAGGTTGAATCCAAACCAGCCCACCCAGATCAGCATGGCCCCCATGAGGGTAATGACCTGGTTTTGTCCTCTGAATCGTTTATAACTTTGTTCGCCAAAGCCATCTCTGGGTCCAATAATCAGAACTCCAGCCAGGGCAACCGCCCCCCCGAGGACATGAACGAGGGTTGATCCTGCAAAGTCAATAAAGCCCAGTGCTGACAGCCATCCCTTTGGTGTGCCGAGTAATCCTCCCCAGATCCATTGACCCGCTACTGGATAGATGACGAGGGCAATGATCAAAGCAATGATCAGATAGGCTTTGAGGCTGCTGCGCTCTGCAATAGCGCCAGACACTATGGTGCTGGCTGTGACGGCAAAGAGCGCCTGAAACATCAGGAAGAGATAGGGATACCCCGGAGAACGAGGGTGAGCATTGTCCAGTAGCGTATCAAAAGAGCCGAATTGTATGGAAAAACTGATTAAGGCATAAACCAGCAGTACCACTATGAAATCCAACAGATTCTTGGCGGCAACATTCACGTTGTTCTTGCTTCTGACCGCTCCGGCTTCCAGACACAGAAATCCGATCTGCATAATAAAAACCAGTAAAATGCAGAGTGTAAGAAACAAAGTATTTAGATGGCCGTATGGCATTCGAGCAACCCTCGAAAGTTCTCTACCTGCTATCTGCGTTTAAGGAGCAGACTTTATGGCTCTCATGGAGATTCAGGACACCGTGGGTATTTTCTGTCAGACTGTCTGCTGGATTTAAATTATTTTTCAGGCGAAGGAGTGACTCAGTGGGTTTTGAAATTACAGCCATTGCATTAGTAGTTCTGATTGCTGTGCTGATTGGCACGGGCGTAAGAATGATTCCCCAGGGCTTCCATTTCACCGTGGAGCGTTTTGGTAAATACACCCGGACACTTTCGCCCGGTTTGCATGTGATCGTGCCTATCGTTGATAGAATTGGTAAGAAAGTCAATATGATGGAGCAGGTTCTTGATATCCCTCCTCAAGAGATTATTTCTTCCGATAATGCCCAGGTAACGACAGATGCCGTCTGCTTTTATCAGGTACAGGATGCGGTTCGTGCCTCCTATGAAGTGAATGAGCTCTATCGAGCCATGCAAAATCTGGTGATGACAAATATCCGTGCGGTTCTGGGTTCCATGGAGCTGGATGAAATGTTGTCTAACCGGGATCGCATCAATAGCCTATTGCTGGCCAAGGTGGATGAAGCCACGAATCCCTGGGGCGTAAAAGTCACCCGAATCGAGATTCGTGACATTGCGCCTCCTGCAGACCTGGTGGAATCCATGGCTCGCCAGATGAAAGCTGAGCGGGAAAAGCGGGCTCAGATTCTTGAAGCTGAAGGCAGCCGTGAAGCCGCTATCAAAGTAGCTGAAGGTGAGAAACAGGCTCAGATTCTGAAAGCAGAAGGTGAGCTGGAAGCGGCTAAGCGTGAGGCTGAAGCCAGGGAAAGACTGGCTGAAGCAGAGGCCAGGGCAACGGATGTTGTTTCTAAGGCTATTGCGACAGGGGATGCCAGGGCGATTAATTATTTTGTTGCCCAGAAATACGTTGAAGCACTGAAGTCTGTGGCCTCAGCAGAAAACAGCAAAACCATCATGATGCCTTTGGAAGCGGCTAATGTTATTGGCTCACTGGCGGGTATCAAAGAACTCGTAGACGACTTGAAACAAACTCCCTGACAGGACGCAGGTACATTTATGGACTTTCTTAATACGCTGCAACCCTGGCATTGGCTGATTGTTGCTTTTCTGTGCCTGGGTCTGGAAGCCCTGGGAGCCGGTGGCTTTCTACTGGGCAGTGCGGCAGCGGCTTTTTTAATGGCGGCGGTGTTATGGCTGCTTCCTGAAACGAGCTGGGCCTGGCAGTTGGTCTGGTTTGCGGTTGGTAGTCTGATCTTTACCGTTGCCTACTGGAAGTTTTTCCGCCAGGTGAATGAAAAAAGTGACTACCCTCAGTTGAACCAGCGTGCCGCTCAGTTAATTGGGCGGGTGGTTATTCTGGAGAATGACCTGCCAGGTGGGCAGGGTAAGATCCAGATTGGTGATACCCTTTGGTCAGTCAAAGCTTCGGGTCAGCTTGAAAAAGGCTGCTCGGTGATTATCACCGGATCAGAAGGGATGACGCTTCTGATCGATAAACACAGTTAATGAACAGGTAATGCTGTTCGCCGCTCACTGCCATTAAGGGTGGGCGGCTTTACTCATACTCGTTGCACAGAGTTTTTCCTCGTAATTTTCCCACCACTCAGGCTTGCCTTCGGGCCAATGAAATTGATGTTGTGCGCTATAGCAGCTCATTTTCTGAAAGAACAGAATGGCCTTGTCGGTCATGATGGTAATCCATTGATCATCACTGCTGTACATCACTTTTCGGGGTGACGCGGTCAAAGGTAGCCCTTCCTCTTCATAAAATGCCTGACGGCAACGCCAGTTTCGGGTTCCGGGTGTCTCTTCGCTATACAGTCTCAGACTGTTTAATTCACGGGTGGTGATGGCAAAGTCATCACTTAAATGGCCAAAGCGGCCGTCCACCGGTACAAACTCTTCTTCATTCAGGGTTTGAGTAAATGGTTGCCAGCGTGCAATCTGCAAAGTTAACCAATGATCATTCACTTTGTGTTTAACCTTGAACTCATTGACTTTCTCACTGTTCATTAATAAATAATGGCCATTAATGGATTGATCAATGGTTCTCAGTGCGGGTTCGTCTTCATCAAAAGAGATACTTTCCTTGAGCTTCAGACTGTGCTGTTCAGGTGAATATTGATACCTCCTGGCCAGTTTACTGCCAGAGCGCATGTGATGAACCGCCAGCCGGTTCTGGTTATCCAGTGACATGGCATGCAGGCTGCTCAATGTGCTGATACTGACATCTGAGCCAAGGTATTCGTAGATAGGGTCTTCGAGTATGCCGGTGGATGAATTGAAGCGCATGGCTATAAGCTGGGTTTGTTTACCCAGATACTGACTGGTAAATCCCAGGCTGAATAAGGTGTTACCCGCTTTATCAAAGAGCAGGTTACAGAACTCAATAAACCGGGCAGCGTGACTGTATGCCTTGACAGGCTGTGTCTCATAACCGGCTCGATCATGAGCCATCAGCGTAGAGTCAAGTTTTGAACCGGTGATCAACCATCTTTCATAGGGATGCAGAGCCACCCCGCAACTGCCTTCAGGGGCAGTAAACTGTTTAGAGTGTTTGACCCATGAGTTTTGTATTTTGGACCACTGAAACTGGGCAACCAGACTATTGGGATGATCGTTGGACAGGGTAAATATTGATCCGTCGTTATCAAGAACATAATTACCAAGCTTGCCAGTATTGGATTCGATCAGGGTATATCCGTTGTTCTGATTTTCAATCAGACCCTGGTATCGATAAGAACCCTGTTTGAAAAACGCAGGGATTCTGTGAACCCACTCTGCGGCATCAAGAGATATACCACTTAACCGGCCCAGTAGAACGTCGGTTATCGGTCCATCACTGTCAGAAGGTTCGATCGTGGCCACCAGTCGAGACAGATATTCTTCCATCTCAACCAGACCTTCGTCATTGATAAGAATGCCATAAGGGGTCAGGCCGGTATCGGTGAGTCTGGGCTGAAATTCCAGGGTAAAGGATTTACATTCCCCTGCAGCCAGTTGTTGAGGCGTATTGCCTACAACCCGAAAATGTTCAGGTGTTTTGAATACATGTATTGTTTGCCTGGGTGCATGACTGGGATTACAGATGTGAATGGTTTTCTTTTCCAGAGCGCCCACCGGCACCATACCAAAATCAATCTGGCTGGGTTTAATGTTAATAGTCGACTGCGCTTCTGGACTCATCAGAATGATCAGGCTGGATAAAACAATGCACAGAGCATTTCCCTGTGGGAGGCGATTTTTCATTAAAGGAGAATCCTTTCTTTCGCCACCCCGGCAATTAAATAAAAATGGTGGCATTTTCATAATTGTTCGCTCTTTTTAACGTTTGGGTAAGACGCAAGATTAGTTAATTCACAGGGGCTGTGTTGAAATAAATCAGGGTATTCTAAAGAAAGCTTCAACCATGGCAAAAAATACGGTTAAGTGATCATTAGTTCAAATTATGAAATAGCTATGAATCCTGTTTCAGGTCCATATTTTAGTTAATTGTACTGGTGGCTGTTAACAACCACGTTTATTCGTCATAGCTGTTTTTATTATCTTCCGGCATACTCTTCCGGCATACTCTTCAGGCATGACTGACAGGTCATTTATTCGGGCTTTAATGGCCCATTGGCATCATCGAGAAGTATCATCGAGAAGTATCATGGAGGACAAGCATTGGGACTGTTGAAAACAACCCTGCATTTTATTAATCAGCATTTGTTGAAGTTAAGCTGGCTGGCCCTGCTGGCACTTTTCATGCTGTTGTTTTTTGGAAGCTGGTTGTTAATGATTCTGTCCGGAGAATCGGTTCTGATTACTCCGGAAACCTGGTTTTATTATTTTGTTACTACGGCGACCACAGTAGGTTACGGTGATTTCAGCCCCCAGACGACCGGTGGGAGAATAACGGCCTCTCTCTTCGTTATGCCGGGTGGAGTGGTTGTTTTTGCCGGCATTCTCGGCAAGCTGTCCTCATTTTTTGTCGAGTTATGGAGGAAAAACATGAAGGGAAAAGGTAATTATTCAGCGTTGACCGGTCATATTGTTATTTTGGGCTGGCATCCGGAAAGAACCCCCAGAATGATCAAACTGATCTTTGGGGATACCCGTAGAGAAGACCGGAAAGTGGTACTTTGTACCACTGAAGAGATGGATAACCCTTTTCCTGATCAGGTCTTGTTTATCCAGGGAGAGAGTCTGAGTGATGACGAGCTGCTGAGCAGGGCAGGGGTGATTAATGCTGACCGGGTCATTATCTATCGGTCCACGGACGACAAGACCCTGACCAGTTGCCTGACGGTAGCGGCTTTGACAGAAAACGCTCATATTGTGGCCTGGTTTGAACAGGTACATATGGTCAAACTGCTTAAATCCCACTGCCCGGATGTTGAGTGCCACACCAGTATCTCCATGGAAATGCTGGTTCGTTCTGCTCAGGACCCCGGTTCTTCCCGTGTTCAGGGGCAGCTGCTCTCTACCTTGATTGGTCCTACACAATACAGTGTCAGAGTGCCTGAAGACTTCAAGGGCGCTCGTTTCAGCCGCTTGCTGGAATTTATGAAAAAACAACATGAAGCTATTGTTCTGGGCATTGCCGAAACAGCCACAGGCGACGACCTGGCTTTGAATCCTGAAGGTGATCAACCCGTAAAAGCCGGTCAACTGGTGTATTACATGTCAGCTCAGAGGATTCGTACTGAGGAAGTTCAGTGGAGCGCTATTCAGGAATAATACCAATCGAATTTTCTAACTACCGTAATGAGCATGGCAAGCTGGACATCAGAGCAAGGCGGAACGACGAGTAATAGCTAGCTATTGCGAGGAGTTCCAACGCAGGGCTGTTGTTCAGATTGCCAGCACAATAGTGTAGTTAGAATGTGCGATTGGTATTACAAGGGAGCCTGACCGAAAGAACCTATCAAAAAGAGAGGTTGTCCGACTCAATCTGCTCAGGGCAAGTCAACAGAAAGAGGTTAATCGGTAACCGTTTTCTCCAGCGGCGGCCAGGGACGAGAGTCCTCACTGTCGATCCAGGCTTTTACCCAACCTTCCGGCTGGGGATCCCAACCTTTCTGTCCCATCGCTTTTCTGACTCGCTCCGTGTCAATCATTTTGCCCTTCTCAGTAATAGCCGTCCTTAACAGAATGGAAGAAGTGGGTTCGCCTTTCACCCACATGGACTGAATAATATAAATCCAGCGTTCGTCCATCGCGACTACCTGAGTATACATGGTCACTGCGTCGAACATCCGGACCCGCTTGCGGTAACGGGTAGTACTGCCCGCAACCACCAGTCCCCAGCTATTATCTTTGAGAACCTTGGCCAGGCCCGTCTGGATAGAAAGAGTGAAACGGCCCAGATCATACAGGGTAAGAACCCGACCATTATTCATTTCCATGAACAAATCCAGGTCCCAGGGCATACAGCGGAAGCTGTTCTCACTGACGGCGTGAGCAGGAAGACTGGGGGCTTTTTTGGCTTTACGAATTGTCGTCAGGAGTCGGAAGAACGGATACATATTCAAATCTTCTTATAGTACTGGCGTGCATCATAGCTATTGAAAAAGAAGAAGGAAACAATAGAACCGCTTCGGTTATCCCTCTGGATATATGTGACATAAGTCAATAAACTGTCTGGCAATTCGGGGGAGTAGCCTGCCTGGTAGACAACAGGTGTATACGTCAACATCATTGGTCATTCGACTGTGGCGTATACGGCAGTGTGTTAAACACACTTCTTGGCGAGACTCGGGTGATAGCACTGGTTTATGAGGGCCTGGTGACTGTTACCTGTGTCCAAAGCCCTCTCGTCTGTTGATATGATTGAAATTCTTTCCTTTGTTGCCGCCATTGCCGTGGGCTTTGTTATATTGTCCTGGAGCGCTGATCGACTGATCGAAGTGGCTTCTACCCTGGCTTCCCGGCTGGGCATGTCCATTCTCACCATTGGTATGACCATTGTTGCTTTTGGTACTTCCGCACCTGAGTTACTGGTCTCTTCAGTAGCCGCTCTGGAAGGTTCTGCCGGTATAGCCATTGGCAACGCCCTGGGCTCTAACATCATTAATATTGGTCTGGTTCTGGCTCTGTGTGGCGTCATCTATCCGCTGGTAGTCAGCCGTCGTATTATTACCCGCGAACTGCCTTTATTAGGTCTGGTCGTCGCTTTCTCATTAGCCCTGATGCTGGATGGCGACCTGAGCCAGATGGATGGTTTTATTCTCGCTGGAGCACTGATTGCTTATTGTTACTATCTCGCAAGACATTCAGGTGGCGACAGCGAAGACGACGAAGTTGTGATTCTGCCAATCACTACCACTCGCGCCGTTGTGGAAAGTCTGGTGCTGCTGGCATTACTGATGGGCAGCTCCAAGTTACTGGTATGGGGAGCCAGTGAACTGGCACGTTCTTTTGGTATCAGTGAAATAACTATTGGTCTGACGGTCATAGCCTTCGGCACCAGTCTTCCAGAAATGGCGGCAGCCATGGCCAGCGCACGAAAAGGCCTGTTTGACCTGGTGATGGCTACCGTCATTGGCTCCAATATATTCAACTTGCTGGGCGTATTGGCTTTTCCGGGCATTCTCAGTGGCGGGCTGGAAATTGATTCAAGCGTACTGCAAAGAGATGGCCTTGCAATGGCAGGTCTTACCGTTCTGCTGGCGATTTGCGTAGTGACCAGTCTGTCCATGAACCGTAATGAATCGGGTTCATCTTCAACCATGGCATTAGGAAAGGTCGTATGCAGCAGGATACCGCGCTATAAAAGCGCCATCATTCTTGCTGTGTTTGCGGGTTATTTGGGGATACTGGCAATGTCTATCATCGGTTGATTCAACCCACTGCAATGAGGTCAGTTATGGCCTCATTGCTTATCAACGGTCTCCAGTCGCTCAATTTCTTCCCGGAATTCATTCAGGTCTTTGAAATGACGATAGACGGATGCAAACCGGATATAGGCAATCTCATCCAGCTCCCGAAGCTCACGCATAACTTCTTCACCCAGCACCAGAGATTTGACTTCTCGCTCTCCGGTTGCCCGTAGCCGATGCTTGATCCGGTTCACTGATTCTTCAATCTGCTCCATGCTGACTGGACGTTTTTCCAGAGCCTTGGTCATACCTGCCCGTAACTTGTCTTCATTAAAAGGTTCGCGGGAACCGTCCCTTTTGACCAGTCTGGGTATGAGCAACTCCGCCATTTCATAAGTAGTGAATCGTTCACTGCACGTCAGACACTCACGACGACGACGTACCTGGTTTCCATCAGCCACCAAGCGGGAATCAATGACTTTGGTATCGACAGCGTTGCAAAAAGGGCAGTGCATGGGTAAGAGAAACGTTTTTCAGAGTAAGTGTTCCATCATAATTCACCCTTGTACAATTACCAACACTTTGCAGCATTTAACCAGTACAAGGCGTCTCATAACCGAACGCTTTTACACGTTTCTGACCTTTCAATTATTGAAACGACTTCACAATACAGTCGACTGGAATGAGTACCTGTGGAATTAAACAGGAGTCTGTCTATGTCAGCCCAGATGATCCGACATCAGGTAACCTCAGTACTCCCATTGATGACTGCTCTCCTGCTCTCATTCCCATTACTCGCCAATGACAACGTTGAAGAAGCTTTCAGGGAATTAAATCGACTGAGAGGCACTGTCAACAGCCATGCACTGAAGAGAGACTGTCGCCTGGAAAATAGCGTCCATTTCAAAAACTACTGTGACCAAGTGCTTGCCGAATCCTCAGAAGCTGACACCAGCATCAGTGTCTTTGGTGTATCCAGCACCTGTCACTCTGATGCACTAAGCGCTGTACAGCATCTGGTAAGCCGATCTTATGGTCGATCTCTTTTGCTGCCCCACTGGGAGTGGTTTATCAATTGAAAAAATGTCTAAAGGATGTGAAAACCTGCCGGACCACCACTATTACAGATTCCACCTTTCCACTCCCAAGGCAAAACCTGTAGCTGTTACCCACCAGCTATTCCCAACCGGCAACAATGAAATGTTTTACCCCTGGAATCAGCATAGTGACAGTCACGCTGGAGTAGAATACTTCGGCTCACCTATCAGCTATACCTTCCAGGGAACACCTTACCCTGACAGAAACACCGTCCGGTTCACTGTAAAAAGAAAGACGTCTAATGGTTATAAAGCGATCAGCGGCCAAACGATGTATCGGAGATTCCTGAGGCACAGAGCCTTGTCACCGCTTTTTATCCCGATGAACTGTGGCGCTGGGGTAGTGTCTATAAATACTCGGTTGCCTATGAAAACAGGTCCGGGAAGCATCAGTCTTTAGAGGTCACTTTCACTGTCGCGGAAAACAAAATCCCGTCGTTTATATTAACAACAGGGAACACTTCCAGATTAAAGGCAAGCGTGAGCTGGATCTCATGCTGAACCCAAGAGTGATTCAATGGCGCAGTATTGATCCCGACCGCACAGAGTGTCTGTCTATGGAACAGGCAGCATTACCCAATATGTACCATCTAACGATTCACTGCCCAGTTGCTTTGAGTATTGTTGACAAAAACCCCAAAAATGAGCCGGTTGTTGTTGATTTTCAATAGTCATTTTTTGAAATAAGTCATCATTAGTAAAATGGCGTCCAGCTTGGGACCTGATAGATTTTTTTCATCGGCTAGCATTTCAGTGAGTGACTAGACTCTTTGAGCCGAAAAGAAAAAGCAGTGAGGAAACCATGTCAGACACGCGGTTTGAGCAGTTTGTCCATAAGGAGCTGGCGAACATTAATCGTCAGCTGGCGGATCACAGCCAAATGTTCAGTGAATTAAAATCGGGCCAGTCACAACTCGAAACGGGTCAGGAGAAACTCGAAGCAAGTCAGGTGAAACTCGAAGCAGGTCAGGTGAAACTCGAAGCAAGTCAGGTGAAACTCGAAGCAAGTCAGAAGATACTCGAAGCCGGTCAGGAAAGGCTCGAAAGGGACGTATCATTATTGAAAGATGATGTGACGACTCTAAAAGAAGGTCAGGCAAGGCTGGAAGCGGGCCATTTCAGAATGGACGCTGAGGTCAGGGAAATTCGCGCCGATCTGGTTCTAATGGATTCAAAAATAGACTTTATTGCCGCCTATATAAAGGAACAGATTCGCCAGGATAACGAGTAGAAAAACGCAAAATCCCAGAAATTGCTCCCCGGCTCGGGCTCCTGCTTCACTCTAACTCCTACACCCTGTAGTCGTGCATTTCAGGGTACATTACATCCCTGTAAATAAAACCGCTGACCTGGTTCAGATCAGCGGTCTATCACCACCTTCAGTGTGAAAGCAGTGCTATGTCATCAGCTGTAAACAGGCAGACGGTTGCAGATGGCCAGAACCTTCGCCTTCACATCTGCCACAACCTGTTCGTTACCCATATTTTCCAGTACGTCACAGATCCAGACAGCCAGTGCAGCAGAATCTTCTTCATTGAAACCACGACGGGTGATGGCTGGAGTACCGATGCGCAGACCACTGGTCACGAAAGGAGAGCGTGGGTCATTGGGAACAGCGTTCTTGTTCACAGTGATGTTAGCTTCACCCAGTGCCGCTTCAGCGTCTTTACCGGTGTACTCTTTACCGATCAGATCCATCAGGAACAGGTGATCGTCTGTCCCGCCAGAAACAATATTAATACCACGTTCCAGCATGACATGAGTCATCGCCTGAGCGTTCTTCACTACCTGCTGCTGGTAAGTCTTGAAGTCATCAGACATGGCTTCCTTGAAGCAAATCGCCTTGGCTGCAATAACATGACACAGAGGACCACCCTGAGACTCAGGGAATACGGCAAAGTTGAACTTCTTGTTCAACTCTTCGTTGTCGTTAGCCAGAATCAGACCACCACGAGGACCACCCAGTGTTTTATGAGTCGTTGTGGTTACGACATCAGCAATGCCTACCGGAGAGGGGTAAACACCTGCAGCAATCAGACCCGCCACGTGAGCCATATCGACAAACAGGTAAGCACCTATCTTGTCGGCAATGTCACGGAAACGCTGCCAGTCCACAACACGGGAGTAGGCAGAGAAACCAGCAACGATCATTTTTGGCTGGTGCTCATCTGCCAGACGCTCCACTTCTTCGTAGTCAATTTCGCCGGTTTCAGGATTCAGGCCGTACTGGACTGCTTCATAGATACGACCGGAAAAGCTTACCTTGGCACCGTGAGTCAGATGGCCGCCGTGCGCCAGGCTCATACCCAGAACCTTATCGCCGGGCTTAACCAGAGCCATGTAAACAGCAGCGTTTGCCTGGGAACCGGAGTGCGGCTGTACGTTGGCGTAGCTGGCACCAAACAACTCTTTGGCGCGATCAATAGCCAGCTGCTCAGTTACGTCTACGTGCTCGCAGCCACCATAGTAGCGCTTGCCAGGGTAACCTTCAGCGTACTTGTTGGTCAGGACAGACCCTTGTGCTTCCATCACTCTGGGGCTGGTGTAGTTTTCAGAAGCGATCAGTTCGATGTGCTCTTCCTGACGAACCGCTTCGGCATCGATGGCAGCCTTGAGCTCAGGATCGAACTCAGCGATGGACATGTCCTTTCTGAACATTAATGATTCCTCGGGATGTTGCCTGTTAATGAGGTTTTTCGGCGGCTATTCTAATACACCTGTTCAGGATTTCGTATCGAAAAAACTTCATGTTAGTTTGAGCGATACTCATTGGCCTGCACGTAACGGTAAAATCATGGCTTCAAGCCTCTGGACTGACCGTCAGCCCAAAAGTCTCAGTTAGCCCCTTTTAATCAAGCATGAATGGTCCGATTATTCGTCGTAACCTCCCAGAGCGAAGGCCTACCCTACTTTCTCTTTCCAAACCATTGCCAAGCCTATAGGGTTACAGTATCGTCGCGCGGTTAAATCAACCTGATACAGAGACACCCCCGCCATACTGTCTCAGTACGTCTAAGCGCCACCCCAATATATCTGTGGCATTTATGAATACAGCAAGCAGGTAAATATTTTGGCTCAGTACGTCTATACAATGAACCGGGTGAGCAAGGTTGTTCCCCCGAAGCGCCAGATTCTTAAAGATATTTCTCTCTCCTTTTTCCCCGGCGCCAAAATCGGTGTTCTGGGCCTGAATGGTTCAGGTAAATCCACGCTGCTGCGTATTATGGCCGGTGTTGACCAGGAATTTGATGGAGAAGCCCGTCCTCAACCAGAGCTAAATGTTGGCTACCTTCCTCAGGAACCGGAGCTGGACCCCAGCAAATCCGTTCGTGAAGTAGTCGAAGAAGCATTGAGCGAACTCACCGACGCCCAGACAAAACTGGACGCGGTTTACGCTGCTTATGCTGAGCCCGATGCCGATTTCGACAAGCTGGCAGCTGAACAGGCCAAGTTGGAAAACATCATTCAGGCTTCCGATGCACACAACATAGAACGAAAGCTTGATGTAGCTGCAGACGCCCTGCGTTTGCCTGACTGGGATGCTAATGTTGCCAACCTGTCCGGTGGTGAACGCCGTCGTGTTGCCCTGTGCCGCCTTCTTCTTTCCAACCCAGACATGCTGCTGCTGGACGAGCCCACTAACCACCTGGATGCAGAATCCGTAGGCTGGCTGGAGCGTTTCTTGCTGGATTACCCAGGTACTGTGGTTGCGATTACTCACGACCGTTATTTCCTGAATAACGCCGCTAACTGGATTCTTGAACTTGACCGTGGGCACGGTATTCCATGGGAAGGTAACTACAGCAACTGGCTGGAACAAAAAGAAGCCCGTCTTCAGCAAGAACAAAAGCAGCAAGACGCTCATCGCAAAGCCATGAGTCACGAACTGGAGTGGGCGCGTTCCAACGCCAAGGGTCGTCAGTCCAAGAGTAAAGCTCGTTTGTCCCGTTTTGAAGAAATGCAGTCCCAGGACTTTCAGGCTCGTAACGAAACTAATGAAATCTACATCCCACCCGGACCTCGTCTGGGTGCCAAGGTACTGGAATTCAATAATGTTTCAAAAGGCTTCGATGGTCGTCTGTTGATTGATGACCTTAGCTTTGCCATTCCTCAAGGTGCCATCGTGGGTATCATTGGTGGTAACGGTGCCGGTAAATCAACCCTGTTCAAAATGATCATGGGTTCCGAGCAGCCAGATAGCGGTACCATCGAACGTGGTGACACGGTGAAACTGGCCAACGTTCAACAGCTTCGTGATGAACTGGATGACAAGAAAACTGTCTGGGAAGCTATTTCCGATGGACAGGAAATTCTTCGCATCAATGGCTACGAAGTGCCTTCCCGTAACTACCTGGGACGCTTTAACTTCAAAGGCGGCGATCAGCAGAAACGGGTTGGACATCTGTCCGGTGGTGAGCGCGGTCGTTTACAGTTGGCAGCGACGCTCAAAGAAGGCGGCAATGTCCTTCTATTGGATGAACCCTCCAACGATCTGGATGTTGAAACCCTGCGTGCACTGGAAGAAGCCATCCTGGCCTTCCCTGGCTGCGCCATGGTGATCTCTCACGACCGCTGGTTCCTGGATCGTGTAGCCACACACATCCTGGCTTACGAAGGCGATTCAAAAGTTACTTTCTTTGAAGGTAACTACACCGAGTACGAAGCTGATCGTAAAGAGCGCCTGGGTGAAGAGGCTGCAGGTCCTCACCGTATCAAGTACAAGCGTATTGATGCCTGATAGCTATTCAAAAGCACTGAAAGCCCTAACCTCAGCAAGTTAGGACTTTCGATGTTTATTACCCATATTTTTTATAGTCAAACACACACAACAGCTTCCTATAAGCTGTTGTGTGTGTTTTATCTGGATAAATTCTCAAATAGCTTTCCAGTTCATCTATATGTATATTTTCCTGACATATATTCCATATAATGGATGTATCCTTATTACTTCTCGTAATTGATTCATCATCATGGATAGAGCTTATATCAGAATGGATCTCCTTACACTGTTCACTCACATTATCTAATACGGAATTAACTTTTGTAACCTGTTGCTGTTTAAGATCATCTAACCTTTCAATTCCAGAATAGATTTTACTGAACGCAAAAACAGGAAAATATTGCGCACCCTGAATAGTGTACTTGTTAATCAAAGATAGAATTTGAGAGTTAGATTCATCTAATATTTCAAAATAGTTCGCCATCATTTCAGCAGAAGACTGATAATGATAAGAAATAGTCTTTGTCGAACCAATAGCAATAATTTTATCTCTATTATCCAGTGAATCAAGATCTTCAGTTATGTTAACTTTAATGTCTCCACCAGTGTATATTTCTCTTACAATACTCTGAACCTTTCTAATATCCATAGCAGAAATCGGCAATACCAAGTCAGACAAAGCAGAAAAAACACCTGCAAAATTATCGGTTTTCACTTTATTTATTGGGGCTTTTACAGGTTGGCTGATGAAAAGTGAGGGGTTGCAACAGAAATAGCCTTCAGGAGACGATTGATTTATAAGGATCAAAATTTCTGAAGGATCAGACATGTGTGCAACACCCTCACTACG
>NZ_JBPCXO010000339.1:0-5705 GCF_051008435.1 Endozoicomonas sp. | reverse complement strand
AGAACGAGTCGAATTATTCGATGGATTCGTGAGAATAGTTGACCTATTTAATCGAATTCATCGAATAATTGGGCCGTTCTTTCTGGAATTTAGGCCGAAATAGTCTTAAGTCCGACAGGCTCCTAGTACCCCGTCCGCTTCCATTTGATAGGTTCAGTGGTTCGTAAAGCGTCCATACGCAAGGCGAATTTGCGCAGGCATAGTGGTTCTACGTCAAGCAAGTTCAACGCAGTCGGATGGCCGCTTTACGAACCACCCGAAGGGCGTAAGCCAGAGCCTTCAGCTCCGCGTTGCAGCTGTTTGAAAGACCCGGGTATTCCTGCACAGCTACGCCTTGACCTGAAGGATCTGGCTTTCGCTGAACCTATCAAATGGAGCCGGATGGGGTACTAGCTGCTTCTTTTCTTTTAGCAATTTCTGATGATCATAACCGGTACTTCGCAGATACTCGGTTCTGGCTCGTTCCATAAACTTCAGATAATTAACGTGATAGACGATGCCGCCGGCATCCGTATCTTCATAATAAACTCGAACAGGTACAGAGAAAATATCAGTCACTGGTTTGGGTCACTAGCTTGGAATCTCGACAGAGACTGCCAGAGACGCCTGCTTTATGGCAAGTTAATAACACCACGAGCGACCACAATGATTATGGTAGTGCGGAGCAGGATAGGAACCTCTGCTTTTGTAAGCGTCGATTTTTTCTTTATCCAGCCTCTGCTTATTCAACAGCTCTTCCTGCTCGGTTCTGCGCTGGAGCAAATCGGCCACAGGAACCGGTTTATTGAGGCGCTTCAAGGCTTGAGTGGCTTCCGGAATGCCCCAGCGAGCCGCCATTGAATAATTTTCAACTGCCTGAGTCAGTGAGGTCGGTGTACCCATACCCTGCTCATAACAGACTCCGGCATGGTACAGGTCTATTGGCAGCTGGCTGGAACCATGAAGCACTTGCGAACAACCAGCAGGTGACAAAGAAAATGGCGCTGAGTAAAGTCCAGGCCGCATAGGTGTGGCTTCCGTCGCGACATTCTGACAACCACTCAGAACGATGAGCGACAGCACACACAAACTGTAGATTCGCAGAGTTCTCATAAGCATCAGCGGATCCGTCTCCATTATTGTCTTGAAGTGAACTGATAGTTTATACAGATTCATTCATTACCCTGATTTGAACAGCGGGTAACGGCTCTTTGACCCTGACAGAATCAGTCAGTTCCATTTCTCAACATCACCAGTTTCTCGCGAACAAACTCAATTCCTGCAATGTCCAGACTCCTACAGAGCCTGGCCAGCTGCGCAGGGCACTCACCATACTCCTGCTCTGTACTCCAGTGCTCGGCTCTCATCTGCAGCGCTTCAATATCACCTACTTCCATACTTTGCTCTATGGCATCGATCATTTCCTGAAGCTTCTCTGCACAAACTTCTCTGGAATCCGTATTGGTCTGAGCTCTTTGGTATGAGTGGGACAGCCAGTGGGAAACCTTTGCAAACAGCTCATCAAACCTTACAGGCTTGGCAATAAAGTCACAAAACCCCGTCTCGATTATGGTTTCTCGGGTCGCTTCCGAAACACTGGCGGACACAGCGATCACATTCAAACTTTCCTGCCCGGGCAGTCGATGAATCCTGCGGGTAGCAGCAATGCCATCCATGACGGGCATCTTGAGATCCATCAAAATCAGATCAAACCGCTCTGTCATATTATTGTTCACGGCCTCTATGGCGCCCTGACCATCTCCAGCACTGATCACCTCAAGACCCTCTGACACCAATGCCTCGGACAGCATATTCCGGTTATCTGCGTTATCATCCACCACCAGCACTTTCCTGCCTTCCGGTATCTGCACGGCCTGGTTATGATAATCCATAGCTTCTGGCAAACGCTTGCTGCCAGCCTCTTCTTCAATCGCTGTTTCAAAAGGAATCGCAAAACTGAAACAACTGCCCTTATCCTGCTCACTCTCCAGCACCAGCTCTCCACCCATAGCCTTGACCAGGCGGTAGCTTATAGCCAGTCCCAAGCCGGTACCTCCCTGTTTCTGACCTGACTTCAACTGGGTGAAAGGCCTGAACAGTCGCTCTCTTTCATCGTCCCTGATCCCTATACCACTGTCTTTCACTGAAAACCTCAGGCATTTGGCTGTGTCTTCTTCTGTATTGACAGACACCTTCACAAAACCGAAGTCTGTAAACTTCACCGCATTGCCCACGAGGTTAATCAATACCTGTCGTAATTTGACGTTATCCCCCACTATTTCTATTGGGATTCTATCGTCGACCTGCAATTGCAGACTCAGCTTCTTGGTTCTGGCTACCTCTTTTACATTGGCGATCACCGTGCTTAGCGTGGCTCTCAAATCGAACGGTTGCGGATCCAACTCCACACCACTGCTTTCAATCTTGGTGATATCCAGAATGTCATTAATCAAAGTCATTAAATGAAAGCCACAATCTTCCAGAGAACTGAGATTCTCCAGATACCGTGTCGGAATGTTCTTGTCCGACAGCAGCAACTGGGCATACCCCAGCACACCATTCAGCGGGGTTCGCAACTCATGACTGATATTGGAAAGGAACATGGATTTAGCCCGGCTGGCATGCTCAGCCTTTACCTTGGCAGAGACCAGTTCGGTTTCTATTTTTTTCCTTTCCGTCACATTGCGCAACACAATGGAGATCTGAATACCATCGGTTGAACTGAGTACATTGCTGGAAACCTCCATGGGGAAACAGTGCCCCAGGCGGTCCATTCCCACAGACTCATAGCTTGCCAGACAAAAGCTGCCATGAAGCTCCTGATGATAGGGCCTCAGCAGAGGATGCCCAGGCCAGGACCGGGAATCGATCAATAAAGCCAGAGGCATATTAATCAGTTCTGACTCACTGTATCCGAACAGTTCCGAAACCTTGCGGTTAATCAGGCTGATGATGCCATCTTCATTGGTGATCACGGTGGCGTCGGGGGCTGACGCGATCAGCAGTTTGAACTTCTCCGTATCACGGGTCCGATCGGTAATATCGTTCCCCATCCCTTCAATAATGCGTCCCTGATCTGAAAACTCGGCACTGGTGGTACAGAACAGCTCTATAAGACGAATACTGCCGTCGCGATGCCGCATTTCCACTTCAAATGCTTCCTGCCATTCTCCTCCCACCAACCGTTTCAGGACTTTATTAAAAGGCTGGTTCGAGAGGGATTCTGTCAGATAATCCTGCAGCCCTCCTGTGAATTCCTGATCTCGATAACCCAACACAGCGGTAACGGATGGGCTGACGTGAAGGATCCTGCCGCTCTCATCAAGATTAAAATAGAAATAGCGGCCTCTAAGTTGCTGCACCAAATGACCAATGTTACTGGCCCGGGCCTGATGCAGAGAAAGCTCCCGATCTTTCAGCCGTTCCAATAACTGGCTAAAACTTCGGTCCAGGCTGGACGCTTCATCCCGGGTGTCATCATCCACTGGGGAACCATAAGAATCAGCCACTTCATTCATTTGTCGCTTTAGCTGATTGAGTGGGCGCGTAATTCTCCCTGATACCGTCCACAGGCAGAATATAGTCAGTATCAGCATCAGCAAAACTACACCAACGCTGATCATTCCATGCTCTATCACCGGCCCCAACAACTCGCTTTCAAGTATTCCCATACTCATGTACCAGCCAGTTGAAGGAATGGGCGTTGCGGTCACCCACTTTTTCTCACCACGAACCTGGACCCTGAAGTTGACCGACTGCCCCCTCAGGGTCACCCGCTCCAGGGCTTCTCGATAAAGCAGACAGGGTTCCGAGCTGCTACTGGGACGAATGGGACTGAAAAGAAATTCAGAAATTTGCTGACCCGAGCTGGAATGAGTGACATTAAGTTTGCTGTAGCCCTCACAGGGGCCATGATGAACAAAATATTCCAGCAATCGAAACCTGGGCATGGAAATGCCATTGGCGTATACCACTACCCCGTCCTGATTGAGAATAATCAGCCGGGTGTTAGGGTTATACCATTGCATGGGATCCCTTAGCCGGGATGCATTGATATCAACCCGAAGCAAATGGCGCTGGCCTGGGCCCACATCGACCGGAATCAGATAGGTTGAAGCAAATACTTCCAGGTTTTCGGGGTTTGCTGTGGTGTACCATTCACTCTGTTTGCGGTCGCCATACATCAGCTCCCTAACCATCAACTGCGAGACCGGAGGCACACTTCGGGTATCATAGATACGCTCAAAACCTGTGTTCGAGTGCTCCCAATACTCTGAAAACTGCTCACCTTCTTCTGAAATAATACCAACGCCCGTCACGACCTTATTATTGATAAACAGAGCATTGATCGAACCTTCAAACAAACCGGCCTTGTCACCCTGATGATATTTCAGTTCGACAGACAGGGCTTTGCTGGCAGTCATAATTTCCCGAAGGCTGCCATCAATGACTGAGACATAGTGCAGACTCTGCTCCAAATGCCGGCGACTGATCTCTGAGGTAGCAGAATAGAAAGAGAAATAGATGTAGATAGCTGAGATCAGACTATAGAAAATCACTGCCGGAAGCAGTGTAAATAAAGTGATCTTCTGCCTGATAGAAGTAGACATAACAACTTGGAAAGAAGACAAGTCGCTTCATACATTGCACACCGGCTGACACAACAGACAGAGGTAAGGCAAAGTGCAGAGGCTCCCTGCGACCAGAGTGACCTGTTTTTAATTGGAATGCCATCAAAAATAGACACTCATTCAAACACTGGCCAATCTATTTCTTTTGGTCAGCGTCTGAATCAGAAGTGATATCAAGCAGGATTGACAAGAGGCTGTTTATTCTTTGATCTGGGAATCAAGTCCAAAGTGCAGATAAGCGTGCTTGGTGACCATCCGCCCTCTGGGGGTTCTCATGATATAACCTTGCTGAATCAGGAAAGGCTCCAGCACATCTTCGATAGTATCCCTTTCTTCGCTGATGGCAGCAGCCAGACTGTCCACTCCGACCGGCCCACCATCAAATTTCTCAATCATGGCCAATAACAAGCGCCTGTCCATATGATCAAAACCACTGGCATCCACATCCAGCATGTCCAACGCAGCATCAGCGGTTTTCTTGTGAATGATCCCATTGCCCTTCACCTCGGCAAAATCTCTGACCCTTCTCAATAAGCGGTTAGCAATCCTGGGCGTCCCCCTGGAGCGGCAGGCAATTTCTCCCGCACCGTCCTTATCGATTTCAACACCAAGAATACCAGCGGAACGTTCTACTATGTGTGTCAGGTCCTCGATATTGTAGAATTCCAGTCGTTGGACAATACCAAAACGGTCTCTGAGCGGAGACGTTAACAGACCCGCTCTGGTCGTGGCTCCCACCAGAGTAAAAGGCGGCAGGTCAAGCTTGATTGAGCGCGCCGCTGGCCCTTCTCCAATCATGATATCCAGCTGATAATCTTCCATCGCCGGATACAGGATCTCCTCCACAAACGGGCTGAGGCGATGAATTTCGTCAATAAACAATACGTCACCGGGCTCCAGGTTCGTCATCAGCGCGGCAATGTCCCCGGCTTTTTCCAATACCGGGCCAGAGGTGGTTTTCAAGGAAACCCCCATCTCCTGCGCAATGATACTGGCGAGCGTGGTTTTACCCAGCCCCGGCGGGCCAAATATCAGTGTGTGATCCAGGGGCTCGTCGCGCCCCTTGGCAGCCTGCAGGAAGATGGTCATCTGCTC
>NZ_JBPCXO010000338.1:0-10168 GCF_051008435.1 Endozoicomonas sp. | reverse complement strand
AGCGGAACAATTATGAACACAAGCTGATGCTGTAGATTAGACTGCAAAGTGTATGAAAACTGTACTCTCTTACCAAAAGTACAGCCTGCTCGCTCATTACCTCAAAGTTAAGCGGGACTTAAGGTCCAGTAAAGTTGACTTGCCACTGCCATTTTCTCCGACCAGGAAAGTCACCGACTCATGAAGCGCAAGCTTTTCTCTCAGCCCATTGACGGCCGCAAGGGAGAATGGATACCGACGACCGTCTTCGATTTTTTCAGTTTTCAAAGCGATAGAACGGAGATATTGCCTGCTTTCAAACGAGTCCATAGACGGATACACCTGGTTCCATAAACAAAAAAATTAACTATAGAGCGTATAACTTTGCCGATCATTCAACTCAGTTGATCCCCCATTCAAAAGAAATAGGTATCAATAATGATTATTTAACAAATAAATTACATTTCTTGCTCTCGGTCAATATTCAGCCAGTCGAATCGCCGTATATTCTGCGCCGTTTTCTATCACACACTCGAAGTTGCCGATATGCAAGAAGCTATAATCACCCGGCCTGAAAAAATTGAATCCAATGAATCTACCAGTCAAAAGAATAGTCGTAGAGACAGCCACTGGTCACTGACATTGTTTGGCACTGCAGTAGGGGCTGGCGTGCTCTTCCTGCCTATCAATGCAGGTCTTGGTGGCATCTGGCCACTGATTATCATGACCCTGCTCATTGGTCCCATGACCTTCCTGTCTCATCGGGGACTGACTCGACTTTGCCTATCCTCTTCCAAAGCGAATAGCGATATTACCGAAACGGTCCAGGAACATTTTGGTGATAAATCTGCCTTACTGATCACCTTTGGTTACTTTGCTGCCATTTTCCCTATCCTGATGATCTACGGCATAGGTATCACCAATACGGTTTCCAGCCTGATGGTTAATCAGCTGGGGTTTGAGGCTGCTCCAAACCGGGCCTTGCTGAGTTTCGTTCTGGTTGCAGGGTTAGTTGGTGTGATGACGTTCGGACAACAAATGGTTCTTAGAGTCACCTCTGCCATTGTTTATCCCTTGATTGCTGTGCTCATTGGTCTGTCGCTGTTCCTGGTACCTGAATGGAATGTAGCTGCACAGTTCAGTGAAGTGCCTTCTACCGGGGACTTCTCCAAAACGCTTTTCCTGACAATCCCGGTTCTGGTGTTTGCATTCAATCACTCCCCTGCCATTTCCTCATTCTCAACAGCTTACCGAAAAGAACTGGGTGACCAGGCCGAGCCGAATGCCAGCAAAACGCTCAAACGCACTACTCTGATGCTGGTTGGCTTCACCATGATGTTTGTTTACAGCTGCGTTATGACACTGAGCCCTGGTGAACTCATGCAGGCCAAGCAAGCCAACATTTCGATCCTGAGCTTTTTTGCCGAACGCTCTGACAACATGGCCTTTGCCTGGCTGGCACAGATGGTGGCACTGATTGCTATCAGCTCATCGTTCTTTGGTCATTATATGGGGACACGAGAAGGTCTGAACGGGCTGGTCAACATGCAGCTGAAAAAGAAAGCCATGCCAGTCAATCAGAAAATCGTTGATCGTGGCATAATGGTCTTTATTACCCTGATTGTCTGGCTAACAGCCTATCTCGACATCAGTGTGATGGGTATAATCGAAGCCATCGTATCACCCATCATTGCCGGTATTCTTTTCATCCTGCCTGTGTATGCGGTGAAGCGCGTTCCAGCCATGAAAAAGTATCAGTCCGGATCCAATCTGTTTGTATTGGTCATGGGCATTATTGCCATAACAGGCTTTATCGTTTCACAGCTCATCTAATATCGGTTACCCCCGGCGGGCTGTGTACATATTCGTAATGATAAACGTCTGGCTATGAAGCACACTAGCCAGACGACAATAACCAAAAGTTGACACTACGGCATGCTGAGTATTTTTGACATTTTCAAGATTGGTATTGGTCCTTCCAGTTCCCACACTGTTGGCCCAATGTGGGCAGGACAACGTTTTGTATCCGAACTTCATGAAAAAGCCGGAATCGATAAAGCAGCAACCGTTAAAGTTAATTTGTATGGCTCACTGGCATTAACAGGCCATGGACACGGCACTGACAAAGCCACCCTTCTGGGCCTTGCCGGTTTTAAGCCTGATACCGTCGACCCCGATGAAGCCGATAATCTTGTTGCACTCATCAAGCAGAACCAGGAAATCAAACTGGGTGGTCAGCATTCTGTCAGTTTCGACTACGATTCACAGATGGTTTTCAACAATGAAACCTGCCTTCCCGAACACCCCAACGGCATGCAGATTCTGGCCAAGGATCGGGACGGTATAGTGATTTATGAAAATACCTATCTTTCCATTGGTGGCGGTTTCATAAAAACACTGGAAGAATTTTCCCAGCCAGAAGCCTCAGCCAACACTGAAAAGAGCTCCGATGAGGCTGAGATTCCCTACCCCTTCCGATCAGCAGAGCAATTACTAAACCTTTGTCGTGAGAACAACCTCTCCATTGCCCAACTGACAATGGCTAATGAAGTCGCCAGACATCAAGGCGACCTGAACACCGTTCACAGCAAAATCGACAGTATCTGGACGGTCATGAAAGCCTGTATTGATCGCGGACTGTCCCAGGAAGGTCACCTGCCGGTCAGCGGTGTTAAACGCAGATCTGCCGACATGCACAAATACCTGATGGCAAATCCCGAAACCATGCTGAGTGATCATTTTGCCATCATGGACTGGGTGACACTGTTTGCCATGTCGGTTAACGAAGAAAATGCCTGTGGTGGTCGTGTAGTGACTGCACCCACCAATGGAGCTGCCGGTGTCATTCCGGCTGTATTGTCGTATTACACTCGCTTCATCTCCAGAAATAACACCCAGGGCGTCCGTGACTTTGTTGCCACAGCTGCTGCCATCGGATCACTGATCAAGATGAATGCTTCCATTTCCGGAGCAGAAGCCGGTTGTCAGGCAGAAGTGGGATCTGCCTGCTCCATGGCTGCAGCCGCTTTGGTAGCCGTACAGGGTGGAACCATTGAACAGGTCGAAAATGCGGCCGAGATTGGTATGGAACACCATCTGGGTATGACTTGTGATCCTATCGCGGGTCTGGTGCAAATCCCTTGTATCGAAAGAAATGGCATGGCGGCTATCAAAGCAATCACTGCTGCTCGTCTGGCTATGCGTGGTGATGGTACACACGCAGTATCACTGGATAGCTGCATTGAAACCATGTATCGCACCGGTCTGGATTTGCAGGCTAAATACCGGGAAACCTCACTGGGTGGACTTGCTATTTATGCCAGGGAAGTCAAAGAATATAACGCGATTGTAGCCTGACTCCATTGGCGGCACCCCTTATTATTGGTTGCCGCCAACGCTTATTTTATATAGCTGCCCGTCGGTGAACCATAAGCGGATGGATGATTAAAATAGCCCGAAAGCATTTCATCGGCTCCGAACTTTTGCATCAGTGACTTTCTATCCATCAAATACTGCTTTTGATTCCGAAGCCGATAGCCACTCAGCTCACACTGTACATCACTCTCACACTGGGGTGACAAACCAATAAAGCTGATCAGATTATATTGATAACCCTTGCTCAAGAAAGCTTCCGCGTATTTGTCTAACTCGGATTTATCCATGACATAAAATTTCGCGATACCCGGAAATAAAACCAGATACTTATTCCCTGACAAATAGATCATCCACAATTGAAACTGGAAGCTTTCGCCACCCTGTGCAGAATGACCCAACCCAACTACATGACCCGACTACATGACCCGACTTCAGCTTGGACATGTGCAAATTTAATTCTGCACTGATGATTCTGAACGATAGCTTTCCCCCAGCATAGTCAGCTGCCAGATAATAAAATATCCTGGAAGGACTCACTAATGTTCTGCTTTCATCATATAAAACTGCCTGCCAACCACTGGCCAGCAGATAGGCCAATCTTCTGCCCAAATCATGAACATGCCACTGCAGTTCCTCACCGTCGACTAAGAACTTAATCTCTTCAGCAGTCGAATACAAAAATCTATCGTTAGTCATGTCTAATGACGGCAACTTGAAACTGGCCTCATCACTACCGTGTGGCACCAGAAGGTTATAATACGACAGAGTCACCCCAGCGACTTTATCGGTAAGGGTGACTTCTCCTTTGGAGAGGGAAATCTTAATAGTCAGTGCATGAACCGATGAACTTATCAGTATCAGGATCATTGCCAGAAGTAAGCCGATAACTGAGTGATGAACGAAGGTAACGAGTAAACACACCCGTTTTGTCATAGCTCCCTCCATACAGCCTGCCTTCACATCATTCTGAAATTAAGATCAAAAAGTATCCAGATAGTCCCACCTACCATGATAAAAATCAAAACTCCGGCAAAAAATAGTGTCGCCAGATAATCTTTTCCTGTGTGCTTTAGGCTGATGTTTAAAAAGTAGCGTAAATGCACCAGAACTTGAATCAGGGCACACAGTGCAATGATGCCAAACAGGACTTTGGCGGAGAATGCTGACGACCATACAACCCAGAAAGGGATCACGGTAAGAACAACGGCCAGCACAAGTCCTGTAAGATAACCCTTGAGACTGTGTTCGTGTGCTTGCACAAATACCTCCTATATAAAGACCGGCAGATAAACCACAGAAAAGATCCCAATCCAGACAATATCCAGAAAATGCCAGAACAACCCGAGGCGAAACAATCTGGAACAGACCTGTGGAGTCAATCCTTTGCACAGCACCTGAAAAACCATCATCAGGATTCCAGCCATGCCAACACTGACATGAACACCGTGGGTAGCTACAAGAGTGAAAAAAGACGAAAAATAACCACTGGCCTGAGGTCCTGCTCCCTGACGGATCATTTCGATGAATTCAACCACTTCCAGATACACAAAAGAGACACCAAAAACGATGGTTACGATGAGCCAGAACATCACTGACGACCGTCTTTTTTGCAAAGCTGCCAAGTAGGCAAAACCAAACGTCACACTGGAAACCAACAAACACGCTGTTTCAAGAAAAACATGTTTGAGGTCAAAAAAATCAATGGGTTCCGGACCATTCGCCGTATTCCTGAACATACTGACGTAAGTGGCAAACAACAGTGCAAAAATAATGGCATCGGTCATGAGATAGAGCCAAAAACCAAACGCCCGGTTATCGAGACACTCCTCATGATGTTCAGCCAAAATCTGCTGGTGAATATCCCGATTCATGAAGACGCTCCTGTCACTGAAACCTGGCCATCAGCCATCAAGGCCACCTTTCTTCTATTCTCAATGTCTCTAATGATCTCTTCGCTAATGACTTCCTCTCCCTGATCATTACAACTTCTACCGATCACTACGGCGACCACCCCTGTCATGGCCAAAATGGCCAGCCACCAGATATACCAGACAAATGCAAAGCCCACTAAAAACCCGAATAACCCAATCAGAACCCCTGCCCCGGTATTCGCTGGCATCACGATGGGCTGGTATTGATCAGGAAATGAATAAGCCACACCTTGCTTTTTCATCTCCCAAAACGCATCCACCGAGTTAACCTTTGGTACAACGGCAAAATTATAAGGCGCTGCCGGTGAGGAAGTGGCCCACTCCAGGGTTCTGCCATCCCATGGATCCCCCGTCAGATCAACGTTTTGCTTCCGATCCCTGATACTGGCGTAGAACTGCATAAAGATGCTGAAAATACCGACTAAGACTATGCATGAGCCTGCAAAAGCCACCAGCAGAAAAGGTTGCCAGTCAGGATTCGTGTATTGCTCCAGTCTTCTCGGCATACCCAGAAAACCCAGTGCATAGAGCGGCATAAAGGCAAGATAGAAGCCAACAAACCAGCAATAGAACACCATCTTTCCCCAGAACTCATTGAGTTTGAAACCAAAGGCCTTGGGGAACCAGAACTGAACGCCTGCAAAATACCCGAACAGTGCGCCGGGAATCAGCATGTTATGGAAGTGGGCCACCAGAAAAGTCGTGTTATGCATCAAGTAATCGACTGGTGGAATCGCTAACAAGACCCCGGTAATACCACCAATGACAAAGGTAATGATAAATCCGATGGTGAATAGCATGGCGGAATGAAAAACAATTCGCCCCCTGACCATGGTAAAGAGCCAGTCAAAAATTTTGACACCGGTAGGTACCGCAATAATCATTGTGGCAATACCAAATATGGCATTGACGTTGGGGCTTGAACCCATAGTAAAGAAGTGGTGAAGCCAGACAGTGAACGACAATAGTCCAATAGCCATAGTGGCATAAACCAGTGAAGGATAACCAAACAGCCTTTTTTTTGAGAAAACGGCTACCACTTCAGAGAAGACACCAAAAGCGGGCAGAATCAGGATGTAAACTTCAGGATGCCCCCAGATCCAGATCAGGTTGGCAAAGTTCATCATATTGCCGCCCAGATCATTGGTGAAAAAGTGCATACCCAGAGTCCGGTCCAGTCCCAGTAACACCGCCACAACGGTCAGAGCAGGAAAAGCAAAAGCCATTAAGATACTGGTGCAGAATGAAGTCCAGACAAACAAGGGCATCTTCATCAGATTCATACCCGGGGCCCGGCACCGTAGAATCGTAGTAATGAAGTTGATTCCGGTCATGGTACTGCCAACACCACTGACCAGCAGCGCCCAGATCCAGTAATCCACTCCCACTCCCGGGCTGTAGCCAATACCTGAATAAGGTGGATACCCAGTCCAGCCAGCGGTAGAGAACCGCCCGATCACCAGTGATATACCCATCAGCCCGGCACCGGCAGCGGTTAGCCAGAGGCTGACTGAATTCATGAAGGGAAAGGCTACATCCCTGGCCCCTATTTGCTGGGGAACCACCACGTTGATCAGGCCAGTAAGAAACGGCATGGCCATAAAAAAGATCATGATCGTACCGTGAGAAGTAAAAATCTGTTCAAAATGTTCCGGTGGCAGATACCCTTCACTGTTCAGAGCAATAGCTTGCTGGGCACGCATCATAATGGCATCAATAAATCCTCTTACCAGCATGACCAGGGCAAGGACGATATACATCACCCCGATCCGCTTGTGATCAACACTGGTCAGCCACTCTTTCCATAAATAGCGCCACTTACCCGCCCAGGTCACTGCCAGAGCCACCAGGAGCACAGCCATTATGGTAACAACAGCCCCTCCCATAGCTACCCAGCTATAGAATGGCAGCGCATCTATTGTCAGTCTGCCCAACATGGCTTACTCCAGATTTCTGGGTTTTTGCAAAGGTAAAGCACCGTTTGCTCCGGTGTATTTGCCAATAATTCGACTAAACAGATTCGGTTCAACCCATGAGTAGTACTCCACAGGGTGTTTTTTCTCAGGCTTGAGCAGCTTTTGATAGCGCCCATCATCCAGTCGATTATTGGCGCTTCTGACTTTATTCAGCCACTGATCAAAGTCGATTTCAGAAAGGGACTGAACCTCAAACACCATATGGGGAAAGCCCCGACCACTGAACTGGGTGTTTCGTCCGGTATAACTTCCGGGTCCATAGGCTTTGAGATTCAAACGGGTTGTCATCCCCGCCATGGCATAAATCTGACCGCCCAGAGCAGGAATCATGAACGAAGTCATGACCGTGTCTGAAGTAATCTCGATATTCAAAGGTCTGTCAGAGGGGAAGGCCAACTCATTAACCACGGCTACCTGCTGATCCGGGTAGATAAAAAGCCATTTCCAGTTCTGGGCAACCGCCTGCACTCTAAATGGCTTCACATCACTGGCCAGAGGTTTATAAGGATCCAACCGGTAGGTGTAGATGACGACCAGTACTCCAATCACCACGACAATCACCAGAGGCCCGGTCCAGATAAACAATTCAACTAAAATGGAATGATGCCAGTCCGGGCGATAAGCCCCTTTACCATTAGCCCGATAACGCCAGCAAGACCAGAAAGTAATCAGGTATACCGGTAACAAGGTAAAAAGCATGATGACAGAAGCCAAAAAGAGCAGATCCCGCTCAATTTCCGCTACAGGTCCTTTCGGATAAAGAATGGGTGAGGACTGCATGCTGCAACCCAGCAACAGAAAAAGTGCTAACAGAATGGTCAGCCATTTTGACAAAAAAACAGTACAACTGGATTTCATGAATGAATTCCACTGTCACAGAGAACCGATCAGGAAGAGCCGTTTAAGGCACCATACAGCGTAGATCAAAACCGGAAACAATGAGCTGAACTCCAAGTAATTGAGTCAAGTAATCACTAAGTCTCATCGACTATGGTCGGGTACTGCCCAGGGAATCCTCTCTACTGTTCTGTGTCTTACATTGAACTGATTAAATTTATTAAAGGATCACAAGGATGCTGACAACAGACCCAGTGCTCACCGTTGAAAAGGGCATAACAATGCCAACCAACACTCAGGATGGATTAAGTTCATCTCGAAACACGGGTCATATTGGCTGGTTTCCCGTTCGCCTGATCACCTGGTCCTGTTCTGCATTAAAATATCTGGCCTGTGAAGCGGCTGAGTATTTTCATTGCCCTGAAAAGAATCTTGAACAGAGAAAAATCAAAACCGTCTTTGTCGGAGCTGGCCCCATTGGCTTGTGGGCTGCCATTCAGCACAAACTGAACAACCCGGATGCCGACATCCAGATGTTTGACAAACATTCCAATTACACTCGAAAGCACACAGTTCGTGTCGATCTCGACAGTTTCAAAGGTGCCAAAATGAACCTTGGCCTAAAGTTTCTGAAGATGAAATTTGAGCACTTGCACGGTCGCATTGGCTGTAACGTATTGGAAGAGCAATTGCTGGGTATCGCCAAAGACCTGGGAATCAAAGTCAATAATAACGGTGCAGAAGTGACTGAAATTGGTCCGGACAGCATCACCCTGAAAGATAAAACCGTCATCCACTACGATCAACTGGTGGGTGCTGACGGTGCCCACTCCAAAATGAGAAAAGCCTTACAGAGCCAGTCACTGGAAAAGGGTGAAGCAGTGGATCTTAAAGCCTTTGGCAGAGAAGACAAAAACGAAGAATTCTCCATGCGTCGCGAGATTCAATATCGAGCCAGAGTTCGTTATCAGGTCAAAGGCAACACCAAACGATTGAAAAGTACCTGGCTTAGCTGGATGAAGCATTACTACCCAGTCAGTAAACTGTTTGGTTCCCCTGTTGATGAGCACATTGGCCCATTAAAAGACAATGGTACAAGAACCATCACCCTGGACTTTTTCGTTAATCAGGACGAATACGATGCCCTGTACAAGGATGGCAAAGGGTTCAATCTCAGCCACCCGGCCAATCTGACTGACTTGCCCGAGAGCCTGTCGAAAAAGATCAGAACCTGGCAAGAGCTGAAACACCGTAACGGCGAAGTCAACGTGGAAGGCAGCGTAGAAGCCACTCCCTATGCCCTGATGTATTTTCAGTCCAAAAAAGTCACTGCGGTTACCAGCCAGGACAAGCCCGTGTATCTGGTTGGCGACTGTGCCACAGCACTGCCCTACTTCCGTTCCCTGAACAATGGCTTGAAATGTGCCAACGGGCTGGGTGCGTCGCTTGCCAGAGGTGATAGAAAACCCCACAGATCTAAAGCCCTGACAGACAACTATGATCGACTGGTTGATCTCAGAGCCAGAAAAGAGTTTGTAGTAGCAAGACTTAAGGACAGAGCTGTCAGTCTGTTAAACGGCACGCTTCGACTGGTTAACCGCTCACCTTTACAGCTGAGCTATTTTAAAGTCCAACCTGCCAATTGATAACCAGTTGGTTACCTGAACTAACGGGAGACAGCCCTAACCCCACTCAATGATTCTAAAATCAGATAGAGATAAAAACGAATAGGAAGGTATCGTTTATGAGAGTACAAGGACAGTCAACCGGAAGGCCGCAGCAGTCAGATACTGAAAACCTGCCGCAACCCATCAGGGGTCGTTCCCATCACAGGGACGTTGAATCACTGCCCGGTCTGGGTAGTCTGCTTTATAAGCTGGCTGAGTTTTTTGAAGACATGGCTTTGGAACTGAAGCCACTGGGAAATTACCTTTGTGGGGTGTTTACCGCTACTAAAAACCTGCGACAATCAGTGATTCTCTGGGTTTATCTACACCGTCAACACGGCTGCATACCGGAGTATGTCTTACGCCACTCTTGTGTAGGGTTTAAGGTCGAGCTGTAACGTGT
>NZ_JBPCXO010000337.1:0-1540 GCF_051008435.1 Endozoicomonas sp. | reverse complement strand
CATTACCTGTAAAACTGATGTTTTTTAGAATCAGGGAAAACAGCCTGACTGCTTCTCAGGAAAATCCGGCAAAACTATACGACGAAAGGTGTTCTACCTGTGCTTTGAAATTCCTATACATCAAGCTTTTACTGTCTTCAAAAATGTTCGGGGTTAGAAGGGATTTCTGAAACCAGGTTAAGTGCAGGTCAAAAGCTTCTTTGAGAGATGAAGGTATGCGGCCTTCTTTGCTCAGCTTAAATGCAGCGCCCAAAATCCCCTGATTAATGCCTGATTGCTTGTTGATATAATTCACAGTGAATCTTGTGTACATAAGCTCTTCATTATTATTGTGTAGGGCGAGTTACTTTAACTCATAGGGCTTGAATCAGAAAAGAGTTATACAGAGGGCAGAGGTCTCATCCACGACACTGATCTTCCCCCCCTTCTGGCACCAGCCAGAGTTATTTCTCAATTCTCAACGTCCCATCCCCAAGCAAAATTCTACCATCATGACCTTCAAGAGCATGATTGACCCAGGAATAGTTGCCGAGAAAGATATCTCCAACCACCTGATGAGTCACATTGGAGCTATGGGAACGAATCTCACTGGCCACAGCATTGATCCCCGTTCGTGCCAATACTGATAAGACTTTACTTTGTCTGGCAAAAAGAAAGGCTGACGCTGGATTGAGCTTATTGGGTGTACCGCCATGGCATGAATAAAGGTCAATGAACCGGCTATTGGACGAAGATGTTTTCAGTATTTCACTGGCGAATACAGAGCTTCCGTTCACAGAAATGGAATAACTACTACCGTGAAGATCTATCTCGGTGATCGATGCATCGGAACTGTTAATCTTATCCCAAAACTCATTTGAGCTATGAGCCAGGCTGGGTATCATGCGCCCCAGGGTGATTAAAGCCATAACCGAGTAATAATAAAGATCGGTGTAGTATGAATGTGAGGAAATAAAGAATCTGTGATTGAAGTTGGTTTTTCGATACAGGTGATTTCTTCTGAGTAACTATCCGATGCTGGCACAGTTTTTAGTGTGCTGGCTTTCGCTGACTGCCACTGCTGGCACTAGTATAAACCCCATGTCTTTTGCTTTTTTCTGCAGGCCTTTCATCACCCTGTCCTGATATTGTCGCTCATAGTAATCTTGACCTTCATCAACGTATCTGCTTCCGTGCTTGAGCAGACTGTAAACCAGTCGCGCCAATTTATGCGCGGTAGCCGTTATTGCCTTTGGCGAGCCCAGTTTGCTTCTCATTCTTCGACAATATGCACCCAGCGCACTTTTTGAATTCATCAGGGTAAAAGCGGCCATCCGGAAGGCCATCGCCGCTGCACTGGGTATACGTTTGGTTTTGCGGTTCAGTACCTTCCCGCCAGATATTTTGGTACCAGGACAGAGCCCAAGCCAGGAGGCAAAATGTTTGGCAGACCGCCAGCGCTCCATATCCAACCCGACTTCAGATAGGATCTTTAGGGCTGTACTCTCATCAATACCGTCAATATCTGTCAGGTCAACACCTGCGACCCGGTTTAGCTGTG
>NZ_JBPCXO010000336.1:0-2380 GCF_051008435.1 Endozoicomonas sp. | reverse complement strand
CGAAGCCTTCAATGGTGTCATCAAGCGGATAATATACAAGGCATGTGGTTACAATGATCTTGATTATCTCTATCTAAAAATCAGGCAGGAGGCCCAAAAATGATCAGCCAACCTGTAAAAGGGCCTTTATTTCAACGTTGCTCCCACATAAGTGAGTCACATGCTGAACAAAGTTAAGCAGTACTTTGAGTTCGATAAGTTCAACACCAATTTCAGAACGGAAATCTTTGCTGGCCTGACCGTTTTCCTGGCTATGTCGTATATCCTGAGTGTTAACCCGGCCATTCTGGGGAACACAGGTATGGATAAGGGGGCCGTGTTTACAGCGACAGCGCTTTCTTCTGCTTTTGCCTGTTTTGTGATGGGAGTTTTTGCCCGTTACCCGGTTGTTTTGGCACCGGCCATGGGCATGAACGCCTTATTTACCTACGGCACGGTTATTGCCCTGGACATCCCCTGGGAAACGGCTATCTCAGGTATATTTGTGTCCGGTATTATTTTCTTCGTGCTGTCGATCAGTGGTGTTCGGGAGAAGGTGATCAAAGCAGTGCCTGCTGACATGAAGTATGCCGTGACTGCAGCCCTGGGCTTTTTTATCTGCTTTATTGGCTTGAGAAATGCCGGAATCATTACCGACAACAAAGCGACGCTGGTACAGCTGGGAGATTTGACCGAGCCTTCCGTTATGCTGGCTCTGGCTGGACTGGTTCTGACCGTCTTTCTGATCGCCAGAGGCATGAAACTGGCCGTCTTTTTTGGTGTTTTGCTGACGACCCTGGTGGGTATTGCTGTCGGTCTGAACCCAATGCCAGAAGGTATCGTGGCGGCGCCTCCGAGTCTGGCTCCTACCTTTGGTGCTGCAATCACGCACTTGCCCAATGTCTTTACCATGGAGATGATGGTGGTGATTATCACCTTCCTGTTCATCGACTTTTTTGATGCTGTGGGTACCATTATTGCTGTCTGTAACGGAATTGGTGTTGTGGATAAAAAGGGCAATATTCCCAATGTTCGCTCAGCACTGTTTGCCGATGCCTCCGGCACCATTGTCGGCTCTGTGCTGGGAACCAGCAGTATTACTTCCTATTCAGAATCAGCTGTAGCAGTAGGTAGTGGTGGTCGTACAGGTTTTACTTCGCTGGTAACCGCTTTTTGTATGCTGGTTGCGTTGTTCTTCTTTCCATTGATTGCTGTTTTTACAACAGTCAGCACGTCACCTGCCCTGATAGCCGTGGGTGTATTTATGGCCAGCAGTATGGCGAAGATTGACTGGACGAAAATGGAATACAAAATTCCGGCGTTCTTCACCATCATCATTACGATTCTGTCGTACAGTCTGGTAGACGGTATTGCTTTTGGTTTTACGCTTTATCCCATTTCAATGATCGCCCAGGGACGTGGACGCGAAGTATCAACCACCATGTATGTGCTTTGTGGCATCTTTATGATGTATTACTTCTTCCTTTAAGTTAGGCAGCCTCCTGGCCAGTCTTCAGAAAGGAGGCTGGCTTTCAAATCTTATAGTTGCACCTGTAGTGGGGGGCTTGAAGCTCGGTAAGAGCTGCCTCCACACCCTCATTAAATAGGGCTGTATTCCTGATGCAGGTTTCTCCTGGCACGATAAAAGTACACTAATATGCTGCCAAGAACTGTGACCTCCACCAATGTGGCAGGCACAGTTGTACTAATTACGCCTTTCTGTGCTGAGTTGAGTCCACCCGAATTGACCTTATACTGCTCAAAACCACTGCTTTTGACGACAAACCGGCGAAAACCGGAAACATCAGTTGTCGTATCACGAAGAAACGGTGTGCTATAGCCTGAGATAAGCATCTCCAGGTAAACGGGATGCCAGAGGTAGTCCGCAGCAGACCAGCCTCCTCCGAGTTGTATATCGAATTTTCTCCCTGCCAGCTGCCACTGCATACGATCATCGTCGTAATACATCAGATGTAGGGAAGTCACCTCATCAGTGGTTGAGTTTAGCCATTGGCTGATACAGTCCTTTAATTCAAAGTTGGATACTTCCAGAACATAAGAGGCATTTAAGTGGGTGCCGAGGGCCTTATTATTATCATTACTCTCCACTTTTACACCGCAGCCTGGTGAAGGGTGAGCGACATCATTGATAAGAGAGAAGACATTATTGTTTTCATCGACTGTTGCCAGGGTCCATAACGTCGGGGATTTACTGTGATCGAGATGATCTATATGAATTTCAAGCCCGGGAATTTCTTCACGGGTATTCAGGCTGGCTCGATGTATAGGAATTTCAAAGCACAGGTAGAACACCTTTCGTCGTATAGTTTTGCCGGATTTTCCTGAGAAGCAGTCAGGCTGTTTTCCCTGATTCTAAAAAACATCAGTTTTACAGGTAATG
>NZ_JBPCXO010000335.1:0-1072 GCF_051008435.1 Endozoicomonas sp. | reverse complement strand
TGGCTCTATCCTTTGCTGTTCTCGGGATCAAAGTCAGTAAGGATAGACAAAAGAAAATGACGGGTATTTCCCATAGGTTGGAGGGCTGCACTGGGCAAAAAGTCGCCGCGAAGCGGCCTACCTTGAGGGAAAGGAAATGCCTGTCTTGGGGAATTATCTGGCCGTGATCCTGATCTGGTCAACGACGCCTCTGGCTATCAAACTCAGCAATGGCAGTTTCAGTGCCTATGCTTCTGTGCTTTCACGAATGCTGCTGGCCTTTTTGTTAACAGCGGTAGCCATTGCCATGATCAAGCATATGGCTGGATTGAAGCGCAAACATTGGCGTCTGTACTGGGTTTCCAGTTTGGGGTTGTTCCCGAATATGCTGCTGGTTTATATGGCGGCCAATTACATTCCGTCAGGATTAATTTCAGTACTGTTTGCTATGGTCCCAATCATTTCCGGCATTCTGGGTGCATGGGTATTGAAAGAGCCTTTTTTCGTGACCCGTAAAATCCTTGCACTGGCTATGGCTGTTTGTGGTTTATTGGTGGTCTTTGCTTCTCAATGGACACTGGGTAAAGAGGCATTCATTGGTATCGGGCTGATGCTGGTTTCGAATCTGGTTTTCAGTATCAGTCAGGTAGGAACCCGTTACCTGCAAAAAGAAACAGGCATTGATGCTTTGGAGCAAACTTTTGGTTCTCTGACGTTTGCATTACCGGGCTTCTTTCTTACCTGGTGGGTGATGGATGGAGGAATGCCAACAGAAGTTTCCGTGCAGAGTGTCTGGGCTGTGATTTATTTAGCAGTGGTTGGATCACTGCTGGGCTTTGTCGCCTACTTTGTGATTCTCAGACGGTTGCCTCTGGCAATGGTTTCTGTGATACCTCTGATTACCCCGGTTCTGGCGCTATGGCTTGGCGCTGCCGTATTGAGTGAAGCGATTACTATGCAGCTGATGCTAGGAGCCTGTCGGACTTAAGACAATTTCGGCCTAAATTCCAGAAAGAACGGCCCAATTATTCGATGAATTCGATTAAATAGGTCAACTATTCTCACGAATCCATCGAATAATTCGACTCGTTCT
>NZ_JBPCXO010000334.1:0-47191 GCF_051008435.1 Endozoicomonas sp. | reverse complement strand
TCCCACGCTCCAGCGTGGGAATGCATACTGACCTCACCGTAACCTTTCTACCTCCTGCAAACCTTCAATCCCCAAATAATTCCTGACACTGGTAAGTGGCCTGACGGTCTATGTTTTGAATGTTGCTATGCTGTCTTTCTTCAGCTCTGGGCTTTGCGCTAGAAGAGGTACATAATTTTCATGAATGACATAAACATGGATTTTCATGCTCCAGAATCAGCAGATGCCTCATTGAGTTTAGAGGTATGGTTACGCTCTCTGGTCTGGTAAAGCCGAGCTCCAGTGCAGCACGTCTACCGCCATAAAATAAGGTGGGTCTGGCTGTGTGAATGGGTATCGACTTTTACCCATGATTAATTACGGGTACTTTGGCAGTCACGTATGCGTTCCCACGCGAGAGCGTGGGAACGAGTCAATTTTTTAACTTGATAGAGATCTGGTAGGAAATGACTCTTCATCCCCTGAGAGAGGAAGAGTTATCTAACGAAGTGGGAAGTGTGGGAAAACAACTGGATTTCCCACGATCAGGTGCGAACCGTCAACATGATTTTGGGCTAGCGGTCCTTCTGAATCACGTGAGTGATATGGTCAAAGTAGCCTGTACCGACTTCTTTCTGAGGGCATACAAAGGTGTAGCCTCGTTCATAAGCCGCCTGTTCAGGTTGCTGAACCATTTCCGCGTAATGCTTCATGCCTTTACCCTGGCCGTAGTGGTAGGCCAGATCAAACATGTTGTGCCACATGCTGTGAATGCCTGCCAGCGTGATGAATTGGAATTTGTAGCCCATTTCACTCAGTTCATCCTGGAAGCGAGCAATGGTTCGATCGTCCATGTTCTTTTTCCAGTTGAATGAAGAAGAGCAGTTGTAGGCCAGTAACTGATCCGGATGCTCGGAACGAATAGCCTGAGCAAAGGTTCTCGCTTCATCCAGATCGGGTGTTTCTGACTCGTACCAGAGCAGGTCAGCAAAAGGAGCGTAGGCCATGCCTCTGGCAATGGCTTGCTCAATACCCTTGCGTGTACGGTAAAAACCTTCTTTGGTCCGCTCTCCGGTCAGGAAAGGATGATCGTATTCATCAATGTCGGAAGTAATCAGATCAGCAGTACTGGCGTCGGTTCTTGCCATGAGTAAGGTAGGTACTCCAGCAACATCGGCAGCCAGTCGGGCAGAGATCAGTTTGTCGACAGCTTCCTGGGTAGGGACCAGAACTTTTCCGCCCATATGTCCGCATTTTTTGACGGAAGCCAGCTGGTCTTCAAAGTGGACACCTGCAGCACCGGCTTCGATCATGCTTTTCATCAGTTCGTAGGTGTTGCGAACACCACCAAAGCCATCTTCGCCATCGGCAATGATAGGGGCAAACATGTCTTTGTAACCTTCATCGCCGGGCCCAATGCCATTTTTCCACTGAATCTGGTCAGCTCTCATGAAGCTGTTGTTCATTCTTTCTATTAATGCAGGTACTGAGTCTACCGGGTAAAGAGACTGATCCGGATACATGGAGCTGGCAGAGTTGTTATCTGCGGCTACCTGCCATCCAGAGAGGTAAACAGCTTCCAGTCCAGCTTTAACTTGTTGCAGTGCCTGTCCACCGGTCAGAGCTCCCAGGCTGTTGACATAGCCCTTGCGAGACTTGTCTTCATAGAGTAATGTCCAGAGCTTCTCTGCTCCCATCTGTGCAAAGGTATTTTCTACCTTGATGGAACCGCGCAGACGGACGACATCCTCAGCTTTGTAGGTGCGTTTTACATTCGCCCAGCGAGGGTTTTCTGACCATTCCTGTTCAATGCGGGCAATTTCTTCAGCGCGATTATAAGTAGACATTGTATCGCCTCTCCTGAAATTCAAACGGTTGTTTGTCAAGGCAGTTTCAATCTATAACAAAAGATCACAAACTTGATAATTTATTATCGTTATGATGATTATTCTTGTGGAGAATGATGCTCTGTCTTTGTTTAAAATCGGGCCCTTGGCTGAAAAAGATCACTTTTTAATAGACGGTTTATTGCTCTGGAAAGTTCATGCCAGAAGGTTTTCAAAGGTAAGAAGTGGTTGGATAAGAATTTCAGGTTCAGCGTCATTCGGGATCCAGGCAACGGTAGTATGAATGCCCTCAAGAAATGAGTAGTGAAAATGAGCCTGTTTTCTTTCTGTGCCAACACGGTCCAGAAAAATTCCGGAATGTCCGGCCAAGAGGAGCCTGTCCGGAGGGTAGGAAAATCCGGTTCCCAGGGCTTTCAGGCAGGCCTCCTTGCCGGTCCATAATTGAAGGAAATGGCGATGATTGCTGCCAATGCGATCCAGTTCTTCTGGCAGGCAGCAGATCTGCTTTAACAGTTGGAGATCATCGACTTGCCGATCTGGTTCTATATCTATGCCACATTCATGGCTCAGGCTGAAACAGAGAGCAATACAGTGTCCTGCATGAGACAGATTAAAGTGGATAGGGTGCGTTTTAATTTCAGGCTTGCCGAGGAGAGTTTCCGTGAACTGCCATTGAGAAGGTGACAAATCTCCGGTCATTTTACTGAGGCAGATTCGAAGCACTGCATGAGCCAGAAGATATCGATCCTGATCTTCGGACTTTTGAAAATGCCATATTTTCTCCAGTTCTTCTCGAGAGAGCAGTGACTCCAGAAATACTCTGCACCCATGATCTGAAAGTGAATTCAGGCAGGCAAAACAGACTATGAGTTCATTCGAGAATATGCTTCTCATGCAGCCATTGTCCGATTGTTTGAGCCACATTGTGAACGGCAGGGGGATCCATCATGCTGTGATGATTGCCTGGGGCCGTTTTAAGGATAATCCTGCTGCCAAATAGCGCCTTCCAACTTATATCAGCATTGCAATGCATGCCTTTCAGTGTTGTTTCAGCCTTAACATAGAGAGCTGGGCAATCAGGAACTGTCTTGGCAGGTCTGTAGTTATGCATGGCATTACCGTAAACACTGAAGATATGGACGTAGTTTCTCAGTTCATCGGCACTGATACCTTTTATGGCAGGGTGACGGGACGACGCCAGAAACCACTCCAGCCTTTCTGACTCAGGCACTGCTTTCAGCGCTCGCCTGGAAACAGCTTGCTCTGGATGAGCGGCGTTCAGAGAAACGCTCATCTGTACCAGTACATCAATGTTGTCATAGAGTTTGTCTGGCAGTTGCCCGTAGGCTGGAGCATCCAGCAGGATCAGTCCAGCAATTTCATGACCAGCAGCTTTCAGCTGACAAGCCATTTCAAATGCAATCATCCCGCCCAATGAACCACCGCCGAGGATCATTTCACCCGACTCCTGCTGAGGTATCCGGGAAACATAATCACCGGCTATTTCTGAAAGCTCTTTCAAAGGTTCGGTCTGGCCATCCAGGGCAGGGGATTGAATACCTGTAATGGAGAGCTTTTCAGGCAGGCTGGAGACAAGGCTTTCATAGTAATGAATAGTCCCACCGACCGGGTGAATCAGGTAAAGCTGAGGGCCGCTCTCATCACCTTTTCTCATCTCTATCAGGCAGTTGGATGACACAGCGCTTTTGTCGATAAGTACCTTGGCCATGGATTCAGGCGTCCTGAGGGTTTGTAGATCATGAGGTTTAAGTTGGCTGCCAAAGAGCTTGTTCGTTTCAGCAATCAGTCGTATAGCCAGTAATGAGTCGCCACCCAGGTCGTAAAAGTCACTGTCTGGCCCCAACTTACGGGTACCAAGAAACTCAGACCAGAGCTGACAGACTTTTCCGAGCAGAGTATGGGTGTCAAAAGAAGGTCGGGGCTCTTCGGTTTCTTTCAGACTCGGTGGCGAGTATGCACTGCCAGTTTGTTGGTCTGGAACAGACCAGAATGACTGTTGCTCAAAGCCGCGAGGTGGGAAAAAACAATGGTCTGCTGATTTGATATCCGGATTGATGGTATTCCAGTCTGGTTCTATACCGGCCTGCCAGAGCTGTCCAATGGCAGTTAGGGCAATCTGTTCGTCGCTCAGGGTATCTTTTGGTCCTGCCAGAGTCTGGACCGTTGCAAGGTGATCCTGATGTTGCCTGACCAGGTGGCAGAGAGTTTTTCCTGGACCACACTCAACAAAGACCTGGTAGCCTGAAGCCAGAAGGATTTTGACATTATCACTGAATCGAACCGTGCTGCGAATCTGATCATTCCAGTATTGACTCATTTTTCCATGATAATTACTGAGCCAGCCGCCGGTAACGTTGGCTGTTACAGGAATTTGAGGTGGTTTGAAGTGGATGGAGTCCGTCAGCTCTTTAAACTCCTTCAGCATGGGCTCCATCATGCGAGAATGGAAAGCATGGGAGGTATGCAATCGTGTAAATGGGATGTCCTTCTCAGCGAGTCTTAGCTCTGCCTTTTTAACAATGTCTTCAGGCCCTGAGAAGATGCATTGCTGTTCGGTATTGATGACAGATTGATCAAGCTCCAGGTCATCAAGAAACCCGAGAGTAACGGCTGGACTTTGGGCAGATAACATGCAGCCGTGGGGCATGGCTTGCATTAACCGGCCTCTGGTGCAGACCAAATGCAGGGCATCTTCAAGAGAAAGTATGTCTGCAAGACAGGCTGCAGTGTATTCCCCTATGCTGTGCCCTGCCAGGGCATCAGGCTGAATACCCCAGAACATCAATTGTTTCGCCATCGCGTATTCAATGATGAACAGTGCTGGCTGAGTCATGGCAGTTTGCTTCAATAAGTGAGCTGAATCTTTTGCCTGATTCCATAGTAATGGCCGAAGTTGATTGACTATATTCTTTGGCATCTGTTTAAAACATTCTTCAACGGCCTCTCGAAAACAGGGCTGACTTTCATAGAGCTGAACGCCCATTCCCGGAAACTGGCATCCCTGGCCGGTACAGAGAAATACGATTCCGGTATTCTCTTTAATGAGGGGAGAGTCCGGCTCAGCTGTAATATAAGATTTATCAAGGCCCTCAAGAATAAATCCGCGTTGAAATTGTTCATCCCGATATGAAATGAGTCCTGACAGGTTAGAAAATGAAGACGAATTGCAGTGAGCAACCAGTCTTTTTTGCCACTGATCAAGCGTCGAGTTAGTTCTGGCTGATAAAGGCAAAAGCCTGATAGTTGAGTTGGATTCGAGCGCTCTGTTCTTATCTGAAAACAGTTCTCTTATAATGATGTGGGTATTGGTTCCACCCATTCCGAATGAGCTGACACCAGCCGTTCTTGGATGATCAGACTGCCACTGTTCAAGCTCACTGCTGATATAAAAAGGTGTTTTATCCAGGTTGAGCTCAGAGTTAGGCTGCTGAAAATGAAGGCTGGGAACGATCCAGCCTTTTTGCACGCAGAGGCTGGCTTTAATCAAACCTGCGATGCCAGCTGCTACATCAAGGTGGCCAATGTTGCTCTTAACTGAACCAAGGGCACAACGGGCGTTTTCTGATACCAGGTCAAAAGCCTGGCGAAGGGCTTCTACTTCTATAGGGTCACCAATAGCTGTCCCGGTTCCATGGGCTTCAATCATGCTGATTTCGGCAGCTGTCACCTTCGCCATTGTCATAGCATCTCGAATAGCAGATGTCTGGCCTTGAATGCTGGGCGCGCTGAATCCACTCTTCTGTCTGCCATCATTATTAATCCCGAACCCGGTAATCAGGGCGTGAGCTGCTTCATGGTTCTCTATAACATCTTCTGTTCTTCTTAGCAGAACTGCGCCAATACCATTAGCGGGGACAGTTCCGCTGGCGTTCTGATCAAACACTCGACAATGGCCGTCTTTGGATAAAATGGATCCTTCCTGCCAGAAATAGCCATCTTCAAAAGGCCAGGACAGGGATGAAGCACCGGCCAGAGCCATGTCACACTGGTATTCCAGTAGACTCTGGCAGGCCATAATTACAGCAGAGAGGCCTGTAGAACAGCTGCTCTGGATGGTCACAGCTGGCCCCGTCAGGTTAAGGTGCCATGCGATCCGGGTAGCCAGGTAATCATTGCCACTGCCCAGCAGCCAGCATCGATAATCTCCGAGTCGTTGACGCAGTCGTGTATTACCCGCTACTTGAGCCTGAAAGTACTGACAGATATTGGAGAGGCCCGCAAACACCCCAATGGATTGGGGAGAGTCAAATTCTCTGATGCCACCATCTTCCAGACATTGCTGACAGATCTGCAGAAACTGGCGAACCTGGGGCTCCATAGCTTCGGCCTCCAGAGAGCTGAGACCAAAGGCGTGTGGGTCAAAGTTGGCTTCATGGCCGAGCCATCCCTTGGCGGGCACAAAGTCAGGATGCCGGAACCGATCTTTGCTCAGTCCTGACTTGAGTAATTCCTCGCTGGAGAAAAAACGAATACTTTCTTTGCCTGCGTAGAGATTATCCCAGAATTCAAAGTAGTCATTGGCTCCCGGAAAACGGCAGGCCATACCCACAATAGAAATGCTGTCTGTGAGGGAAGAAGACATGATTATGACTTCTCCTGGTGGCGTCGCTGAAGATGAGCATGGCGCTTCTCTGCTTTGTCTTTAGTCAGAGAATCTATGGGTTGTTGCGTTGTTCCTGACAGGAATTGAGCCAGGCTGGCAACGGTTGGATAGGTAAATAGATGCACCAATGAAAGCTGCTCAAGATAGTCCGGAAGACGTTTCTTGAGTCTGGCTTGAACCCTGACCATCAAAAATGAGTTTCCACCCAGAGTGAAAAAGCCTTTATTGTTGGGTACAGAAGGGATGCCAAGTACGGGGGCCCAGACTTCGGAGATCACTTCTATCAGTCTGTGATATTGGCTGTCATCGACAACTGACAAAGCCTCCTCTATCTCAATAGATGACTCTACATTTTCGATTATACGATGTGGCGGCTCTGGCAGGGTAGAGATTTTGGTGTCCGGACTGTCAATAATGATATCCACCAGATTTAGAAAGTGATCCGCCATGGATTGAATGGTTTTCTTGTGGAATAAATCGGTGTTGTACTCTATCCATCCCGAGAGACCAGAGACATGACTGCACTGCTGGTCGAGATAAAGGGTTAGTTCAAACTGGGACATATTCTTTGTAGGGGCGATCAGACTAACATCAACATCAGGCAAGCTGGGTAAGGCATGAGCTGAATAAGGATTTACGACAATCATCACCTGTGCAAGGGGGGCACGCTTGCGACTTTCAGCCAGTCCAAGGCTGGCAATCAGTTTTTCAAACGGTAGTTGGCGATGCTCCCAGCAGAGTGTCAGCTCTTGTGTCATTTTCTCAAGAAATTCTGAAAAGAATGCAGCGTCTGGAATAGAAATCCGTAGTGGCAAGGTATTGATAAAACATCCTGCAACGCCTTCAAGAAAATCATAGTTCCGAGTTGTTACAGGAGTTACCAGACAAAACTCTTTCTGCTGACTGAACGAACTCAGCATCATGGCAAACAGGCTCGCCATCAGATTGAATAGCGTTGTAGCCTCGTGGTTGGCAAGATTGTTGAGCGCACGAGTGTGCTCTACTGAAAACTCAATCGGAACCCGCTCTCCAGGAAATGTCTGTACGGGTGGATAAGGCCTGTCATTTGGCAGATTGAGTTCTGGAACCTTCATCATATGTTGATGCCACCAGACCATTTCCTGCTCCTGAAAATGCTCGACCCACTCTTTTTCCCAGAGTATGTAGTCCCGATAACTGAATGCGGTCACAGGAAGAATACTGGAACTCTGCTGGAGTTTAGCGCGGTATATTGCTGAGAGTTCGTCCATCAGTGTGACGCTGGAGTGACCGTCAGTAATCAGATGGTGTTGATTCAGGATCAGGATGTAATAACTGTCCTCGACCAGGAGCAATCTCAATCGATACAGTGGGGGAGAATCCAGTACGAAGTCATATTGACTCTCGGTCTCCAGTTCTGATTTGACCTCATCCTCACGGATGCCCTCAACCTGTAGGTGCAGATACCTGGGGGAGTTGAAAACCAGGCGAGGTTCACCATCGCAGGCTTTGATGCTGGCGCTCAAAATCTCATGCAGTGTCAGTAGCCGGTTGAAGGCGATTTCCAGGGCATTGATGTCCAGATCGCCTGACAGCTTAAGAAACAGAGGGATGTTATAGAGATGACTGCTGGTTAACTGCGAGAAGAACCAGAAACGCTCCTGGCAATAAGAAAGTGGCAAGGAATCACTTGAGCGATTTCGACTTCTGGCAGGGGAGAGTAATGTACTGCTGTCAGGTGACTCCTCAAGCGCCTTTGCAAACTCATACAGCACAGGGTGTTTGAAAATCAGACTGATTGGGATGGTTTTCTGAAGTCGTTTACTAAGACGGGAGATAACCCGAGCTGCCAGTAATGAGTGGCCGCCTTCGCTAAAGAAGTTGGCCTGCCGGTGTTCAACGCTGTGGCCGAGAATAACTCCCCATATAGAAGCAATCTGCTTCTCAAGGGGGGTTAACAGGGGGCTTGTGTTTATGGATTCTCTCAATTGTTCTGGTGCAGGAAGAGCTTGATAATCAAGCTTGCCACTGGGCGTTAAAGGTAACTCAGTCAAAGGAATGATCCAGGAAGGCAGCATGAACTCAGGTAACTGTTCAGACAGCTGTTGCCTGATCAGTTCCATGGTATCTTTCTGCAGGCTATGAACGGTGCAGTAGGCTGCTATACCTGACCTTTCTCCACTCCCCTGTACCGTTACACAACATTGTCTTATATCGGGGAGGCTGGTTAGAACAGCTTCGATTTCTCCCAGCTCAAGGCGCTGACCTCTGAGCTTTATCATTCCGTCCTGTCGGCCCAGAAATTCCAATTCTCCGGATTCATTCCAGAACACCTGATCACCGGTTCTATACAGCTCTCCCTGCGCAAATGGATTTTTAAGAAACCGTTCTCTGGTCAGGTCATCTCGGTTCAGATAACCTCTTGAAACCTGGATACCACCGATACAAAGTTCACCGGGTATACCGATGGGCTGAGGTTGCAGCTGTGAGTTGAGTACATAGAGCTCAGTATTCTGTACAGGTTGTCCAATGGGACAGCTGATTGCTGGAGTGTCGGGATGTGCTGAGCAGGTATGGTAGCTGACATCAATGGCAGCTTCTGTAGGGCCATAGAGGTTGTGAATCTGTGCTTTGGGAAACGTTTTCAGTGCTGTACTGATGACTTCCTGGGGCAGGGCTTCACCGCTGCAGTATACATTTCTGACATTGGGAAAAGTGACGCTGCATGACTCGAGAAACAGATTCAGCATTGAAGGAACGAAATGTACATCAGAGATATTTTTGTCTTGAATGATCGATTCGAGATAATCCGGATCTTTATGAGCTTCTGGCTCAGCCATCACAACCGTAGCGCCACAGAACAGAGGGAGCAGAAGCTCCCAGCCTGAGACATCGAAAGAGATAGGTGTCTTTTGCAATATGCGGCTACTGCTGTTTATGCTGTATTGATCAATCATCCAGAAAAGTCTGTTAATTAACGCTCTGTGACAGGTCATAACCGCTTTGGGACGTCCTGTTGAGCCAGACGTGAAAATGACATTAACCAGTGAGCTGGCTGATAATGATGATTGCTTGGCTTCAGGGACAAAGTCAGTATCTGTTTTCTTAAGATCTGCTTCATGAAGAGCTTGCTTATGAAGAGACAGTATCTTGAGTTTTGGGAGCATCGCTTTCAGCTCATCCTTATGCTCAGGCACGGTGATCAGAAGAGACATGTCACTGTCATGAGCCATAATCTGGAGACGTTGTCTTGGGTAGTTGATATCCATGGGAACATAGGCAGCCCCAGCCTTTAAAACCCCCAGAATTGCAGGTAGAAGTTCCAGTCCTCGTGGACAAGCAACACCGATACAGAAAGTGAGAGATGTTTCTTTTTCGTGCTCAGATTGATTCTGGATGATCAGATGCTGGTATTGTTCTGCTCTCGACATCAGCTCCTGATAACTCAGAGCTTGTTCGCCGAATTCTACAGCGGTGGCAACAGGAGTACGTTCTATCTGCTGGCAGATCAGTCGGTCAATCGTTGTTTCAGAGGGGAAGTCAGTAACATTCCCGGTTTGCCAGCTGTTGAGTGTCTTCAGCTCAGTTCTTGATTGAAGGGTGATTGATCTTAAAGGCTGCTCTGTACTGGTTACTATTTGTTCCAGTACAGAAATAAAATGTTCTGCCAGACGTTTAATGGCAGGCGTTTCAATTCGATGCTGATGATAAAGAAACCGGATCTTCAGACCGTTCAGGGGAATGAACTGAATGGTCAGAGGGTAGTGATTTTTCTCTGCTATTTCGAGATGAGTGATACGGCCGCTTTCAGTAAAGGCTGATGATTGCATGGGATAGTTTTCAAAGACCAAAAGACTATCGAACAGATTGCCGTGTAATTCGGATCTGGCTGCGATCTCACTGAGCGCTACGTAGCCATGCTCGAAAACTTTCTGTTGTTTGCCGTGTTGTGCCTTTAGATGAGTGCTGACACTCTGATTTTCCTGAACAGAAAAACAGACAGGCAGCGTATTGATAAACAAGCCGATAGTATTGGCAATCCCATCAAGTTCACTCATGACCTGTTCTCTGCCAGAAACAGCTGTTCCATAGAGAACGGTTTTCTGATCACTGTATCGAGACAGGATCAGGCTCCAGCTGAACTGGAAGAGGGTATTCAGGGTGATGGCTTCCTGATGGGCCAGGGTTGTCAGTGATTGGTACAGTGACTCTTTGACCGGTGTCTGATACTGCCCGCAATCAATGTCAGCCAGGTCTGTTGCAGCCGGTCGATTTTTTCTATCCAGGCCCAATGGAGTAGGTTCTGAAACTGAGCTAAGTTCCTGTTGCCAATATTGGTATGCACAAGCCTTGTCTTTGCTTTGCAGCCATATCAGAAAGTCTTCGTATTCGGGTACTTTAACGGCAGGGAATGAACTTTCATGGTCAGGTAGCAATTGGCTGGTGTAGATGGTCTCCAGCTCATGAATCAGCAGTGGAAAGCACCAGCCCCCCATCAGGATATGATGCATACTGCACATCACGTAACAGTGTCTTTCAGAGGATTCTGCCAGGTAAATCCGAATGGGCGGCTTTTCTGCAATATCGAAAGGTGTGCTTGCGTCCTCGGCAGTCAGGCGTAGCCATTGCTCTTTGGGGTCTTTGCTATCTTTCCAGTCAAGGATTGTAAGGTGGTCGGTGATGCTTTTCAGAACTACCTGCACAGGATGAGAGTATTGTTGCCAGAGGAACAGGGTTCTGAGCATTCGATGACGCATGAAGAGTTCCCGGCAGGCAGTTCTGAAAATTGACTTGTCTACAGGCCCATTGATCTCTGCAGAAATCTGCACCTGGTAAAGTGTACTTTCCAGATCATACTGGCTATGGAACAGGATCCCATGCTGGGTAGGAGACAGGTCGTAGACTCGCTCGAGTTCCTGACCGAAAGATTCTATAAGGTGTTCGGTCTCTCTTTTTGGCAGGGTGCATGCCGGGAAGTCGCAGTAACAGAAATGAGTGATTTCCTGACTACAGCCATGCCGGATCAACTTTTTCAGGTTAATCAAATAGGCCTGGAGAATATCCCGTATTGGCTGTTCGAAATAGTTACTTCTGGCAGAGCAGAATACTACTAGTTCTCCTTCACTGATTGTGATCAGCCAGTTGCAGGCACCCACCTGTCTCCCGGGTTCTTTCAGATTGTGGGCCATGCCCCGTAAGTCAGGTTGCCAGACGGTATTGCCCGAATGAGCTGGACTTTGCCCCAGAAAATTGAATGTCATGGCATTGGAAGGCTCAATGGCGAGTTGTTTACGGGTGATGGGGTCTGGGTGCTCCCAGCGCAGAATGTTGTAGCCACTACCCTGATCGGGAGGGTTCAGCAGTTCTACTTTGACAGAGAGTATGGCTTCCGTTAACCGTTTGTCTTCATTCTGAGTTTTCGGGTATTCGAAACAGACCGGGTATAAGGCAGTAAACCAGCCAGTGGTCAATTCCATGGTCTGATCAAAGTGGTTTATTGTGCGACCATGACCTTCGAGTAATAAAGCCAGAGAATGAGATTCTCTTTGTTCTGTAGTGAGCAGTAAACCGGCCAGTAAGAGTGTTTGTGGGGAGGTCAAAAATGGATCACTGGCACTGGAGAGTAACAGCTTGGTTTCGCTTTGACTGATCTTGACCTGTTCAAAGACCCAGGAGGACGCTTCAGGTTTTTCTGCTCTACAGCTGTCAATACTCTGATGATATTGCTGGACTTGTTCCAGCCAGTAAGGCAGTTGCCTGCTGATGAAGGGGGTGGAGGATAAACCCGAGATGGCTTGACTTATCTGACGCAGCTGGTGGGTTCCTTTCATGGGACATGGGATTTTTTTCTCGATTAAAGTTGAACAGGTTTCTTGCAACTGGTGATCAAATAGCTGCCAGGATACAGAATCGATGAAAAAATGATGAACTGAGACCAGCAGCCATCTCTGCTTACCATGTGTGGCTATACCCCCGGCGACCGGAGCCTTGTTTTCAATATCCAGTGCTGACTCAAGTCTTTGGAGGCATTGACCGAAAAAGATATCGACTGTCGTGTTGTCGTCTGCACTGAACTCAAACCACTGAGGCAAAGGAAAGGCAGTTTCAAGCCTTTGCTGTGAAGTATTCTGAAGCGAGAAACTGCAATTCAGACTGTCATGTTGTTGGACCAGCCACTCAAAGGCTCTTTTTATGACGGGTATGGCTTCAGGTCGGTATATTTTCCAGGACAGAGTCTGGACCCAGTCCCTGAATTGATTCTCTTTATAACGCAGTAGCCATTTTTGCATTGGGAGTAACGGCAGGATTCCGGAGCTACGCTCAGCTTCGTCCTGTGGTTGGTCAAATCTTATACTATGAGCCAGTGTCGAGATGGTTGGGTTGGCGTAAAACTGTTTCTGGGTAATGTACAGTTTTTGCTCTCTGGCCCGGGCAATAATCTGTATACAGAGAATAGAGTCGCCACCAATACTGAAAAAATTATCATCTTGTTGGATCGTATGAAGGCCGAGAACGTCTTTCCAGATTGAAGCGATCACATTCTCGGTAACGTTGAACTGATTGTCCTGAGAACGCTGCTGATACTTTTCAAGGTACTTCAAAGGGTCAGGGAGTGCTTCATAGCGGATTTTTCCGTTGCTGTTCAGTGGCATGGTTTCCACTGCAATGAGCAGAGAAGGAATCATGTAGTCCGGTAACCAGCCGTCCAGCTCCTGTCGAATACTCTCACTTGCTCGCCTGTGGTGGTCGTCCTGATACCATCCCACCAGTTGCATACGTCCCTGAACTTCACGTGCATTTGCAGCCGCTATCTCAATATGTCTGCATTGCTCAAGGGCGTTCTCGACCGAGTCCAGTTCAACACGAAATCCCCGAATTTTTACTTGTCGGTCTGTTCGACCCAAAAACATCAAAACACCGTTATTGTTCAGATATCCCCGGTCTCCGGACTTATAAATTATGTCTTGTTCTTTGAGCCAGTAGGGGGCAGGCAGGAATGTTTTCTTCTGTTCATCAGGGCGGTGCCAGTAACCCAGGGCGAGTCCTTCTCCCGTAAAGCAGATCTCACCTGGTATACCGGGTGGTAGAGGGTTATTGTCCTGATCCAGAATAAAGACCTGGGTTCCCCTGATCGGTCTACCCAGCGGGATGGAGCCTTGGCAGTCGGCAGCAAAAATCAGGTGTGTTGTACTGAACGTTGTGTTTTCAGTAGGTCCATAGCCATTGATCAGGTATTTAGGGGCACCATCAGGGCATTTTAGAATCTTTGAGACCAGCTCCGGATTCAGGATGTCGCCTCCAGTAAGAAGCGCTCTTAGATTTCTGAATAGAGAGGGTTGGTGACGAGCAAAATGATCGAACAGTCCTGCTGTCAGCCAGAGAATGGAAATGGCTTCTCGCTCCAGACAGGCTGCAAAAGCCCTGTTATCACTAATGATGTCTGGTTCCGGGATGACCAGTTTTGCTCCATTGAGCAGGGCCCCCCATATTTCCAGCAAGCTGGCATCAAAGGAAGGATTGGAAAGGAACAGAAAGTGGTCACTGTCAGTAATGGATATATAGTTTGGCTGTATGACCAGCCTGATAATAGCCCGGTGGGGAGTCATCACTCCCTTTGGGTTGCCAGTCGTGCCAGAGGTATAGAGTAAGCAGGCCAGGCTGTCGGGGTTCAGTGTTACTTTCGGGAGGTTTTGTTCGGAAGTGGATTTTTCAACTAGGGACTGCCAAGTGACAACAATGACTGAATGATTATTGCTGTCGCTGCTGGACAGTTGTTTTCTTCTTTCTTCGCAATCAACAATGCACAGAGCGGCCTGGGTATCTTCCAATAGAAAGTGGACGCGGACAGCCGGTGAAATTTCTGTAATGGGTATCCAGGCTGCTCCCAGTTTGAGACAAGCCAGCATCGCTGTGATCAGTTCATGGCCTCGATTCATCCAGAGGGCTATCATGCTGCCTGCTACAGGGGCTGCGTTACTTATTTTAATGGCCATCAGGGAGCTGCTCTGGTCCAGTTCCTGATAAGTAATGGTCTTATGTAATGTCTTGATGGCTGTTTTCTGTCCATGTTCCCGGACTGCTTTCTGAAACAGATCCAGTAAATTTTCAGTGATGCTGGGAAGTTCTGGTTGCTGCCAGCGAAAAGTCTCCAGAAATGTTTCGGGTATCAGAGAAAGCTGACTGAGTAACAGGCTGTCTTTTACTGTCACTTGCTTAAGAAAGTGCTCAAGGTAGTTCATTAGATTTGCGATCAAGCTGGGTTCCAGCATTTGTCCCTGGAATTCTGTGCTCAGGGTGAACCGGTTATTCTCTTGTAGAAAACGAAAACAGAGATCAAATCGGGACACGTTCAGGGCGTCTATGATTCTGGCTGGGCAGGGCTGGCCATCCAGATTCAGTGCCACTTTATCGGTTTCTTCTTCCATGACTGCCAGTACCCTGATCAGGGGAATGCTACCTGGTACTCGACTGACCCCCAGAGACCTCAAGATCTGGTTGAGAGGAACACCCATATAGCGGACTGCACTTCGAATATCCTGTGAGGTTTTAATTAGATAAGAGGAGTATGGCTGGTCATGAACTTCGACTTTGACGGGCAGGGTGTTCACCAGGCAACCTACTGTTTCGGCCAGTGCCGGGTGATTACGTTCAGAAGCAATAATTCCCATGGCGAATTCTTTTTGACCACTCCATCGATGGAGCAGTAATTGCAGGGTTGAAAGCAAGACCAGAAAAGGGGAGCTGTTATGTTTCTGTGCCAGACTTTTTACTGAGTCCGATAAATCATCTGATAGTGTGTGGAGCACCTTGCTGCCCTGAAACTGGTCTCTGTTCTTCACCGGCACATAACCGGGAATTTCAAACTCTGGAACTCTCTGTAGCCAGTTCTGCCACCAATCCAGCCGATGCTGAAGCCTTGCGCCAGTATAAAAATGTGATCGCCAGAGACAATATTCAGTGAACTGGACGCAGGGGTTTTTTATTGGGTCTGAGGTTCCCTTCAACAATTGCTTATAAGTCCGGGACAGGTTTTCAGACAGAATTTTCAGGGATATCCCATCAATCAGAAGATGGTGCAGAGTCAATAAGAAAACAGAACGATCTTCATCCATCAGGGTTACCAGTTTTGCCCTGAACAGTGGTAGCTGATCCAGTTGAAAAGGCAGGCTTGCTTCCTGCTCAATGACCCGCTCAAGCTGGTTTTTTGTTATCTGTTCCTCTTTAAACTCATAAGAGAATGGTTCACTGACTGTTTGAAACGGCTTTTCGTGCTGAAGCGTAACGGAAATCCTGAGTACGTCATGGTTCCTGATCAGGTGACACAGTGCCTTGTTCAGTATTCTGATATTCGGTTTTTTATGTAGAGTGAAGATCAGGGTTGCATTGTACAAAGCATGTTGTGTTGCGCGGTTGGTTTCATCAAACCAGATATTGGTCTGAGTGGGTGACAGTGGGTAGATTGTGGTTTCAGGCAGTTGTCCCAGTTCACTCCAGAGGGCATCTTCATGTTCCAGCTCTTTCAGCATTCTGATGACTGGCTGTTTGTTAGACTTTAACCACTGTCTGCTTTCATCGCTCAGCTGAGTACCCTGAGGTGAGCTGATGTAGATGGATTCAGTACCGCTCTCGTTTTCTGTTACTGTCAGCAGGAAGCCTTGATCTTTCAGCTTCCAGATTTCATCGCGAATAGTCACGATCAGATGACCTCGTGGGTAACTTCGTTCTGATCTTCAATCCATTGAGCCAGTTCAGCCAGGGATTTAAGGTTATACAGTCGATTGAGTGTCACTGCACAGTGAAACTGTTGTTGCATAGCCATGACCAGCTGGGCCGCTCTGATCGAGTTTCCGCCAGATGTAAAAAAATCATTCTGCAGAGTGAGGGTGTTGTCTTTCAGAATTTTGCTGCAGATAGTCAATAGTTGCTCTTGTATGGATGTCAATGCCGTTTCTGTTGCAAGCTGGATTTCTTTTCTCGAAGGCAGTGTTAGAGCCTTACGATCTACTTTGCCATTGATAGTGAGTGGCATGTTTTCCATAGCAATAAAATGAGAGGGAATCATATAGGGAGGCAGTTGTTGGCGCAGAAAATTCAGCAAATCCCCCGGTGCAGGAGATGGATGGTTGTCCAGAGCAGATAGCGTATAGAAAGCGGCCAGTGTTTTGTGGTGGTGCTCATTGACACTTTTGACCACAGCAAGTGTTATTGCTGGATGGGAAAGCAGTTGCTGCTCAATTTCACCGGGCTCGATTCGATGTCCCAGTACTTTCTCCTGAAAATCAGTTCGTCCCTGAATTTCCATGGATCCATCTTCCAGAAGCTTTACGAGATCACCAGTACAGTAAACCTTTTCATAACTGTTTTGACCTGTGTGCAGTAGTTTGAACCTTTCCCTGGTGAGTTCTGGCTGGTTAACATATTTCTCTGCCAGACAGCGGCCACCAATATATAGTTCACCAGTCAATCCCGGGGCAACAGGTTTGTCATCGCTATCAACGACCCAGGTTTTTATATGAGGTAGTGGTCGTCCAATATTGTAGGGTGATAAACCTGGATGGTACTCAGTGCCTGTGGCACACATGGTGGTTTCGGTAGGGCCATAGAGGTTGAAGATTCTTCGGTCTGGCAGCCATTTATTTAAAAGACTTTCAGAGCACTTTTCTGCCACTATGATCAGTCGATTAAGGCTGGGGAGTTCAGGTTTTAACAGTGTCAGCACACTGGGTGTTACTGCCATGACATTGACAGCCTCTCTCTTTAAAAGCGTCTGCAGCTTTTGTGGTGCCTGGCGGAGCTTTTCGGTAGCCAGTACCAGAGTACAGCCCAATAACAGAGTGTTAAATATTTCAAAAATACTGAGATCGAAGCTGATACTGGCAAATTGAAGGACTTTATCCCCTTCGTGCAGTTGCATGGTGTTGACTGCAATCAGCCTGCATAGGCAATCATTACGGATCAATACCCCTTTTGGAATGCCTGTTGAGCCAGACGTGTAAATAACATAGGCGAAGAGTGAAGGGGAAAATGTCGATTGAACCCCTCCTTTTTTGTTTTTGTCTGGGGTATCCAGAAGGATGCATTCACAGTTCAGGTCTTCAAATTTTTGCTGATTCTTCTGATCAGTCAGAGCAACCTGGCATCCTGAATCAAGGAGAATGGCCTGTATTCGGCTCTGGGGTTGATCCGGGTCAACAGGGACCCACGGCACACCAGCTCTGAGACAGGCCAGAATGGCTACCGGAACACAGTATTCCCGTTGACAGCAGATACAAATCGCCAGATGCTTTGTTTTACTGTTTTCAGTCAGTCTTTGCTGTATACATACAGCCAGTGAAATTGATTGTTCAAGAAGCTCTCTATAAGTCACTTTATGCAATGAAGAAATCACTGCAATTCTGTCTGGGTGCTTTACAACCTGCCACTCAAACCAATCCCAGGGATGCAAAAATCTGGGGTCATGCGCAGAAAAATCTGACGACCTTTGATGGGTATTCATCGCTTGCTATTTTCTGTTTTAACCAAGCTGGCTGAAGTATAGATGTCTGTCACTGATTCTCAATAAATGCATATGAAATATTCAGCTATATTTTTCATTCCGAATTGATGAATTGTTTTTATTTTAAAAAATGACTGCCCCGGCAATTTCATGAATCATCAAGGAGTAGTGGTGATGTATACTCGTGCCCGGCGACATCATTTTGATGTGGCGATTATCGGTACTGGACTTGGTTCTACTATCCTGGCTCTGATCCTTGCCCGGCAGGGGTTGGATGTTATTTTGATTGAGCGGGGTTCTCATCCCAGGTTTGCTATTGGAGAATCATCCATCCCGGAAACGTCCCTTTATCTTAGAATTCTCGCACTTCGTTATAATACGCCTGAGCTCTTTAATATTGCATCTTTTAACAGCATCAACAGCAGTATCAATCATAACTTTGGTATAAAGGTGAATTTTGGTTTTGTTTTTAATAAAAAAGGAAGCCAGTACAGGACGGGTGATGGTTTTCAACTCAGTGCCATTACCGGTGAATATGCAGAAACACATTTGTTTCGTCAGGATATTGATGCCTGGATGCTGCAAAATGCGATTCACAATGGTTGCTGTGTTTATCAAAATACTCTGGTTAAAGGGGTTGATATTTCAGAGGATGAAATTCGTGTTCACCTGGAGGGTCATCCTGACGTAACAGGGCGTTATCTGGTGGATGCCAGTGGCCATAACTCTCTGATATCAAAGATGTATCAGTTGCATAATCCTGAACCGCTGGAAACCTGTTCGAGAAGCATTTTTACTCACATGATCGATGTGCGCTACTTCGACGATGTTTTACCATCAGCTGAATCTGATCAGTGTTCCCCCTGGGCAAAAGGAACGCTTCATCATTTGTTCGATGACGGTTGGATGTGGGTGATTCCTTTCAACAACCATTCAGATGCCAGTAACAGGCTTTGCAGTGTAGGGTTGATGTTGGATGGGCATAAACACACGGAGTTGATTCACGATCCTGAAACTTTTTTTTGTCAGTGGGTAGAACAGTATCCTGATCTAAAAAAACAGTTTGAAACGGCCAGAGCCATTAGGGAGTGGGTTTCAACTCCTCCTATTCAGTACTCAGCTACACAGTCGGCAGGTAAGCGCTGGTGCTTGCTTTCCCATGCTTATGGCTTCGTTGATCCACTGTTTTCCAGAGGGCTTTTTAATACGGTATCTGTCGTTAATCAACTGGCTGTCAGGTTAATGATTGCGTTCAAAAACAATGATTTTTCAGAGTCTGGCTTTTCCAATCTGAATCAGTGGCAGCAACAAACTCTTATCTGGAACGATCGGCTGGTGGCAGGTGCTTATTGGAGCTTTGGTCATCCCGAGTTATGGAAGTGGTGGTTCCGAGTCTGGGCCCTGACTTCGACCTGGGGGGGTATTCACCTGCTCCAGGCTTATCAATTACTGGAAAAGGATCCAGGCAGCATTGAGGCCTGTCGATTGTTGGATAATCCATCATTTCCAGGTGCTTTGGCTCCTGGGAATAAAGCTGTGAATGAGTTGCTGGCTTCTGCTTTCAAGGTTATGAAGTTGTTCAGGTTACGCAAAATATCTCTAAAGCAGACAGAGGCGGGGCTCAAAGCGTTGTTTATTTCTGTTGGTGATCTTCTGCCTCCAAACTTTGACTATCTGGATGAACATGCGAGATTCGGGTACCTGGATAAAACGCACAGTGCTCAGATGGAGCAGTGGATCCAGAAGTATGCAGATCGCTCTGGTCAATGAACAGAAGCCAGGTATTCAGGGTTGAGTGCTCTGGATACAAGTGTATTGGCGTACAGGAGAGAAAATTTCATGTACAACCGGGAATACCAGCACCTCTATGCCCAGTGGCTGAAAGTGGCAACATTGCGCAACCGGCCACACAGAGTTCTCGATAAAGACAGTGCCCGTGGAGCCTTTTTTCCAATAACGCATCAGCCTGTAGCCTTGCATTCAGAACTGATGAGTATGGGAGAGGACGCCATGCACTTTCTTCTGGTACAGGGAAGCTACAAGTACATGAAAGATATCATGCTCACTGAGATAGAGGTGGTATCACAATACTCTTTACGCGAGTGGATGAGAGGTGCAGAGAGCGATATTACACCGCATCTGAAGGCCATTCTGATGACGATCGTGATTGACGAGTATTATCATGCATTCATTGCTCAGGATTTTATTGACCAGGTGAGTTCTCACACAGGGATTGAGCCCACACAGCATCCGGGAAAGGTCGAGCTGCAAAGAGCCATTGCTCAGGCACTGGATGCGTTACCAGCCAGGCTTCATAATACATTCTGCCTGATGGCTGTTTGCATTGCAGAAAACACTCTGACGCGGGAGATTGTTGATTACATCAATGAAGATGAGCAACTGTGTCTGTTTTTTAGATCGATCATCTCTGATCATCTTAGAGACGAAGGCAGGCATTGTGGCATTTATGAAACCATCCTTTCAGAGCTTTGGATTATAACTGGCTCTTCTGATCAAGGCCTGATTGCGCGGTTGCTTCCGGGTTTTCTTAAGACCTACCTTGGCACTTATTATCAACAACAGCATGATTTTGCAGTGCTCTCTCAGCTTGGGTTGTCGGAACCGCAATGCCAGAGAATTGTGTCAGATACGTGGGATGACTACCGGCTTACTCCTGAGCATGGAATGCTGAAAAATATTCTGGCATTGTTTGATCGAGCTGGTTTGTTGACGAGCGGTGTTCTCAGCGAGAGTCTGTCACAAGCGGATCTCTACAGTATATAGGGACCTGAAGAGAGCGGTTTTCAGAAATCAAACGTTTGTTTGACTTTGCGGCAGCGATGTCTCTATCCTTGGCCATCTGGTGAACCGCTTCAGGACGTGAATAAAAATATGAACTTGGCTCGTGTTGATCTGAACCTGCTGGTTTATCTGGATGTGCTTCTGCGAGAGCGAAGTGTTACCAAAGCGGCTGAGCAGCTGGGGATTACCCAGCCAGCGATGAGTAATAGTCTGAAAAGACTCAGAAGTCTGTTCAATGATCCCTTGCTGGTGAGAACCAGTGAAGGTATGTCTCCTACTGAAAGGGCTCTGGCTCTGAAACCTCAGATTGCTGATGCCCTGAAACTTCTTGAGCAGGCTGTACTGCCCAGGGATGCTTTTAATCCAGGGGATAGCTCTCGAGTATTTCGAGTTATGGCCAGTGACTATTCAGAATCTACCCTGATTCCTCTTGTACTGAAGCGACTCAGGGCCGAGGCGCCCGGTATAACTCTCGATATCCTTACGCCCAGTGATGTGACCTTTCATGATGTAGAGCATGGCCGAGTTGACATGGCCATCAACCGATTCAGAAATATGCCCCAGTCTTTTCATCAGTCATTGATCTGGGAGGACTCTTTTTCCTGTGTATTGAGTCGGGATAACCCGATCATTGATAACTTTACGCTGGAAAACTATCTTTCTGCGCAGCACATCTGGGCCAGCAAGACGGGTATGGGTGTGGGCGTTGGTATTGATCCTAAAGATGTTCAGCAGCTGGGCTGGGTGGATGAAGCCTTATCTGCACTGGGGTGTAAGAGAGAGATCAGGGTGCTGACCAGGCACTATCAAGTAGCCATGCTCCTGTCCTCCCAGAATGATCTGATAGCAACGCTTCCCAGCAGGCTGGCGGAGCAGCATCAGCACAGGGAGCAGCTGGTGGTTTTACCGCCTCCTTTTGAGATAAAACCTATTCAGTTGCGCATGGCCTGGAGTCCGTTGTTGCATCACGACGCAGGGCACAACTGGTTGAGGCAAATCATAAAAGCGGAAGCATCAGCTCAACAGACGGAGCGATCGGCTGTGTTTGCATGATAACCAGTGTTAACTTGTGTGATATTGTTTGTGTTCAGGGTAGTAAAGAGTGTTATTCGGTGTTAATCTTTGGTTGTCCTTGAGCGATGACGCATAGCCTGGTGCTCTGCATGCCTCTCGATGTTTAGCAGTCCTGGTCATAACACAATGAGATCCACCGGAAGGTAGAATAAAAATGAACTGGTTAACACAACTGAACACAGAACATTCTCTTTATGAAGTAGCGGATGAGTGCATTGAGAATATGTCAGAGAGCTACTACCTGCTGATTGCTGAGCAGAAGCAGGAATCTCATCCGGACGACTAAGTTTTCGGATTTTCAAAAAGCCGCCATTGTGCGGCTTTTTTTATGTACAGGATGTACGGTATCCCGGAAATGCAGGAGCAACTTCCGGGGTTTTATTGATAAAAGGGATTTCTATTATTTCTGTAAATGTCGTATATAAGTGAACTGAATTGGTCAACGACTCTCGGTTCAAACAGAATAGGTTCAGGCTTGAACCATCACTTCATCTCAGGAGTCTTTCTGGAATTCAGGCCGAAAGCTTAAGCCCGACAGGCTCCCGGCAAAGCCCGGTAGTTTGCCCCAAGAATAACAGCGTATAGAAGGAAGGCACATGGCTGATCGTATCCAGATCGGAGGTTTGCAGATAGCAGCCCCTATCCATAATCTGTTAGTTGAATCTATTGAGGGCACTGGAGTCACTCCAGAGGTCTTCTGGTCAGGTTTTGAACGTGTTCTGGATGAGTGCGTTGTTGAGAACAGGGCTTTGCTGGAGCGGCGAGAGGCTCTGCAAAATCGAATTGATCAGTGGCATAGAGAGCATAAATTGCAGCCCCATGATCCTTCTGCCTATAAACAGTTTTTGTTAGAAGTTGGTTACCTGCAAACTGAAGGTGAGGACTTTCAGATTACAACGGAGAATGTGGATTCTGAAATCGCTTCTCAGGCTGGCCCGCAGCTGGTAGTGCCTGTGATGAATGCCCGTTTTGCATTGAATGCAGCGAATGCCCGTTGGGGGAGCCTTTATGATGCTCTCTATGGTACGGATGCCATTCCTGAAAGTGATGGTGCTGAACGGGGTAAGGGTTATAACCCTGTTCGGGGGCAGAAGGTCATTGCTTTTGGTAAAGCGTTGCTGAATCAGGCCGCCCCTCTGGTAAAAGGAAATCATTCAAAAGTAACGGGTTATTCAGTCAGGGAAGGGGAGTTGGCGCTCTCTCTGGAAGACGGCAGTGTCACAGCATTGGCTCAACCTGAGAAGTTTGTTGGCTATTCCGGCAGTATCAATAATCCCAGTGCTGTTCTGATCAAAAATAACGGCTTGCATATTGAAATCCAGATTGATAATCAGTCTCCAATCGGTAAAACCGATGCGGCAGGAGTAAAAGATCTAATAGTAGAAGCGGCTCTGACAACCATTATGGATTGTGAAGATTCCGTGGCTGCGGTTGATGCCGAAGATAAAGCTCTTGTCTATCGCAATTGGTTAGGGTTGATGAAGGGGGATTTGCAGGAGACCTTCACCAAAGGTGATAAAGCCTTAACTCGTCAGCTGGTAGCTGATCGCAGTTATACCTCACCCGCTGGTGGCGAGTTGTCTCTGCACGGCCGCAGTCTTATGTTTGTTCGTAATGTCGGACACCTGATGACAACGGATGCTGTACTGGATCGTGAAGGTAATGAGATTCCAGAAGGTATTATGGATGGCATGTTCACTGCCATGATTGCCATGCATGATCTGAAAAAGCAGGAAGGTATCAGAAACTCCCGAACGGGCAGTGTTTACATTGTTAAGCCCAAAATGCATGGCCCGGAAGAAGTGGTCTTTACTGATAAGTTGTTTGGCAAGATAGAAGATGTTCTGGGTCTTGACCGCAACACGCTGAAAGTTGGCATCATGGATGAGGAGCGCCGTACTTCCGTTAATCTGAAAGCGTGTATTCGGGCTGCCAGAGATCGTGTGGTTTTCATTAATACCGGCTTTCTTGATCGTACTGGTGATGAAATTCATACCAGCATGGAAGCAGGACCAATGATTCCAAAAGGTGAGATGAAGCAGTCTGCCTGGATCAATGCTTACGAAGATCAGAATGTTGAAGTGGGTCTTGAGTGTGGGCTGGCGGGTCGTGCCCAGATTGGTAAAGGGATGTGGGCCATGCCAGATGAAATGGCTAAGATGCTGGCTACTAAAATTGGGCATCCACAGTCTGGAGCTAATACTGCCTGGGTACCTTCACCCAATGCAGCGACACTTCACTCTACTCACTATCATTCTGTCAATGTGACTGAAGTTCAGGAGTCAGTAGCAGAGCGTCAGAGAGCCAGTCTGAATGATCTTTTGACCATTCCCCTTATTGAGTCGCAGGACCGATCTTCTTTGACTGAAGAGCTGATTCAACAGGAACTGGATAATAATGCTCAGAGTATTCTGGGTTATGTAGTTCGCTGGGTAGAGCAGGGTGTAGGTTGTTCAAAAGTGCCTGATGTTCATGATGTGTGTTTGATGGAAGATCGTGCGACACTGCGTATTTCCAGCCAGCATATGGCCAATTGGTTGAGGCATGATGTCTGTTCTCGGGAACAGGTGATTGATGCTATGAAGCGTATGGCAAAAGTAGTCGATGAGCAGAATGCGGGTGATCCCAGCTATCGACCCATGGCAGCAGAATATGATGCCAGTGTTGCCTTTAAAGCAGCGTGCGACCTGGTGCTGAAAGGTTGTCAGCAGCCCAGTGGCTATACCGAACCAGTATTGCATGCAAGAAGGCGGGAATTTAAAGCCAGCGTGAAATAGAGCGATTGAAAAGTTATGAAAAAGCCCTCAAATTGAGGGCTTTTTTTGACCTGGAAGGTCAGCTGAGGCTTATTACGCTCATCTCTGTTTAGATGGCTTTGGCCTGCGTTGCTGCATTGCCAACGTAGTTAGCGGGTGTCAGCTTCTTAAGTTCAGCTTTCACTTCGGCTGGCATGTCCAGGTTATCAATGAAGGTATCCAGAGTTGTCTGGGTGATACCATCCTGGCCACGCGTCAATGCCTTCAGTTTTTCGTAAGGCTGATCAATACCATAGCGGCGCATCACTGTCTGGATGGGTTCCGCCAGTACTTCCCAGGAATTGTTCAGATCTTCGTTCAGGCGGTCAGCGTTTGCTTGCAGCTTGCTAATCCCTTTCAGGGTTGAAGCATAAGCGATAAGGCTGTAGCCAAGGCCAGCACCAAGGTTACGCAGAACGGTGGAGTCGGTCAGGTCACGCTGCCAGCGGGAAACGGGCAGTTTCATGGCCAGGTGCTGCATGACAGCATTAGCAATGCCAAGGTTGCCTTCAGAGTTTTCAAAGTCGATTGGATTAACTTTGTGAGGCATGGTGGAAGAACCAACTTCCCCGGCAACGGTCTTCTGCTTGAAGTAACCCAGAGAGATGTAACCCCAGATATCGCGATCGAAATCGATCAGGATGGTGTTGAAGCGACAGATGGCATCGAACAGTTCAGCAATGTAATCGTGCGGCTCAATCTGGGTGGTGTAAGGATTCCAGTCAAGCCCCAGACTTGTGACAAACTTTTCAGCTTGCTGCTGCCAGTCCACTTCAGGGTAGGCTGAAATATGAGCGTTGTAGTTACCTACTGCGCCATTGATTTTACCAAGAGGGGTGACATTTTTGATCTGTTCAATCTGGCGACGCAGACGGTAGGCAACGTTGGCCATTTCCTTACCCAGTGTGGTAGGTGAGGCAGTCTGGCCGTGGGTTCTGGACAGCATAGGTTGATCGGCATGCTGATGGGACAGAGCTTCAATCTCTTTGATGATGTTCTGCATAGGTGGCAGAACAGCTTCTTCCATACCGGTCTTGATCATCAGGCCATGGGAGAGATTGTTGATATCCTCAGACGTGCAGGCAAAGTGAACAAATTCACTGATGGCTGCGAGCTCGCTGCTATCTTGCACCTTTTCCTTGATCAGGTACTCAACCGCTTTTACGTCATGATTGGTGGTACGTTCTATTTCCTTGACTCGCTGGGCATCTTCCAGAGAAAAACCGGATACCAGTTGGTCAAGCAGGGCGTTGGCCTCGGCTGAGAGGGCGGGAACTTCGCTGATTTCGGGGTGACTGGCCAGTGCCTGTAACCATTTAACTTCAACGGTTACCCGAAAGCGAATCAGGCCATATTCACTGAAAATGCTTCTCAGGCTTTGGGTTTTGTCCCCATAGCGACCGTCGACAGGGGAAACAGCAGTCAGTGCAGACAGCTCCATGTTTAACATGCCTTATGCTCGTAGAAAGGGCGCATCATACCGGAAAACCGAATAGGATGCAGGGTGGATGATTCGTTACTTGCTGTCCGACTCATGGCTGTTGTGGCGTTGCAGGTAAATTGTTGATTCATGGTCGGCACAGCGGTTCTGTTAGGTGGTAGCTGGGTCTATAACTGGTTCAGACCGTCGAGTAATTTTTTTCGGCTGAGCAGCAATTGCCAGCGGCTTCCGCCGGTCTGGCGCCATAGGATAGCGGATCGTATTCCTGCAAACAGGATGGCCCGGATCTTATCTGCGTTCCCGGAGTTTTGCAGGTGCCTCAGGTCTCCCGAAACTTGTACCCTTGTCTTAAACGTGCTGACGGTATCCAGGTAGATACTGGCCAGGCTTGCGATCACATTTTCGTGAAGGATGCCAAAGTGGTCAGCCTGCTCCTGGCAACGCTGAAGTCGTTGGGAGATTTCAGCCAGCATTTTTCGGTTGCGGGACAGCTTGCGTTCAAGATGGATAAGGGTCAGGGCGTAGCGAACAATGTCAGCCTGAATGGCGTCAGCCTGGCGTTGAAGGACTTCCTTAAGCGTTTTTCTGCCAGAAAGCAGGTTATCGTAGCCGCCGTAAACATCCTCGACATTATCTGGAGAGGTTGCAAACAGGCTGTTGATCAGGGGTTCCAGCTGTTCTTCATGAATTTGCCCGTTTTTGGCCAGGCGTTCTACAAGGCCGGCAGCCTGAAAAATAGCTGACAGCGCTGCTGCCTGTTCCTTTGCTGTGTATTGCACCTGAGTTTCTCTACCTTCTGAGTGCTTTCTTTATCCGGGAGGTTGCCTGCTCCCGGATATGAAGAGGGTGGTTTGCTTCAATCAATTGATGGTTTATTGTGCTTCAATTTCGCTCAGGGAGTGGTGTCTGGTTTCGATCACACCACCGCCCAGACAAATGTCATCCTGGTAGAAAACAACAGATTGCCCTGGTGTGACCGCTCTCTGGGGCTCATCGAAAATCACAAGGTATCGTCCATCCGGGGTTTGTTCCAGGCGGCATGCCTGATCCTGTTGGCGATAGCGGATCTTGGCGGTCAGCGCGGCTGGCAATTCAGGAGCGGAGTCAGAGATCCAGAATATTTCAGAAGCCGTCAGAGCTTCTGAAAACAGCATAGGGTGGTTATTGCCCTGAGCCACGACCAGTTGGTTGTTTTCAAGATCCTTTTCAACAACATACCAGGGAGATTCTGATGCGCCTTTCAGGCCGCCAATGCCGAGGCCCTGTCTTTGACCAATAGTGTGATACATCAAGCCGGTATGCTCACCGATGACTTCGCCCTGATCTGTTACGATCGCACCGGGCTGAGCAGGAAGGTATTGCTTTAGGAAGTCGCGGAAACGGCGCTCTCCTATGAAGCAGATACCAGTGCTGTCTTTCTTGTTGTGAGTGATTAGCTCATGTTCTTCTGCAATTCGGCGGACTTCCGGCTTTTCAATGTCACCGACAGGAAACAGAGTTCTGGCCAGCTGTTCGGCACCAACCTGATGCAGAAAGTAGCTCTGGTCCTTATTTGGATCCAGACCTTTTCTCAGACAGGCCTGATCATTGATCGTGTCCCGACGGGCGTAGTGGCCCATGGCGATATAGTCCGCATCCAGTGTCTGGGCGTAATCCAGGAAAGCTTTGAATTTGATTTCTTTATTGCAGAGAATGTCCGGGTTGGGTGTGCGACCTGCCTTGTATTCCTGCAGGAAGTGTTCGAAAACATTGTCCCAGTATTCGGCAGCAAAGTTGGCTTTATGTAGTTTAATTCCAATTTTGTCACAAACCGCCTGAGCATCTTCCAGGTCGGTCATGGCGGTACAGTATTCTGTGCCGTCATCTTCCTCCCAGTTTTTCATGAAAAGACCTTCTACCTGGTAACCCTGCTGTTTAAGCAGAAGGGCGGACACAGAAGAGTCTACACCGCCGGACATACCAACGATTACGCGGGTATCATGAGGGCTTTTGCCAGAAATGGTTGCAGAAGAGTCTGTCATGGTTACTGTATAGCTGAATCAGGAAGCAGAGCATTGTACCTGTCTGGCGTTATGACTTCTATATAGTCTTTATTAAGTAAGACTACGATGTACAAACAGAGGATTATGTAGCAAAACTACATTTATTCCTTACGCTCATTGGTATATCTTATAGGCCGCTCTTTATAGGCAAAGAATGCCAAAAGCGTTATGGGGCTGTGCTTATAATGTGATAACAGTGGTCGTCAAGCTCCACTTAAAACCCCTCCGCAGAGGCACCACAGCCAGTTGTTTTTTGGAGATAACATGACAACAGATACAACCAGAATTATTTACACCATTACCGACGAAGCACCCGCCTTAGCCACCTACTCATTGCTCCCAATCGTCAATGCTTTTACCCAGGCGGCTGATGTAGCTGTTGAGACCAAGGATATTTCACTGGCAGGTCGTATTATTGCCAATTTTCCTGAAAAGCTGACTGCTCAACAGAAGCAGAGTGATGCCCTGTCCGAGCTGGGTGAATTGGCCAAGACACCTGAAGCCAATATCATCAAGTTGCCTAATATCAGTGCTTCTATTCCGCAGCTGACCGATGCTATCAAAGAGTTGCAGGAGCATGGTTATAACATTCCTGACTTCCCTGAAGAGCCCAAGAACTCTGAAGAGCAGGCGGTTAAAGCTCGTTATGCAAAAATACTGGGGAGTGCAGTAAACCCGGTGCTCCGTGAAGGTAACTCAGATCGCCGTGTTGCTGCTCCTGTAAAAGAGTATGCCAGGAAGAACCCACATTCCATGGGTGCCTGGGTCGCAGATTCAAAGTCTCATGTTGCTCATATGGAGAACGGTGACTTCTACTCCAGCGAGCAGTCTGCTGTCATGCCTGGAGCGACCGATGTAAGAATCGAATTCGTTGGCAAGGATGGATCTGTTTCTGTCCTGAAGCAGAGCACTAGCTTGCTGTCAGGCGAAGTGATCGACAGTGCTGTTATGAATGTAAAGGCTTTAAGAGCATTCATTGAAGCTTCTGCGCAGGAAGCCAAGCAACAGAATGTCCTGCTGTCCCTGCACCTGAAAGCGACCATGATGAAGGTTTCCGACCCGATCATGTTTGGTCACGCAGTGACTGTCTTCTTTAAGGAAGTGTTTGAGAAACACGCTTCCGTCTTTGCAGGGCTGGGTGTTGATCCTGATAACGGCCTGGGCGATGTTTATTCAAAGATTTCTAAACTGCCCGTTGAGCAGCAGGAAGAAGTGAAGGCCGATATTCAGGCTGTTTATGAATCCCGTCCTGAGCTGGCAATGGTGGATTCCGACAAGGGTATCACCAACCTGCACGTACCTAACGACATTATTATCGATGCTTCCATGCCTGCAGCCCTGCGTTCCTCTGGTCAGATGTGGGGGCCTGATGGCAAGCTGCATGATACCAAGGCGATGATTCCGGATCGTTGTTACGCCGGTGTTTACCAGGAAGTGATCGATTTCTGTAAAAAGAATGGCGCCTTTGACGTTACCACCATGGGTAACGTTTCCAACGTAGGTCTGATGGCTCAGAAAGCTGAAGAATACGGCTCCCATGACAAGACCTTCAAGGCGCCATCTGACGGCATTATCCGTGTTGTTGAAGAGTCTGGCAGCACTGTGTTTGAACACAATGTTGAAGAAGGTGACATCTGGAGAATGTGCCAGACCAAAGACGCACCGATTCGTGACTGGGTTAAGCTGGCCGTTAATCGTGCCCGTGCAACCGGTGCTCTGACCCTTTTCTGGTTGGACGAGAACCGTGCTCACGATGCAAACCTGATTGCCAAAGTGAACGAGTATCTGAAGTTCCATGATACAAAAGGTCTGGATATCCGTATCCTTTCTCCTGTAGAAGCCTGCCGTCTGAGCATGGAAACGATTAAAGAAGGTAAAGACGCTATTTCCGTCACCGGTAACGTTTTGCGTGATTACCTGACCGACCTGTTCCCTATTCTGGAGCTGGGCACCAGTGCCAAGATGCTGTCGATCGTACCTCTGCTGGCCGGCGGTGGTCTGTTTGAAACCGGTGCTGGTGGTTCTGCACCTAAGCACGTTCAACAGTTTGTAAAAGAGAACCATCTGCGTTGGGATTCTCTGGGTGAATTCCTGGCTATTGCAGTGTCTCTGGAAGATATCGCAGTGAAGACTGAGAACGGCAAGGCTCAGATTCTGGCAGATACTCTGAATGCGGCTATTGGCAAATATCTGGATGCTAACAAGTCACCATCACGCAAGGTTGAAGAGCTGGATAACCGTGGCAGTCATTTCTACCTGGCGCAGTTCTGGGCAGAAGCCGTGACTGCTCAGGAAGATGATCAGGAACTCAGCAACAAGTTTGCAGAACTGGCAAAAGAGCTGGTTGAGAAAGAGGCTCTGATTGTTGCCGAGCTGACCGATTGTCAGGGTGATGCTGTTGAGCTGGGTGGCTACTATGAGCCGACTCCGGAAAATGCAGCTAAAGCCATGCGCCCAAGTGCTACCTTTAATGCAGCGATTGATGGTTTGAATTAATTTCTGATCATTAGTTTCTCATTTTAAAAGTGGCTGCAGACATTCGTCTGTGGCCATTTTTCTTTTCTGTCAGGTCAAAGAGTCATATTTCTGTTTGTTTTGCTGGTTTAATCCGACTTGCTGTCGATGGTATTAATAAAATCATCTGCTTTTCTTCGGGTGAGTGACGTAAATTGTTTTTCTTTGGTCCCGGCGTGTTTAGAATGGTAAACAGGGCGTTGTGCTTTTGACGTTTGTACGTCAGTCGACACCTGGTTATGGGCGGTCCAGAGCCTGGAAAATTCAGCTGTAAATTCACCTGGAAGCGAGTGCAATGCAGCAGATAGCAGTTCATCAATACATGAGTAATTTTGAGTGGCTTCGTCTAAGCTTAGAGAATGAAGGGACAGAGCAGGAAGGCGATCACGATGTCGCCCTGGCACCAGCTAAAGCCAGAGTCAAACCGCCCGCTATGTATCAGGTACTGCTCTTAAATGATGATTTTACACCGATGGATTTTGTAGTTGAGGTCCTGGAGAAATTTTTCAGCATGGGTACTGAGCAAGCAACACAGGTCATGCTGATGGTTCATACGCAAGGCAAAGCTGTATGTGGAATTTTCAGCAAGGATGTGGCTGAAACCAAAGCCCGGCAAATCAACGAGTACTCCAGAGAATTCCAGCATCCCCTGTTGTGCAAAACAATTAAGGCCGATTAGTGTTCTCAGGGTAATATCATATGCTCAATAAAGACCTCGAACTAACGCTTAACAGCGCTTTCCGTGACGCCAGAAGTAAGCGGCATGAATTCATGACCGTGGAACATCTGTTGCTGGCGTTGCTTGATAATGAATCAGCTTCCCGTGTGTTAGTGGCTTGTGGTGTCGAAACCGACAAGCTACGGAAGGAGCTGATTGAATTTGTTGATTCAACCACACCTTTAATACCTGTCAACGATACAGAGCGCGAAACTCAACCGACACTCGGCTTTCAAAGAGTTCTGCAACGTGCTGTTTTTCATGTACAAAGTTCCGGTAAGAAAGAAGTCACTGGGGCTAATGTTCTGGTCGCTATTTTCAGTGAACAGGAAAGTCAGGCTGTTTATTTTTTGAAACAGCAGGATGTCGCCCGAATTGATGTCGTGAATTATATCGCGCACGGTATTTCAAAAATGCCGGGTAATGAGCTGGAAGAGCTGGGTGGTGAGCTCATGGAGGAAACTACTGACTCCGACGCTACCGGTAAAGATCCGCTCAAGAATTATGCGACCAACCTCAATGAGCAGGCTCGTCTGGGCAAGATTGATCCTCTGGTGGGTCGAGCAGAAGAGGTTGAGCGAGTCTCCCAGATTCTGACGCGCCGTCGTAAGAATAATCCTCTGCTGGTTGGTGAAGCCGGTGTGGGTAAAACAGCGGTTGCCGAAGGTTTAGCAAAAAGGATCGTCGATGGGGAAGTGCCTGAAGTCCTTTCCAAGGCTGTCGTTTATTCTCTCGATCTCGGGTCGTTACTGGCAGGCACCAAATACCGTGGTGACTTTGAGAAACGATTCAAGAAGTTATTGAGTGAACTGAAGAAGCTTGATCACGCCATTCTTTTTATTGATGAGATTCATACCATTATTGGTGCGGGTGCTGCATCCGGTGGTGTGATGGATGCTTCCAACTTGTTGAAGCCGTTGCTGACTTCTGGTGATCTTCGTTGTGTCGGTTCTACAACTTTCCAGGAGTTTCGTGGGATTTTTGAAAAGGATCGTGCCCTGGCCCGTCGCTTTCAAAAAGTAGATATCGGGGAGCCTAATGTTGAGGATACCATCGATATACTGCGTGGGCTGAAGAGCCGTTTTGAAGAGCATCACAATATCGAATATATGGACGATGCCCTGAAAGCTGCTGCTGAGTTGGCTAATCGCTACATTAATGATCGTCATATGCCTGATAAGGCCATTGATGTTATTGATGAGGCGGGAGCCTATCAACGGCTGCTGCCAGAGGAGGAGCGCAAGAAGATCATAGAGGTAGAGGATGTTGAGAGCATCGTTGCCAAGATTGCTCGGATTCCTCCTAAGTCTGTATCTTCTTCTGATAAAGAACTGCTGTCCAAGCTTGAAAGAAATCTCAAGATGGTGGTCTTTGGTCAGGACGGTGCCATTGTTTCTCTTTCAACAGCCATCAAATTATCCCGGGCTGGCCTGAAAGCACCGGACAAGCCTGTAGGCGCTTTCCTGTTCTCAGGTCCTACCGGTGTCGGTAAAACGGAAGTTTGTCGTCAGCTGGCCAAATCGATGGGTATTGAGCTGGTTCGTTTTGATATGTCCGAATATATGGAAGCTCATACTGTCTCAAGGTTGATTGGTGCGCCTCCGGGTTATGTCGGTTATGACCAGGGTGGTTTGCTGACAGAGGCAATTAATAAAACACCACACTGCGTGTTGTTGTTGGATGAGATTGAAAAAGGCCATCCGGATGTGTTCAACCTGCTGCTGCAGGTAATGGATCATGGTACTTTGACTGACAACAATGGTCGTAAAGCTGATTTTCGAAATGTCATTCTGGTCATGACCACGAATGCGGGTGCTGAAACCATGACTCGCAGCTCGATTGGTTTCACTGAGCAGGATCATACGACAGATGGTATGGAAGCTATCAAGAAAACCTTTACTCCGGAATTCAGAAACCGACTGGATTCCATTATACCCTTCGAGTCATTGAATGAAGATACCATCAAGCATGTGGTTGATAAGTTCCTTACAGAGCTTCAGGCACAGCTGGATGAGAAAAAAGTTCAAATTGATGTCGATGATAAGGCTCGCGAGTGGCTGGCAGAGAAAGGTTATGATCGTATGATGGGTGCCCGTCCGATGGGTCGTGTCATTCAGGAGCATCTCAAGAAGCCCCTGGCGGAACAGATCCTCTTTGGAAAGTTGTCCGAGAACGGTGGTTTTGTTCGCGTGACAGTTAAGAAAGGTGAGCTGTTCCTGAAATTCGAACCCGCCAAAAGCCTGGCTTCAGATCTTGAAGCGGTGGATGGTGAGCAGGGCTGAAGTACGCCAGGAGAGGGACAGGGGCAATGGGCCCCTGTCAGCGGGAACGGTAGGTGATACGGCCTTTGGTCAGGTCGTAGGGAGTCAGTTCAACCTTGACTTTGTCACCTGTCAGGATACGAATATAGTTTTTACGCATTTTTCCTGAAATATGAGCGGTCACAACGTGGCCGTTTTCCAGTTCCACTCGGAACATGGTGTTAGGCAGGGTGTCAATGACAACACCTTCCATTTCAAGACTTTCTTCTTTCGCCATATAAAGTTTGACCTCAGAAATAGAGCGTTAGCTGAATAATTCTGGCAGGCATTCTGCCTGAAAACCTGCTTTAAAGCAAAGTGAACCGGATTTTATCGATGGAAACTTAATTCCCTGTCAGCGTTTACAGTGAAATTCCGTTCCAGATTTGAAAGAAATGACAAGTAATTGCAAGGGATGTAAAGAGTCTGGAGCAGATTCGACTTACTCATGACCAGACTCCAATAAATAAATTATTGGGTCATTACTTCAGAGTAACCCAGTGATTATTAACATAGACTTCCAATGGACGGTATTGAATCTTGTAGCTCATTTTTTTGCAGTCCTTGATCCAATAACCTAAATGAAGGTACTTAAGTCCTAGTTTTTTGGTTTCTTCTATTTGCCAGAGTATGCAATAACTGCCCAAGCTTCGGGTCTGACTGATTTCAGGGTCATAAAAGGTATAGATGGCAGAGAGTCCATTCGCCAGTTCATCCGTGACTGCAACGGCGACCAGTTTATCGTCCAGCCAGAACTTGTAATAGCAACAGAATTCCGGAGAGCCTACCAGAAAAGATTTGAACTGCTCCATAGAAGGAGGGTACATGTCGCCATCTCGATGTTGAGTGGAAATGTACTTCTTATAGAGCTGGTAAGTTTCGTCATCGTATTCAGCTTCAGAGCGTGTAACGACGATATCCTGATTTTTTTTGAATAATTTTCTGTGTTTGCGCTTGGGTTCAAACAGGTTCACGACCACTCTGGCTGGAATGCAGGCATTACACCCCTGGCAATGAGGTCTGTAGATATGACGACCACTTCGTCTAAATCCTATGTCGGCGAGGTGTCGATAGAGAGCGGGGTTCAGATCCTTGTCGGGATCCATGAACAGTGTTATGGCCTGTTTGTCCTCAAGGTAGCTGCAGTTATGAGGTTGGGTTGCATAGAATTTGAGGTCTTTAAGTGCGCTCATCGGGTCCGGCCGTCCATTGCCCTGTTAATTTCCAGTGTGCACTGGTTGGAGGCGTTCGGCAACCGTCTTTTAATGCCTTGAGAAATGCATCCCGACTGATCATTTTTGCACCCAGAGACTCAAGGTGGGGGCTGTGTATCTGGCAATCAACCAGGCGGAAGTTCCGGCGCAGTAGTTCTTTGCACAAAGAAATCATTGCGAGTTTAGAGGTGTTTGTGGCAAAGCTGAACATCGACTCGCCAAAAAAAATCTTGTCAATCGCTACGCCGTAGAGCCCCCCCATCAATTTATTCTCTGACCAGACTTCCACAGAGTGAGCAAAACCTTGTTGGTGCAATTCTGAATAAGCTTCTTTCATTTCGTCGATGATCCAGGTGCCCTCCTGGTTAGCTCGGGGAGAAGAGCAAGCTGTCATCACTTCGTTGAATGCCTCATCGAAACTGACCCGATAGGGGTGCTTTTTGAGAAAACGATTCATTGAACGACTGATGTGTAATTGATCAGGATAAAGAACCATACGCGGATTAGGCGACCACCAGAGAATGGGTTCACCTTCGTTAAACCATGGGAAAATGCCATTCTGATAAGCATCGACCAGTGTTTCAGGCTCGAGGTTTCCTCCCATGGCCAAAAGGCCATCAGGGTAATCCAGCGCCTCATGTATCGGAGGGAATTGAGGTTGATCTGGATCAAGTTGGGGAATGGTTTTGCGCATTATCTGGACAATCTGGTTAAAAAATAGAATGTGGCTTCGGTCATGTTGTTCATGAGTGCGGTAAACTCAGGTTCTGATTAGTGTATTCACTACTGGGCGTTCGTTCTCTCAGAGACTATTTTCATAGAATCCTTCCCCCCTATCAACAGGAGATAGCTGTGAACCAGCTTGTTGAATTATCCCCTCAGCCCATTTGGCGACACTTTCAGGCACTTTGCAAGATTCCCCGTCCCTCCAAGCATGAAGATGCTGTTCGTACCTATGTAAAAGAATTTGGTGAGAGTCTTGGTCTGGATACCATCGTAGATGAAGTAGGTAACCTGATCATACGTAAACCAGCTACACCGGGCATGGAAAACCGTCGAGGTGTCGTTTTCCAGAGTCATCTGGATATGGTGCCTCAAAAGAATGCCGATACGGATCATGATTTTACCCGAGATCCTATCAAAGCTTATGTTGATGGTGAGTGGGTAACCGCTGAGGGGACAACTCTCGGAGCGGATAATGGTATCGGTGTTGTTGCTGCCATGGCAGTACTGGAGTCAACAGATATCCCTCATGGTCCATTAGAAGCATTGTTTACCATTGATGAAGAAAGTGGCATGACAGGTGCTCACGGCCTCAAGCCAGGCATACTTCAGGGTGAAATTATGCTGAACATGGACTCTGAAGATGAAGGGGAGCTCTATGTTGGATGCGCCGGTGGTGTCGATGTCTCTGTTTCTCACCGTTATCAGGAAGAATCTCTGGCGGAAGGGTACAAGAGTTTTCACCTTTCTCTGAAAGGGCTTAAAGGGGGTCACTCTGGAGTTGATATAAAGCTGCAGCGTGGTAATGCCAATAAATTGATGGTCAGGCTGCTGAAGGCCTTATCTGCTAAAGACGTACGTCTGGTAGAGTACTCCGGTGGCACCTTGCGAAATGCAATACCCAGAGAAGCCTTTGCTCAGATAGTGGTTCCGTCTGATAACCAGGATGAGGCAGCTCGAATAGTAGATGAACATCTGGAGATGTTTCGTGTTGAGCTGGCAGAGGTTGAGCCTAATCTGAATCTGGTAATGATGGAGTCTGAACCAGCCCAAAAGGCAATGAGCAAGGCTCATCAGAGTCAGCTGCTGGATACGCTGCATGTATCTCCTAATGGCGTTCACCGCATGAGCCTGAGTGTCGAAGGTGTTGTGGAAACATCCAATAACCTGGCCGTTATCAAAGTCAAAGACGGTGAGATCGCTGTTGAAAACATGGTTCGCAGTCTGATCGACAGTGCCCGAGAAGATCATGCTGAAAGCATTGCCAGCCTTTATAGGCTGATCGGTGCCGAGGTGAAAAAGCAGGGTGCCTATCCTGGTTGGAAGCCCAATACTGAATCCACTATTTTGAAAACCATGGTGGACATTCATGAGCAGCTCTTTGGCTACAAACCAGAGATTAAGGTGATTCATGCAGGTCTGGAGTGTGGTCTGCTAGGCAGTGCCTACCCAAACTGGGATATGATTTCCTTTGGCCCTACCATCCAGTTTCCTCACTCTCCTGACGAAAAAGTACACATTCCAGCTGTTGAGAACTTCTGGAACTATCTGGTGAAGACCCTTGAGGCCATACCAGAAGCCTGATTTATCAGTAATGTTGCCAGAATGAGCAAATAAACTGGCAACATTACAAAAAATTGTGTAAATTGCGCTTTCCTACGGGGGGTAAGTGTAATAAACTTGCCTCCGTCTACAGTCAGTCTGCTTTTGCCAGCCATTGAATGAAGAACAATTCATCTCAAAATATCAAATATCCCTCATACATGTGTGGATGCCCTGCGCTGGCAAGGGCCGTTTCCTATTGTCATTTCAAACTCTTTCCGGAGGTAGGTAATTAATATGGGTACCCTGAGCGCGGGAGGCCGTTTCTTTAAAAATGAAGAACTGGATATCATTGAGCAACAGCGCCTGCAAGCTCTTCTTGAAATCACGGATCAGCACGACAAAGAAGTGACTCAGCTGAAGTCACGTCTTGAAGCGGCTGAACAGAAAGCTGAAAAGCTCAATAAGCAGGTCAAGAGCGCTGATACCGAGCTGAAAACGCTTCGTGCAAGCAATCCTGATCGTATGAAGAAACAGATCAAGCGTCTGCAGGAACAGAACCGTACTCTGACCACAGAGAACGGCACTCTGAAAACCAAGCAGAAACAGCTGACTCAGCAGCTTAGTGCCAGCAAACAGGAGCTGGAGCAGCTTCAGGCTGAAAGTACTGAGCAGGAAGGAAGCGAAGAGAGCTGATAGAAAGTTCTTAAAAGTTGCAGCAGGCTGTGCAGCGTATGGATATGAGGCTCACGCCATCAGGCAGTTATGTCTTGAACAGATATATACTGTATAGCCCTTGCTGATTCACTCATTTGACTCATCCAGTAGTCATTCAGTAGTCATTTTTCCCCATAAGGGGTTCGATCATAGCCTGAATTTCATTTATCCTTTTGAAGTTATCTGAATAAGCTCCTTTTGCATCATCAGGGTGCTTGCAGTTGAGCAATTAACCATCAAGAGGGTAATTTATGAGTAACTGGTCATTGTGTCAGTATGAAGGCGTTGATCACCTTGAAAAGTCCTTTTCATTCAAAAAATATTCAAGATCACTCTGCTTTCTCAATGCCGTGGCAGGTCTGGCTGAATCCTATGTGCATCATCCAAGAATGGTTATTGAGTGGGGTCAAGTAACGGTTGCCTGGGGTACTCATGAATCAGAAGAAGGTTCCGGTGTTCTGGCCAGGGATCGTCATCTTGCTGAAGAAACAGACAAGTTGTTTGACCTTTTACAGGCCAAGCAGATATCCGGTGATGTCTCGTTATGACTGTTTCTGAACAGGCAGGCTGAACCAGAACAGGCTGCCTGTTTTTAGATTCTTAAACCCTATTTCGCCTCCCATAAGCTCGATGAGCTGTCTCGAAATGCTCAGGCCTAATCCAGAGCCTCCATGCTCTCTGGATACAGAGGAGTCACCTTGGGTGAACGAGTTAAAGAGCTTATTTTCCATTTCCCCTGCTATGCCGGGTCCGGTGTCTTCTATCTCGAATCGCAGTGTCTGTTTCTGTGGGTGATTGATGTCCGCGTTCAATCTGACTCTCATCTGAACGGTTCCGGAGTGGGTGAATTTAATAGCATTACTGATCAGGTTAATTAATACCTGTCTGAGCCTGGATGGGTCACCCCATGCCTTTCCCGGGACGCGTTCATCAAAGAAATCTATAAATTCTAGATTTTTTTGGCTGGCCAGAGGAGTAAACATGTCCACTACCTTGATGACAACTTCTCTGGGAGAGTACTCCATATATTCAAGCTGCAGTTTGCCAGATCTGATCTTTGAGTGATCAAGGATGTCATTCAAAATCTGCAAAAGGGCATTGCCAGAGTATTGGATGGTCGCTATATGCTCTAGTTGTGATTTGTTGAGGCCGGTCTCAGACAGCAGATCAACAACCCCCATAATACCGTTCAGAGGGGTTCTGATCTCGTGACTGACTTTAGCCAATAGCTCGTTTTTGGCTTTGTTTTCTGTTCTGGCTACCAGGGCTGCCTGTCTGATTCGTTCCTGTTGCTTGTTGTAGAGATGGAGGCGGTAAGCCATGCCCATCAAAAGAATGATGCATTGGGTAGCAAAAGCAATTTTAAGGCCGTAAGTGGTGTTGGAGTAGTTGTGAGAAATTCCGAGGTTGGCAAACGTCACAAACACAATGACTGAAACACAGAGTGTCCAGGCGGCCACGAAGATGTATGCCGGTTTGTACTTTTGGAAGGCTCGGGCTATTGCCTGAGCCAGGATCCAAACGACCATAATCGATTCGACAACAATGATGGAAAAAGATGCCACGACATAAGGCAGCCATGGTGAAGAGATCAGGGCAAGTACGGCATAACCAATGAACAGGCGATTGACCAGGTCAGCCCGGGGAAAGGCTTTTTTCAAATGCAGGTAAGATCGGGCAAACAAAGTGACAAAAATTCCCGTCAGGCATTGAAAAACCACCACGGAAATCTCCTGGAACTCCAGGGCGTTGGGCCATAGTGAGAAACCGCTGCCATCCAGAGACATTATGGCCAGTGTAAAACTTGCAACTTGAAAGAAATAATACAGAAACAGTCGTTGTTTGAAGATCAGGGTGGCAGAAATGCCCACCAGAATCGCCATCAGACAAATCCCATAAAACAGTCCATCTGCCCAGTATCTTTGTTCTGAAATCTCAATCAAGGACTGTGCGCTGGTAATGTACAGGGGGATATGGAGTGAACTTGAGCTCTGTACATCAATGTAAAAAGTCTGCAGTGAGTGAGCTGGAGCGGTAATCGGGAAAAGGAGTTGTTGGGTTTTTAGCGGGCGCTGTTCAAAGGGGAAGCGATCGCCACCCTTCAATGTTTGCCACTTTCCATGGTCATTCTGGAAGTGCAATGAGACAAAGTCCAGGCGTGAGAAACCGGATTCAACGAACAGGTCTATGGGTTTATCGCTTGTATTTTGTATGTTGAATTTTAGCCAGATGCGATCGTTGCTATAAGCGAGGTTAAGATACTTATCGGTAACCGGTGTAAACCGGATGAGTGGGTTGTCCACCAGGGTGTGAATATCAAGATTTTTGTCTTTGGTTCTGAATAATTCAAGATAAGGCGTAAGATCTACGAAACCCAGGTTACGATCTGCCTTGACCGCATTTACAGAGTCGTTTGCTGCCGCTCCTTTCATGGGTAGAGAAAGAAATATGCAGAGAAGAATTGAAGTAACTATCCCTGGCTTGACTGCGCTCATCATGGTGCCTGTAAAATGTATCCATCCTGCTGTGCCGAAAACATCCCTCATGACTAAGACTAGAAGGATGACGTTTTTGAGATGGCCCTGATTTTCAACTATAGGGCGATCTATACGACATTATTAAAGTAATTATCTGGCAGGTGATCATTATGTCCCGCATGTTCAAGAATTTCCAGTAACCTTGTTATATCATCGCTTTCAATCCAATCAACGCCAGATTCAGCCAGTCGTATAGCTTCCTGCTCATGGTTGCTGAAACCATCCCCTGAATAGCGTCTGTCTTCCGGGAAAAGAGTATAGGCACCGACCAGCATGTCCCGATTATGGAATGCTGAAACTGTGTCGGTATCCAGTAACGTATGTTCAGCATCCACAACCGTAGACTGAATAAACTGCCCCACCAGATTATGCTTGAGCAATCTGTTCAGTAAATTGTCAGAGGGTGTTCTCTCCAAGAGATGATCCTGCTTTTCACTCTGATCGACAAAGCGGTTAATCCAGTCACCTAATCCACCCAACATGCTGCCATCATAGGCAAAGCCGCTGTGTATTTCAGGGCAAGCTTTTTCCAGGTATTCCAGCATGAAAAAATCAAAGGAGGTAACAATCACTCGATCCTGGGAGGCTGTTTCTCGAATGATTTCAGCGACTTGAGTACCGGTGTGTCTTCGATTCCAGTCAGGTGCGTAAGCCTTCATCTCAATATTAATAAGAAAGTCACTCGGCAGCTCCCAAATAACTTCTTCCAGCAAAGGGATCTTATGTTCCTGAGAGTATTTGACAGAGGTGCCATCACCCCGGTCAATGGATTTCTGAATATTCAGTTTGGAAACCTCATCCCATGTCATCTGGGAAATAAGGTTTTTCACGCCCGTAAGCCGCTCGGTATCTTCATCGTGAAAGACGACGATCTTCTCATCCCGAGTCATGTAAACATCTAATTCCACACCGTGGGCTCCAAGGTCTTTGGCCTTTCTGAAGCCTGCCAGAGTATTTTCCTGGTAATGAGTAGGAGTCCCTCGATGACCCAGAATCAGAGGGAAGGGCCGGGAGTTAAAGAATCCGTTCACTGTATAATCCTGAAATCGAAAGCCGCGATGCTATCGATATTTGCAAGAGTTTGCTTTGCGAAATTGAGAATTTGAGAACTGTGTCACTGTATGCTTGTCGAGCTTTGTATAGTAAGTACGGTACTCGAAAGCATAAATCCGGCAGGCTACTGGCTGATGGAAACGGTTTATCTTTCGATTGGGCTGATTGTGAAAAAATTGCCTGTCTACTATTGTCTTGACGTTGCGTATAGGTGGATATTTTGCTTATCATCAAGGGCAGATTATGTCACAGCCCAATTCACTGATATGACAGTGATTTCTAAAGATGCTCTGTTCGGTATCTTTAAATAGGGATGACAAAAAATAACATGTAAATAATAAGGAAGCTGAGCGGTGGTTCTTTGTGACTGGATCTCTGGGGCAATATCCCATTGTTAAGTCCGCCACGGCTCAATATGGCTTTTATTAATAAGGAAACTTATTAGGTGCAGATCAATTTGTCCTCACCATGCCGTAATAAAGGATTTTAACTTATGCCGAGACAAGCGCGAATTCATCTTGTTGGCATTCCCCAGCATATTGTTCAGAAAGGGCATAACCGATTACCCTGTTTTTTCGATGACGAAGATTATGAATTTTACCTGAAGAGTCTTAGGGTGGCCTCTGATCAGTACCAGGTGCAGGTGCATGCTTACGTTTTATTGCCTAATGCCATTCAGATAATCGCGACACCCAGGATTGATAAGGGTATTTCGTCGATGATGCAGTCTTTAGGCAGGCGTTATGTCCAGTACATTAATCATCGTTACAAGCGTTCAGGAACCCTTTGGGAAGGGCGTTTTAAATCCAGTCTGATTGATTCTGAAAACTTTCTGCTGACCTGTTATCGCTATCTTGAGTTAAGGCCTTTGCACCTGGGTCTGGTTGATGAGCTGGGTGAGTATCGCTGGTCCAGTTATCAGCATCATTGTGGTAATGAGATCTGTAATCTGATTCAGGATCATCGTTTGTATCTTCAGTTAGGTGAAAATCGAGAAGAGCGCTGCAATGCTTACAGTGAATCCTTCAGGTATCGCTTTGATCGAAGGTTACTTAATTATGTGGCAGAAACCGTTAATATGGGACAAGTGTTGGGTGGTGATGCTTTCAAGGAAAAGATAGAACAGATCGCTGACCACCGAATCAGGCCTCTGAAGAGGGGCAGGCCCAGAAAGAAAAAGGCTGAGTTGGAAGAGGAGAGCTCTTGAATTAAGAGCTCTCAGTATTCACTTTAAAAACAATGAGCTGCGTTCTTTCTCAGGTGTGAATGATACGCTTCATGTTTGTTGTCTTTTGGCTGCTTAGTCCGCCGTATGGTAATAATCCCAGCGGATTCCCATATTGACCCCAGCCGCTCTTAGCTCAAGTATCACCGGCTGTTCAACGGCAGCTGTATTGATATCTTCCACCTCCATCTTACCCATTACATTTTCCATGCCGTCAGGCTTTCTGAATAATCCTCTGAATTCGTCCGGATTGGAAAGGTATTGGAGTACATGGCCCAGCTCATGCATCAGACAAACTTCTGGCGGAATGGTGCCATAGTGGTTGATAGGAGCCCGGGTGCCACAGCATGCCCAGAAAGGTTTACTTTCTTTCTTGTTGGGTACCCAGGGTTGTTGAGGTCTGGATTTAACTTTATCGACCACGTTCAATGCGTAGCCTGGATCCCACTCGACTGTTCCCACAAAAGCAGAATCTGTTGGTTGGGTTGGGTGGCGATATTTATCAACGAGGCCAGGGCCTACCTTGATGGTAATAATCTTATTGTGATCCCTCAGGTCGCTGATGATTTCCTTGGCTAGATTTGATTTCTCCAGAAACTTACAGGCCTTGGAAAATGCATCTAAAGCATCTTTGCCTGATATCCCGTTAGCCGCTTGTATTCGAAAGGCCATAATGTGATCTCCCTTTACTCGATTTCTTGATTTATGGGGAGCTGGCCCAGGTAACAGCAAAATATCTTGATCAGCTGAGTTGAGAACAAAATTAATACAAAGGAAAGGATGAATCCACAATATTAAGTGTCGTGAAAAAATTGGTGTCAGAGTCAAAAGCAGGAGATATATCTCAACAGAGCCGAAAGGATCCCAGACAGTGTTATCCCTGCTGGCGTCGGGATGAGTGAGCCATTATTCAAGAAGTTATAAAAAAAATTAAATAGTGTCAGAGTGGGATTTAAAAATGAAAATTCGGCTTTGCAGCTGAATTTTGATTTGTTTTAATGCAATCAGACAACAACGAAGCCCTCAGCTGTTATGAAGCGCCCTCAGGGTTAACAAGAAACTCCAGAGGAATTCTTTGTTGGCTACGTTCTCAGCCACAAATGCCCTAAAGGCATTTTAAAACAACAATGAAAGAGGATTTCATCGATGGCTATATACATGAACTTCAACAGCAAGAAACCTGCAGGTAACGTTACTGCTAAAGGTTACGAAGACTGGATTGAAGTGGATTCTTTCTCATTTGGTGTTGGCCGAAGCATCACCATGGAAGCGGGTGCTATGTCCAACCGTGAGGCTGGCCGTCCTTCCCTGAGTGAAGTGTCCGTGACCAAGTTGCTGGATGCGTCTTCAGGTGGGTTGTTCAAAGAGTCTGTAACCGGTTCTGAAGGTATCACTGTCGTGATTGATATTGTTCAGACTGGAACAAACACTGTACAGAAATACGCCAGCTACACCCTGGAAGAGTGCATGGTTTCTTCCTACAGCATCGGTGCTTCTGCCGGTGGTGCTCCGACTGAAACTGTTTCTCTGAGCTTTGCCAAGATTGTTGCTGACCTCAGCCACGCTGACAAGACTCACAAGAACAAGAAGAATCTGAAGGTGGGCTACGATCTGACCACAGCCGAGCCTTTATAATTCCTGTAGTCTTTATGACAGTCACCCCAATTCAAAAAGGTGGCATAGGAATCAGAAACGTGCAGGGCTTTATAGCCCTGCGCGCTTTTTTTCAGTTAAATAAATAAATACTGTCCATGTTTCCCCTTCCCCGGCAGAGGTGAAGCCTTAGATACAGGCCGGTCATCAACCGGTAGATCCTCAACCATATTACCCGATGAACGACTGTGCATCGTAGTTTTCGGCGCGTACCGTTCCACTTCTCTCTTGAGCCCAGCCAATTCTTTGAAAGGCTCACCCAGCTGAGTAATCTGTCGAACCAGACGAGCATTACCGACTGCTCGTACCGCCACTCCGGCACCGGCCGTTGCAAAAATCAGAGCAATGGTCAGCAGAATCTCAAAAGCCGCACCCCCGGCAAACTCGCTGACTTCCAATGGGTGTTGGGCGCGGTAGTAATCTTTGGCAAACCGGACGAGCAGTGTCTGGCATTGTTCGTCGTCCCAGATGATCTGGGTGATTGCCCAGGCTTCCCTGAATGGGCCTGTATCCACTTTTTGCGGATCAAAACCCAGAGCTTCGATCAGCTCCCGGTTTCAGTATTCATGAATGGCTTAAGCCGTTCCTACAGTTCAAAAGGTTCTGTTAAACTCAGGTTACCACGTTGATGAGGGTCATATTCCCCACCGCTTGCGGCGGGGTAGTTGATTGATTCATTTTCACGGAGTGCAGTGGAAGATGCTGGCATGTAAGACTCAAGGCCTGACACTATGCTCTACTCTCTGAGTCTGATTCCCGAGTTAAACTTCTACGCCTTCGACAAGATTGGCAAACCTTCCATAACATGAGAAAAGTTCTTTGTCTTCACTTAAGTCGCTTTCCAGAAATAAGCGAACCAGCCGAATTCTACCGATCGGATAGTAGCTATTCATATTGTCAATTTCTTGAAAGTAAGGTTGCAGGGCTCTATATGCTTCATTGGCGGCATGATTGCCTTTTTTTCTAACAAGCATATTTTCAAGTACTTGTCTTTCTTTCTTAATCTCTTCTAACTTAGTCATTTATTCACCTAACAGTCGAGCTGCTGAGAATTGATCTCGATTGATAACTAGTGTTTGTATCCCACCCCCAAGTCTGGTGAACTCACCGCCGTTTACAGAAAAAGGTGCTATTTCACTTTGAAAAACCTCAACATCAGTTTTCGCTGCTATTTCATAGACATCGAATGAATCAGGGATTTGAGGTAATCCAAGGAATGAGCCAGCTTCACTAGGGTCTTCAGGTAAATGATCCAGCATATCCTTGGTCATAAAATAGGGTGAATTTTTTCCAGGTGGTCCACTGTTTCTCGGGACAACTTTATATAGTTTCTCGCCAGTTTGCAGCTTTGTAATATCGGGTTCATAAAGTCCTGATTCCAGTAGTTTACGGGATATAGTTAAAGCTAGAGGTGGTTCAATACCTTTGTCTATAAGGTGGTTCAATACCTTTGTCTATAAGGTGGTTATACATTTTTTCACCTGCCGGGAAGTCTCTAGGATTTTTCACTTGGAGGCCATCAGGGCCAGAAGTATTCCAGTCAACTTGTTCAGGGGTGATACTGGCTTGTAAAGTTTTGCCTTTCTCAATGCTTTCGTCTGACTCTAAAGGTTTTTCCTTTAGTGGTTTCTTGTGATTTTGTTCTGGATCAGACTTAACTTTGGTACCCATTGAAGGAGGCGGATTAGCCCTAACAACAGGCCTATCATCAACCGGAAGATCCTCAACCATATTGCCTGATGAACGACTGCTTATCGAAGTGTTCGGTGTGTACCGATCCACTTCTCTCTTGAGCTCAGCCAGCTCTTTTAACCGTTCACCCAGCTGTCTCATCTGACGGATCAGGCGTCCCTTGCTGGCCACGTGTATCGCCACTCCGGCACCGGCCGTTGCAAAAAGCAGCACAATGGTCAGCAGAATCTCAAAGGCTGCTGACCCGGCAAACTCGCTGGCTTCAATAGGGTGTTGGGCACGGTAGTAATCTTTGGCAAACCGGACGAGCAGTGACTGGCATTGTTCGTCGTCCCAGATGATCTGGGTGACTTCCCAGGCTTCCCTGAATTGATCAGTATCCACCTTTGGAGGATCAAAACCCAAGGCTTCGATCAGCTCTTGGTATTCGCCTTCATGATAGGTCTGTTCGACCTTTTCCAGCCATTCAAATATGGAGTTTTCATAGAAAACGGCCTAAATGGCTGTAGCCAAAAAAGTCTTCTTATAACTCACCCCGCTCATACTGTTCGCCCAGCTGTTGCCACAGATCCAGTAAGCCCAGGTCGTAGAGGAGGTGGTAGCTGAGTGATATATCAGTGGGTTCATAGGAACCTTCAAAACCCAGTGGGCTTTGTCGGGATCGATTGACAAGAGCGTAGCCGTCTATGGTCGACTGCACGCAGAGCATCTCGCCGTCTACATCTTCATCAGCACTGGTCATGGCTCCGGCATGCAGGCCGCCTTCCGCCGGTGGCTTTTGAAAGTCTGCCAGAGCTTTGGGGAACCAGCTGAGAACTTTGAGAGGGAAGTCATATTGTTTACAGCCGTATTTGTCGCCGGTTTTCAGATGTCTTACATAAGACACCAGGATTGAAAGCTGATCGCTACGTTGAACAAAAGTATAAAGGTCTTTACCGTCGGCTGTATCCTGTAAGCGAGCCAGCTCAATGGCGTCTGAAGGCAGCTGATTATGGCGGGCAATTTTCGGCAGTGCGGTTTTTAACGGGTATTCCTGAATATAAGTCATATCAGTTTCAGCTCCTCTACAATCACAATGGCATCAGCGTTATCCAGCTGTTTCAGAAGATTGACTTTACCCACCATGGTCTCTATAACTGTTTCACTACTTTTTCTGTTTTTCCCATTTCCGTTAAGAAATTCTGTTGATAATTTGTAGATGTTTCCATATAGCCTCTGGCACA
>NZ_JBPCXO010000333.1:0-1746 GCF_051008435.1 Endozoicomonas sp. | reverse complement strand
GCCTGATTTGGCCATTTTTTATGATTCTTTTCGTTGAATAGCTCGCTATTCGCCTCAAATAATCATAAAAACTGTCTCAAACCGGACTTTTCCTCGCTACGGTCGGCTAAGTCCGACAGGCTCCTAGCTGCCCTTAAGTCTTCCATGGCTCTTAAAGCCAGGGTAAAGCGAGAGGGGAGCTGGATAGATCTTCCTGCCCGTGAGCTCGTTCCCGGAGATATTGTTCATATAGAAAATGGAGACATTGTGCCGGCAGATTGTCTGCTCTGTGATGGTAAATACCTGAGTGTTGATCAGGCTGCTTTGACAGGGGAGTCTCTGCCTGTGGATAAAATTGTCAATGACACCCTTTATTCAGGCTCTGTCATTAAACAGGGGAATATGCAGGCACTGGTGACCAGTACGGGGAGCAAAACATTTTTTGGAAATACGGCAAAACTGGTTCAAACCGCAGGAAATGTCTCTCACTTTCAGGAGTCTGTGCTGGGTATTGGCAAGTTTCTTATCTATGGCACTCTGCTTTTCTCTGTTCTCATCATTGCCAAGGAGTTGTATCAGTAAGCTCCTGTCTTAAACATTATTGAGCTGGTTCTAGTGCTGGTTATTGCTTCTATACCGGTAGCGATGCCAGCAGTGTTGTCTGTGACCATGGCTCTGGGTGCTTTATTGCTATCGAAAAAGAAAGCAATTGTTTCGCACTTGCAAGCGATAGAGGAGCTGGCCAGTGTTGATATCCTCTGCTCCGATAAGGCAGGAACCCTGACCCAGAACAAACTGACTTTCGGGGAGCCCGTTCTGTATGCAGCAGAAACGCCCGAAGTCTTGAATCTGACTGCTGCCATGGCATCAAGCCCTGATGGTAAAGATGCTATCGATTCCCTGATTTGTAGTTCCATCTCAGATGAGCTCATGCACGGGTTTGAACAGCTTGATTTTGTCCCATTTGACCCAGTCAGCAAACGAAGTGAAGCTTCCATTAAAGAGGGTGAAAGCCACTATAGAGTGTCCAAGGGAGCACCTCAGGTCATTATTGATTTATGTAAAGACAGTAATGAAATCAGGCAGGATGCATTGGACCATGTCCGAAGAATGGCGGAAAAAGGACTTCGGACATTGGGGGTTGCAAGAACCGATGAGAATGGGCACTTCCAGCTGGCAGGGCTGCTGACATTATTTGATCCGCCCAGGGAGGATTCTAAAGAGGTGATTACTCAGGCCAGAGCGTATGGTCTGGAGGTAAAAGTGGTTACCGGAGATGATCTGGCGATAGGCAGGGAAATTTCCCATCAGCTGGGTCTGGGTACTGAATTGCTGGCCGCTGATGACCTCTTTGATGAGCAAACGGATATGGAGCATCTGCCAGACTCTGTCAGGAACACTATTGTTGGTGCTGAAGGTTTTGCCAGAGTCTTTCCGGAGCACAAATACGGCATTGTGAAGAACTTGCAAAAGTCAGGCTTTGTCGTCGCCATGACGGGTGATGGAGTCAATGATGCACCGGCACTCAAGCAGGCAGATGTGGGGATTGCCGTTTCTGGTGCAACCGATGCAGCCCGGGCTGCAGCTGATTTGATTCTGACACTGCCCGGGTTGTCAGTCATTATCCAGGCTGTAGAGGAGGCTCGATGTATAGGAATTTCAAAGCACAGGTAGAACACCTTTCGTCGTATAGTTTTGCCGGATTTTCCTGAGAAGCAGTCAGGCTGTTTTCCCTGATTCTAAAAAACATCAGTTTTACAGGTAATG
>NZ_JBPCXO010000332.1:0-20209 GCF_051008435.1 Endozoicomonas sp. | reverse complement strand
AGAACGAGTCGAATTATTCGATGGATTCGTGAGAATAGTTGACCTATTTAATCGAATTCATCGAATAATTGGGCCGTTCTTTCTGGAATTTAGGCCGAAATTGTCTTAAGTCCGACAGGCTCCTAGCTTATCCCGGTGATCAGGAAGCGATAACCCGGTATCTTACGCTGTCAGAAGACTTGATTATCAACTTTATCCGAAGTGTGATTTTTGGTCCCTTACCGGCTAATGCGACGAATACAACTGAAAGTGAAGACTGGAAGAACCATAGCTTTGTACTCACCTACCTTTCAGGTGATCCCAGCGAGCTTATCCTGAGAGAACAAATAAAAAGTGTCGCCTATCGACTCGAAACACTGCCTTTTAAACGTGACTTTCTGGAGTCTTCAGCCCTCGCATCTGCAGGCTATGATCCCACGGCTCAAATTCTGGAGATCCAGTTTGTCGGCAGTGAGAGCCTTTACCGCTATTATGATGTCCCGGGTTCAGTTTATCGGGAGCTAATCTCTGCAGAATCTATTGGTCGATATTACAATCTGTCTATTCGGGGTCAGTACCCTTCCCGGAAACTCTATTAGAACGGTCATTGTGTGCAGTACCTTTTCGAAGGTATGGAAAAACGGGGCTGCTTTCAATGAAAGCGGCCATTAATACATAACGTAATGGGTTACAATAGCGCCAGTCAAAACGATAAGAAGCCAGGTGTACTGTGAGCGAGATTCTGCTGATCAATGTGACGGGGCGGGACAAACCCGGCCTGACGGCCTCCATAACGTCCATCATGGGCGCCTGTTCTCATCAAAACGGGGGGCTGGAAATTCTTGATGTCAGTCAATCGGTTATCCATGACAACCTGACCTGGGGCACTCTAACATGGAAGATTGTGGTTCGACTGCCAGAAGGCCGGGAAGCCGCTCCGGTCCTGAAAGATCTGCAGTCTCATTTTCATGAGCTTGAACTTCAGTGTCATTGTCAGTCTATTTCGGATGAAGGCTATGAACAGTGGGTGTCTGAGCAAGACAAGAACCGCTACATACTGACCTTGCTTGCCAGAAATGTGACGGCAGAACAGATTGCTCGCGTTACTCATATCACTGCAGAGCATGGCCTGAACATAGATCAGGTCACCCGCTTGTCTGGCCGTCAATCATTGAATACGGACAGCCTTGAGCCTGGTAAAATTCAGGAACAGCGTACATCTTCCTGTCTGGAATTTTCCGTCAGTGGCGCTTCTCCAGAACAGGATAAGCTGAGGGCGGACTTTCTGCATATCTCTTCTGAATTGGACGCCGATGTAGCCTTTCAGGAAGACAGTATCTATCGCCGGAATCGCAGGCTGGTGGTATTTGATATGGACTCCACCTTGATTGAAGCCGAAGTCATTGATCTTCTGGCTGAAGCCGCTGGTGTAGGTGACAAGGTTGCAGACATCACCGAAAGGGCTATGCAGGGTGAACTGGATTTCAACGAAAGTTTCCGTGAAAGGTTGTCCATGCTGAAAGGGCTGGATGAATCTGTCCTCGCCAGCATTGCCGAGAAATTGCCCATAATGGAAGGGGCTGAACCGTTAATTCGCAGTTTGAAAGCGCTGGGCTATAAAACGGCCATTCTGTCAGGTGGCTTTACTTATTTTGCCCATTATCTGAAACGTCTTTTCGGCATCGATTACATCTATGCCAATGAGCTGGAAATCGTCGACGGAAAAGTGACCGGGAAAGCCATTGGTGAAATAGTGAATGGCGAGCGTAAAGCCCAACTGCTGAAAGAAATCGCTAAAAAAGAAGGGGTTTCTCTTGAGCAAACCATTGCTGTAGGCGATGGAGCCAACGATCTGCCCATGTTGAGTGTGGCTGGATTGGGGGTTGCGTTCCGAGCCAAGCCTCTAGTCACACAGAGTGCTAAACAATCTATCTCAACATTAGGCCTGGACAGCATACTCTACCTGTTAGGCTTCAGTGAGCAAGATCTGCAGGTACTTAATCAGGATAAACGTTAAGAATGGTTTTAGGTTTGAGAAAGCGTTCATTGATTAACAGCCATGAGCGATGGAAACAACTTTTCGCTTCCTTTGGAGACGAAAAGTTTTTCATTATAAACAGCCCTGAGCGAAGAAAAATATTATGCGTCACCCTCGAGGATGAAAAGTGGCCAGGCAAAATATTTTTCACGGTAAAGAGGCGCTTTTTGCATGTCGTACAGACTCTGGCTGTTCTGGCATCCCTGTTTTCAATACTGCTTTCAATACTGCTTTCAATACTACTTTCAACACACAGTTATGCCGCACCTCTTTCAGAGCCTTCTCCCACGTCCATAACGAATGAGCAGTGGCAGAAGACTCTACAGGAAGCCAGAGGACAAACTGTTTATTTCAATGCCTGGGGTGGGAGTCAGCAAATCAATGACTATATCCGCTGGACGGCCAAGCAGGTGCGTAAGCGTTATGGTGTTGAGCTGAAGCAGGTCAAAGTCAGCGATACAGCAGATGTCGTCAGTCGTATATTAGCGGAGAAGCAGGCCGGTCGGGATACCGAAGGGACTGTGGACATGCTCTGGATCAATGGCGAAAACTTTCGCTCAATGAAACACCATGGCCTGCTTTTTGGTCCGTTTTCTGATCGCTTGCCCAGCTACCGTTGGATCGATCCACAGGAAAAGCCAACAACCGTCCTGGATTTTGGGGAACCGGTAGAAGGGCTGGAAGCCCCTTGGGGTATGGCTCAGCTGGTTTTTATTTATGACCAGGCTAGCGTCCAGGAGCCTCCCAGTAGTGCGGAAGATCTACTGAAGTTTGCCAGAAAGCATCCTGGTCGGGTGACGTATCCACTGCCACCTGATTTTGTTGGAAGCACGTTTCTAAAGCAGTTATTGCTGGAGCTGGCCGATCAAAATCCAGCCTTGTTTGAACCGGTTGATCAAGCCAGTTTTGATAAGGTAACAGCACCTCTGTGGCGTTATCTTGATGAATTGCACCCGTTGCTTTGGCGCAAGGGAGAAACCTTCCCCCAGAATAATCTGGCACTTACCCCCTTGCTGGATGACGGCGAGATTCTACTATCAATGACGTTTAATCCATCCTATGCCAGTTCGGCTATTGCCAATGGCGAGTTGGCAGAAAGTGTCAGAACTTATGTTAATACCGCTGGAACAGTGGGTAATACACACTTTCTGGCGATTCCCTATAATGCCCGTGCAAAAGCTGCAGCTCAGGTTGTGATTAATTTTCTGATGTCTCCTGAAGCCCAGTTGCACAAGGCTGATCCGGATGTCTGGGGAGATCCTACCGTATTAAGCATGAGCAAACTGGATGCGTTGGATAAGCAACGCTTCAATGAGTTGCCTCTGGGTATTGCCACTCTCAGTCCTGAAGCGTTGGGCAAAGCACTGCCTGAGCCACACAGTTCCTGGTCAACCACTCTGGAAGCTGAATGGCAGAAGCGCTATCGCCAGTGAGTAAGCCGGTTTGAATTTCAGAAACGGTTCCGTCATGCACCTTGCTGCGACTCTGGTCGCAGTTTTATTTTTTGCTGTCGTATTGTTAGGCGCGCTCAGTGCTGTCCTGCCTGCATTTGGCTATTTACCTGTGCTGGGAATGACTTCCCTGTCTTTTACCCCGTGGCTGCAACTTTGGGAAACGCCAGGTCTGGCAGAGATGCTCTGGTGGTCTTTTTTCTCAGGGTTGGGGGCAACGGTGATATCTATGTTGCTGGCGCTGGCTTTTGTTAGTGCCGCCTGGGATAGCCGGTTCTGGCGTCAGGCTGAACGCTGGCTGTCACCCATCATGGCAACACCCCATGTAGCGCTTTCCGTCGGGCTGGTATTTCTGATTATGCCCAGTGGCATGCTGGCCAGAGGGCTTTCATCGTTTATGGAGTGGCAAGGCCCTCCTGACTGGCATACCGTTCAGGACCCCTGGGCGCTGTCATTAACGGCACTGTTGATACTGAAAGAAACGCCTTTTCTAATTTTGATGCTGATGGTTTCTATCAGACAGTTACCGGTCAGGGAAACACTGAGGACGGGAACAGGACTGGGTTATCAATCCTGGACGGTCTGGGTGAAGCTTATCTGGCCTCAGTTGTATTCAAGGGTGCGTCTTTCCATGCTGACGGTTCTGGTGTTTTCCCTGTCCGTAGTGGATATAGCCATTGTATTGGGACCTGCAACACCGCCCACTTTTGCCGTGCAGGTGCTGAACTGGTTTCAGAATCCTGATCTTGAAATTCAGGCTCTGGCTTCTGCCGGCAGTGTTCTGCTATTGATGTTGGTTCTGGCTGCTATTGCATTAGTCGTTCTGCTGGAAAAACTGGCCACCACTTTATTCAGAGACTGGATAACCTCAGGTCGCAGAGGTACTGGAGGTCGATTTTGGAGTGGTCTCTCCATTGTTAGCTGGAAAACCCTTTTGGTGGTTTTTTCAGCCAGTGCCCTGATGTTATTGATCTGGTCGTTTGCCTGGCGATGGCGGTTTCCTGCCTTGTTGCCACAAAGCTGGTCCTTCCGGGGTTGGGAAAGAGCCTGGCCAAGACTTCTGGAACCTCTGGAAATGGCTCTGCTGATTGGTGTGGTGTCGGCCTTTCTTGCTTTGCTGATATCGGTATTGATATTGGAGGCGGGCAGGAAAAGTCAGACAGCATCGTCCTACCTGAGAAAGGTGCACAGACTGATAAGCCGGGCAATGTACCTGCCATTATTACTGCCACAGCTGACCTTTCTGTTTGGTATCCAGGTCTGGCTGATCCGTTCAGGTGCAGAGGGCCATTGGTTGTCTGTAGCCTTTATGCACCTGCTATTTGTTTTACCGTATTGCTATCTCAGCCTTTCAGGCCCCTGGCAACACTATGATGAACGACATACCGCCCAGGCACTTATGTTGTCGGGGTCGTCTGTCCGGGCTTTCTTTCAGGTGAAGTGTTTGATTCTACTGAAACCGCTATTGGCCAGTTTTGCTCTGGGCTTTGCGGTCAGTATTGCCCAGTATTTGCCAACGCTGTTTGCGGGGGCTGGCAGAGTGACTACGATCACGACAGAAACGGTAGCGCTGGCTTCCGGCGGGAATAGAAAAGTAATGGCTGTATACGCTCTGGTACAAATGCTGTTGCCTATGTTGATGTATGGACTCATGGTTATGCTCAGTTCCTGGAGGATCAGAAGCTGGCGACCCGTCAGGAGGTGGGTATGAAACTGGAAGTCAGAAATCTCACGTTGTCGGTCGCAGGAAAGTTACTGGTGTCTGATCTGAGCTTTAATGCCAGAGAAGGCCAAATTCTGGCGATCATGGGACCGAGTGGTTGTGGCAAGTCCTCTATTCTTGATTTTCTCTGCGGGACATTGGCCAGCAACTTCCAGTCTTCAGGGTCCATCATTCTTGATGAAAAAGACATAACCCACACGTCATCCCATCAACGTGGAATGGGGCTGCAGCTGCAAGATCATCTTTTGTTTCCTCATCTCTCAGTCGGTGAGAATCTGGCCTTTGGAATACCTTCTTGTTACAGCCGGAGTGAGCGAAAGCAAAAGATTGAAAAAGCCTTGAATGAATGTCAGCTCCCCGGCTTTGGCAGGAACAACCCATTGACTCTGTCGGGGGGGCAAAGAGCCCGAATCAGTTTGATGAGAACCCTGCTTTCGGAACCAAAAGTCCTGCTGCTGGACGAGCCTTTTTCGAAGCTGGATCCAGAGTTACGTCAGCAATTCAGGGAGTTTGTTTTTAAGCGGGTTTCGGAACTATCGATACCTGTCATTATGGTCACTCATGATCAGGCTGATGTTCCAGACACCAGTGAAGTCATAGAGCTTTCAGTTGGCTAATCGACCGTTCTGCTTTTGAGTATCATTCTGCCAGGCTCTCAGGGACAGTCTTTCTTGGCTTGCCGTATCTCGCTGGCTAATTCAGGGCAGCCAACATCGTTGAAATAGCCCGCTTTACTGTCAGCATCCTGCTCATTAATCCAGACAGAATGACGACTAACATTGTTGCGGAATTTGTTGGCAACCTCTTGCACGTTAGGTTTGACTTCCTCATCGTAGCGACCCGACTTTGCCAGTGCTCTGAACCGGCCTGCCCAGTACATTTTGGGAGCGGCCATACGATTCTCGAATCGATCCTGACAGCGATCGAATTTCATGAGTTGTCTGGATCTGGCGTTTACAACGTGTTTCTGTTTGGCGGAGTCAAAGGTTAGAAGCCCTGATATTTGAAGATCGTTTTGTCTTCGATAATCGGCTTTTCTCGACATACTCCCGAGTTGCAAGGAGCCATCTTTTCCCAGTTCTGCAGGCATGAGTTTACTGAGTTTTCTGGCTATCTCGGACTGAACCTTTAGCTTGCGTGGCCTGAGCATTTTTACTGTTACTGCTCCCTGAGAAGATGTGTCCATTTTCACGAGTCCCACCTCTGCCAGCCAGGCGCAGGCAGCATGCTCTGGGCTTCCTTTGTCTATTCTTGCCGATCGATCCTTAAAGATAATGGGCTCTGAGAGGTCGTCAGACTTTGAGGATAACGTTTCAATCAGTTCTTTGATGTGGTGAATTTCGGCAGGTTCCGGACGCCGCAAAATAAAAGCCTTCAGTCTGGCAAAAGGGCCATTGGGTACAGAGATGACCTCTGTATCCCGGTCTTTCACCGACTTATCAAGAGGATGCTTTTTGCTTGATTCTGGGATGAACTTTTCTGCGGTATGGCTCGAAACGCCATTGGTTTTAGTCGATTGATCCTGAGGTTTCAGGTCAACGTAGTGATTGGGAACCGACCGTCCGGGTTTGCCGATGCTCATGATAGTTTATTCAGTGGGTTGATAACCTGCTATCGGCAGAGCACTGAATAAATTCAAAGCTGACAGGCTTCAGACAAAGCCTGTCAGGTTAACTGTATTAACCGCTGAAGTCGTAAGTCATGGACTCCAGAGGAGGCTGCAGATAGTGGCCTTGTACATAATCGACACCCAGCTGCCAGATGCTGGTGAGTGTCTGGGCATTTTCCACTCTGGGCATGATGATGACTTTGTTCAGGCTCTTGAGATTGTTTGTGGCTTTCTTCAGGTGAGAGTCGTCATTGCGTTCAAGTTTTTCTGTGAACAAGTAATCCAGTTTCACAAACATCAGATCCAGGTGCTCCATAATTTTCATGGAACGAGTCTCGCCTGAGAACTGGGTCATGGCAAACCTGCAACCAACGGGCTTCAAGCGTTCAGCAAAAGTCATGACTTGATTAAGATGTTGGTGGATCAGTCTTTCAGTCATTTGCAGGATGATCATGTGGCCAGGCACATCGGCAGCCTCCAGCAAACGGGAAAGACGATCAGCAAATTCTTCGTCGTCCAGGCTGGCCTGGCTGATGTGGATCATCAGACGGGTGTCTTCGCCATGTCTGAGCTTTCTGGAGAGCAACTTTACCGATTGACGGATAACCCAGCGATCAATAAAGGGCATCAGATCACTGTCTTCAGCGGCCGTAATAAACTCACCGGCGGGGACTTCCTTGCCTTTTTGATCCAGAAGACGAAGCAGAACCTCATAATAACCCTGTCCATCTCCGGTCACGCTGATCACTGGCTGGAACAGCAGACGGAAACTGTCGTTCTCAAGAGCCTGTCGAATCATGGCAACGGTGTCACCATTGCTGGCTTTTTGGTTATCTATGGCGCTTTGGGAGAAGAACTCAAGCTTATTGCCGCCATCGTTGGCGGCCAAATGGCAGGCAAAGCAGGCGCGCTCCAGTAACGTTTGACCATCACTCTTCTGACCTCTCTCTGCCAGACCAACACTGGCTGTTGTGTAGAGAGTCTGTTGTCCTGCATTGATCAGTTCTTTTTCAAGAGCCTCTCTGAAGGGTTCCAGGGCGGCAATATTCTTCTCGTGGACATTGATCAGGTAAACCTCGTCACCATAGTGAGTGGCTGTACTGTCTGGTAGTTGTTCATAAAGCAGTCGGCTCACAGTTTCCTGGACCGCTATGCTGCCATCAATGCCGATATTTTCCCGAATCGAGTCGTAGTTATCGAGCCTTAGATAAGCCAGGGTTTCAGGCTCCTGGTCGGTGTTGAGCTGAGCAGTAAAAAGGTTGCGGGGAATCAGAATAGAATCTTCTTCCTGGTGAGCAACGGTCGGAGTGGTTGAAGCAGACGTGCCGGCCTTTACGATGACCTGAATGCACTGCTCATCATCAAATACCGCATCGGATAACAGGACTGTCGCTGGAAAGGCCTGACCTTCTGCATGGGTCAGCTGGCACTCTACAGCGGGCTGTTCTTCTCCTGGTTTGAAATGCTTGATCAGATTTTTAAACAGGGGCTGATCCTGAGAGGCGATCATATCAATCAGGGGCATACCTGCCAGATCATCCGGGTCTTCATAACCAAACAATTCAATGTATGAAAGGTTGGTATCGATATGCATGCCTTCATGAACATAGGCTATGGCCTGTGAGGCATTGTCCATCAGTAGCTGACAACGTTGTTCCAGATCATCCAGTTCTTTTTGCAGTTTTTGCAGTTGTTGTCGACTTTCCTGGCTGGCTTTTTCCCTTAGAATGGCCTGCAGCATATGCTCTTCATGGGATTGATGAATCGCATCGCCAGCGCCTTTCTCCAGCCAGTGTCTGATGACATCGGGTTTGCTGTCCTGGACAGAGACAATGACCGGGATATCGAGTTTCAATCTCTGGACGCTGGAGAGTACTTGTTCAGCGGTCAGCATGGGCGTTTCTTCAACGGTCAGAAGTAAATCCCACAAGCCTGTGTTCAAAGCTTCTTCAAGATCGTCCAGTGTATCTATTTGTTGCACCCTGGCAGGAAGGCCAGCATTGCGGAAAAGTTTGACCCAACGCTCTGCCTCGTTTCTGGACGTTTCCAGTGTCAACAGGCGTACCGGCTGTTTATTATTGTTCATGATGGCAGTGCTTTTTCAGTCGTGAAAAATCTTCTCTCGCCAAGGCGACAAACAGTTTTTGTATCGCTAATGGCCCCGGTGCGCTCCCTGCAACACTTATCCTGTAACACTTATCCTGTTAAAGAATACGTAAATACCTAACCAGTTGTTTTCACATATTCTGGACGGCAGCTTTTTCCATCCTTCTGCGTTCCAACTATGGTTGCATAGCTAAGGCTATGCGCCCGCCGTTACGCCTTGAAGGATGAAAAAATCCACTCGCCAGAATGGTGCGAAACAACTGGTCAGGTACTTGTTAACTTCTATTACACTGCATTCTAATCATTCTCAGCTATGTCCAAAAGACTTATTGTCAAAACAGACTCAGCGGTCTCATTCTGAGGATAAAAACTATCTATGGGTTTACTTTTCAGTAGGCTGGCTTAAGTCAGATGACATCTGGTTTATTTTATCCATCGATATCGATTGCCAATGTGGGCAGCCCGTATATCGCCAGTTTTTAATGATGCCTTTTGATGATGTAGTAAACGACTGTCTACAGGTACTCATCAGATAGGCTGAGCCCCAGTTAGAGACCCAGCTGTAAACCTTTTTACCATCTTCAAGCTGAAGCATGGAACTGGGGGCTCCCCAGTTGCCGATGACCTCCTCAATATGTCTGCCTTGCCAGGAGTCCATGACATCCTGAGTGGTTGTGCAGCCAGTCAGGAGGAAGATAAAAAGTAGCAAATACTTCGAAGAATGGTTTGTGAACACCCGTCCGCCTTGTTTCGATCTTCTGGGATAAATCGAAGAAGTATAGAAGTTATCAGTTTGGAGTAGGCGGTTATCGGTTTTCAGTGCTTGAGAACCGCGCTTCTGAAAAATGAACACGTCATGAGGTTAACTTAATATTGATCTTCTAATAGTCGAAACTTGAACTGGCTATAGCCTGGTGAGCTGGAGACAGATTCAAGTAGTTGTCCCTTTTGAATTTTGCCTCCCTGAAGCAGAATAAATTTCAGCCCACTTTTGAACGATACTTTGGGCGCAATCAAGGTGGGCGTATTATTGACGGGCGGCATGACCGGTAGCAGGAAAGCTCTCTGATAATGGCTGGCGCCCATGGTTTTTTTCAGAGGCGTAATAGCACAGGGTTTGGTAGAGGCAGAGAGCAACTCCAACCCCATGACCAAATCTTTTTGATGATTGACCTGAACCCAGCGTACCGCAGCTAACAGCCAATTTTTTTGTCCGGGCTCTCTGATAGCCAGAAGTTCTCCTGTGCGTAATTGACGTTCCAGTCCAGCACTGGTGCTCAGGCAGTAGCCTCCTGCACAGGTATTGATGATTGAACAGTTATAAACAGGGTACAGCGAACCTTGGGTCGCTGACCGGGTAAAGTGAATGGGTGAAGTTCTCTTGGGTGTTTTTTCATCTTCATCGCGATGAGCATCATGAGCTTCAGACCAGGCATCACTGCTGTCATTGGAAGAGAAGCTACTCTTGCCAGATTGGTTCTGGGCTGTATGCCCGGAAACCATTTCATCAAAGGTCTTCTGATCATGTAAAAAGTAGTGGACAGCATTGAAGCCAAAACAGATTTCACAGGTGTCTGCGCTATTTTGACGCTTGTGTTTTCGTGGCCCTGGAGGGCCCCACGCAAGGGCCAAATGATCAACTACCCGTTTAGGGAGAGCTCCGGGTTTTTCTTCCGAAACGGATTCGCTCAGTTTTTTCAGATGAGCTGTCAGCAATCTGGAATCCAGTGCCAGCAGGTGATCATTTTTTTCTCCCTCCAGCAGAGAACTGAAGAGCAGTCCTTCATCCGAATCCAGATTGACCACAAAGTGCGACCGACTTCTTTCTACCCGTTCGAGTTTACTATGAGGCGCCCAGAGACAAAGCGCCTTAAAGATCTGTCGGACTTCCTGAGGTCTCAACTGATTGGATCTGGAGCGGCTTAGTAGCAATACCCGCTTATAAAGGTCGGAGAGAGAGAGTTTTCTGGCTTTAGTCGTGACAGAGTCTTCAAGACTGAAGGTATCCAGGTCTTGATCTCTGGCAGTAGAGTAAAGCGTGTGCAGTTCCAGCCAGATCCGGTCAGGAGCGGATCGATAATATTCACAGGTAAAGAGCAGTATGGAAGTACTTTCAGTCAGTGCCCGGTGTAATGCTGCAGCCAGGGGGCTGGAAGCATCGTGCTGTCTCAGGCTTACACGAACGATAACTTTGTAAACAGTTAACAGCCTCAATAATAACTTCAGACAGGCATTATATTCTTCTTGTTGTGTCTCATTGAAAGCGACCAGGTTCTTCAAGGACTGGCTCTGACTCTGATGGATTAGATAGTAAACGACGGGTCTAAACTGTTCGACCAGAGCCCAGTGAAGAGAAGGTTGTACTTTGAGGCGAGCAAGCTCATCCAGCGCCTGTCCCATTGATTTAAGCGACAGCGTTCTATTTGTTTTGGGCAGCTCACTGAGCCATTGATGAACCGCGTGCACATCCGTTTGACTGAACGATAAACTGTTCAGGCTTTGAGGCGGGAGCTGCAGCGGAATCCTTTCATTCTGCACGTCCATGGAATCATCCTGATTATCTGCCCGTTAAAATCCTTTAGGGCTAGCCTATATACTAAGATTACAGGCTTAAAGAATCCAGCATGATACGAGCAAAATTACAGACACAGTCTGTGAGAGATTGCTGATTTTGATTATTGCTCTTCATCTTCTTCATTGGATTCCTCTGGTTCTGGAAAGGCAGCTGCGGCCATAGCGTTCTGAGTATCTATCAGCCTGAGAATAGAAAGTCTCCGGTTTTGACTGGGGTCTGTGAGGGTATCCACTAATACTCTGATCAGCGCTTCAACTTCTTCCGGGTTGGTGGTGTAAAAGTGCTGATTACTTAAATGAGGAGCCAGAAAAATATAGTAGTGTCTGTCCTGATAAGGTCTTTGTACGATGGCAAGGGCCAGAAGTTCGGGGGAAATCAAATTGTTGAACAGATAAAAGCCTGGGTTCAATGATGCAACATAGTTAACCAGGTTGAATAATGAATCATCCGTTTCCGCATGCATTGTGAAAGTGGGTAATTGCCCGGCAATTTGTCTGGCCACTTCTTCTGCATTGAACTGCAGGTCGCTATTTGCCCGCTCTTCACCTCTAGGCTCAGGAGTATGAAAAATGGCCTCGATATTGCTGACATGGTGTTCTGTAATTTCTGTAATGTTTCCCGAGTCCATCTGCTCAATCCAGGCTGCCCAGATATAGAAAAACTCCATCATTAATGCACCACCGCTCAGCGATCGGTTTTCCTGCCATTGTATGAGCAGCCTCAGGATCTGGTCTTGGAGACCGGGAATAACTTGGTGCTCCCACAGCCGACGACCCTGTTCATCTGTGTGTTTGGAAAATTGATTAACAATCAGAGCTGCTGTTGACCAGGAGCCCCTGCGTATCTCGGCATATTTGACCAGTAGCATATTCATCACGGTGGGAGTTAAAAAAACCATCAGACAAGCTGTAGATATCCGGGTAATAGTGCTGCAGCCTTGGGTAGCGGCTAACCCGGCAGCACATCCTATGAGCATGGCCGCCAAATGTTTTCTTCTGGAAAAATAAGCTTGGGTGGGTTCTTTCAGAACATAAGCAGGCAAACTGGCCAAATTCTTTTCGTGTTGTTCCAGTGGGGATAATTCTTTGGACTTTACTGCATCAGATTCACTTTCTTCTTCCTCAGCATCCTCATCACTTTCGTCTTCTGATGACGAGCCTTCTTCTTTATTTCCGTCGGAGTTTGAAGGTTTATTATCAGACTCTGCCGGGTCCATCAGTTGAATCAGTCCTACCTGATCCTGATCTGCCGATTTATCGGGGATTTCCGGATCGTGCTCGCTACTAGACTCTGGAACCACAGACAGCGATCTGATTGTAAATGCTCCATGGGGATCTTCGATAGAAAGGCTGTCTTCTGGCTCCTGTTCAAAAGGAAAAAGGAGTCTCAGGTCATCTTGTCGCTCCTTTATTCTTTTTTGATGCTCCTCCAGCATTGTTTCATGCCCTTTGCCTGTTCTCATATATTCAAGAGAAGGAGGCCTTTGTTCTGGATCATCAGGGTCGAGAGTCAGAGGAACTACAACTTTTGGTCTTAAGGCTTCTGCCATAGTGCTGTAATCAGTTAGGTCTGGTAGACGAAACAGCGACTCTGCTGTGGAAGGAATACGAGGTCTGAAATCGATTTCCGGAAATAAACCAGAATGGGCCTGATCAAGGATGAATAGCAGAAAAGGCAAAAGCAGAAAGGCACGTCGGTGGATCTTAAAAGTAAACATGAATAAACAAAAACTCTTTTATATCCAGAGTGAAGAATGAGGATAGAAGAAATTGTTTAAGGTAGCCTGATAACAAGACGGTATTCTATCAGGGTGCCGGTTGATTCCAGTTTATAGATTGCCCTGAAGCCCAGGCTTCATTGACACGTCTTAGCCATAGTTGTTTTTCTGCTTTGGGGAAGCCAGGGTCACTGATATTTTTACCTTTATCCAGGCTTTTGGCTCTTTCGGTGGCTTCTTCAAGGCTACTTTTAAGTGTCTGGTCTTCTGAAGTAGAATCCAAAGCCGTAGCCATCTGATGTACAAGGTATTCGTGACCCACTTTTTCCAGCATAGGTGGGAGGTATTTGACCGGGTTTTCATTGTAGAAACGACGGAGATAGAGAGTGCACCGTTCCACATCACCATGATTTCTTCCCTGCCAGTTCATGAAGAAGGTCATCCGGGTTACTGTCTTATCCATTTTCTCCAGCTCTGCAGTAAGCAAGCCTTGAATATGTTGACCAAATACTTTCATGTTGGTGCTACGGGCAGGTTCTTTCAGGGCCAGAACGGCTCGACACTTTTTAACGAGTTCTGCCATATTCGGGGCCAGAACCAGAATGTTGGTGAGATTAACTGTCAGTAATTGAGCCAGTTTTAAATCGCACTGATCGAGCAAACTGTCTTCTATAGCCATCTGATCTCCCCAGAAACTGAGCGTCATTAGCTCAGCTGCGGATGTCATATTGTCCATTTTACTTTTGAAAACAGTTTGATGATCTCCGATGATCATATCGCAGCAGACCCTTTCATCTTCACTTGAGTCTATGTTTTCTTTGCTCATTTCTTTTTCAGGCAGCCCTGCTTCACGCTCAAGGTCTGTTCTGTGTCTTGGGCGTACATCAATCTCATCAATATATTCTTTTGTATAGGTCAGTCTGGACTGGCTGGCTTTTAACTGAGCCTGCACATCGTGCCACTGAATATGATCAAGAATCTGTTCAGGCGGGATGTAATGCTGAATGTTTCTACACTGCCTGACCGTGCGGTAAAAATTCTTTTCGATATGGGTTTTTAGAAGATCCGGGTTATCAGTCAATGTTTGAACATCGATCGGATAGTCTGGGCGAGTCAGGGATAAAGCTATTGCTCGATGCATTAATGTCATCAAACTTTGCAATGACTGGCTGTTTGAATCGGATTGTAGAAAAGACTGATAGCGCGCTACTAACAAATCATTAATCAGAGTGGTTTGTAACTCGTGAAGGTCTACCGGACATTTATTAGGAAACTGGTGGATGAAATGTTTCAGCTCAGAGTTATTGTGGAAGATGTCTTCAGCCATATCATTTATAAACCGAGCCAGCTCAGCAGGCTTTGTCACTTCAATAACAGATGCCTGAAACTGTCGGGACTGCTGTCTGAAGTACTCAATGGCCATTCGAGTGCCAAAAGACTTCAAGTATTGGCATTGATGGCTCTTCACACTTCTATGAGCCAGAGGTTCCTTTTGACTCTGAGCGCTTTTATTTGGCTTGATAGCTGCCTCTGCTTCAGGATGATCCTGAAGGGGAGAGGGCTTTCGTAGAATAGATCTTGGTGTCGCTGAGGCGTGATCAAGCATAACAAACCCTGTTATCCAATAAGTCCATTTCAGTAACAGGTAGACCCGGGACAGAGGAACAAAGTTCCCGGGTAAAGTGGCTACAAACAGGCTAATTGACAGGAATCGGTGTCTTGCTGGCTTCTCCAGCGACCTCTCTCACCAGTCTGGGGACCAGATAGCCCGGACACTGATGCATCAGCTCATTGATCAGTACTTTGGCTTTTTCTTCCGGCACGTCAAAGTGGGCCGCACCCTGTACTCTATCCAACAGGTGCAGGTAATAAGGCAGTACTCCGGCATTGAAAAGGGTGTGACTCAGAGCAGCCAGTGATTCCGAGGTGTCATTGACTCCCCTGAGCAGAACCGTCTGGTTCAGTAATGTAGCCCCTGCTTCCCTGAGTTTCTGTAATGACCGTTCAACCTGTTCATCAATCTCATGGGCATGATTGCAATGAATCACCATGACAGGCTTGAGCCTTCCGCCACAGAACCATTGAATCATTGCTTCAGTGACTCTTTGGGGAATCACAATAGGCAGACGAGTATGTATGCGCAGCGTTTTTACGTGGGGGATATCGGACAGTGCATCCACCATGCGAGCTAGCCGATTGTCTGTCGCGGCCAGTGGGTCACCACCACTCAGGATGACTTCATGAATACTTTCCTGTGAACGGATGTACTCTACTGCCTGTATCCAACTGTCTCCACCCAGTTGGTTATCTCCGTAAGGGAAATGCCTGCGGAAGCAGAAACGGCAGTTAATGGCACAGGCACCACTGACAATCAGCAGCAGTCGGCCCTGGTATTTATGAATAATGCCCTCAGTGGGATTCTGAGACTGTTCTGCCAGGGGGTCGAGGCTAAAGCCACTCACTTCTTCACACTCTTCTCCCAGAGGTAGAACCTGCCTCAGCAGAGGATCGTGCTGGTCACCCTGGGTCATCCGGTCTATATATGGACGGGGAATGCGCATACTGAAACTGTGACTGCCATTGATCGCTCCAGGTAGCAGAGACTTTGGCAACCCCAGGATTTCGAGTAACTCCTCAGGAGCGGTTACAGAATCCGAGAGCACTTTTTTCCAGCTTTCGGGTTGCTCTTCAGGGAGCAAAAGACGAGTTGATAGTTTGTCAGTATGCACACCGCCCTCGTAACGGGTTATCATAGAGGTTTTCATTTTGCTGGTAGTGTCCGATGGCTAGTTATAGTACCAACGAGTTTCGTTCAGGTCTCAAAGTGATGCTGGAAGGTGATCCCTGCGTCATCATTGAAAACGAGTTTGTAAAACCGGGTAAAGGCCAGGCTTTTAACCGGGTTAAGTTCCGTAACCTGATGAGTAACCGCGTCTGGGAACGAACCTTCAAGTCTGGTGAAAACATCGAAGCAGCAGACGTGATGGACTACGACATGGAGTACCTGTACACCGATGGTGAATTCTGGCACTTCATGATGACCGACGGCTCCTTTGAGCAGCATGCTGCCAGCAAAGAAGCTGTGGGTGATACCATCGACTGGCTCAAAGAGCAGGAAGTATACTCTGTAACCTTGTACAACGGATCCCCTCTTTCTGTTTCTGCACCTAACTTTGTTGAATTGCAGGTAATAGAAACGGATCCAGGTCTGAAGGGTGACACCGCTCAGGGCGGCTCAAAGCCAGCCAAACTGGCTACTGGCGCTTCTGTGAAGGTGCCACTGTTTATTACCGAAGGTGAAGTTCTGAAAATTGATACCCGTACCGGTGAGTACGTGGGTCGTGTGAAGTAAGATGAACGTTATGGTCGAAAGCCGCTGCTTTCGACCATGATCCATGACCGTTACTGTTTAATCAGGTCAACCGTTGTATCATTCAGAATGGTATGTTCTTCACCCAACTTGATGCTTCCTGTCAGGTAATCCCCTTCTTCTTTGTAGTTCAGGCGTACTTCACCGATCAGGTCCGATGGATTGGCTATGGCTATACGATCTTTGCCGAAACCAAAGTTAATGCTATTTCCGCGACATAGTTTGGCACCCCCCATTCTGCCGTGATGACCTTTATGCTTTCCTTTTACTTGCCACTTATCTTTCTTGTGCTGGTGGCCTTTGCCTTTTTTGTGATGATGCATAGGCTTGGCGTCAGGACCGCGCAAACGATTACGAGTAATCAGGTAGTCACCTGCATTATTGGCTTTAGTACTGTCTTCGATCACCATATGCACCTGACAGCCTGTTACCCAGAGAGTGGCTGAATAGCGATCTGAATCCCCCAGATTACCTGAAACGGTATAACGACCCGTTGGGACAGAACATTTGTTATTGCCAATCGCTTCGGCACCTTTATAGCGCTCACAGGCTATGGATGTGCTTGCGATGAGAGAAAGGCCAGCGACAGCCAGAATTTTTGTTACTGCTTTCATTATTACGTCCTTGTGGGGGCTAACATGTGACTTCAGTATAGGAAGCCCCTGAGTGGCTCATTTCGACCAATGGAGTATGACTTGCATGTCATCCGATAACTGGAAACCCTCTGCCTCAATCTCGACACTGCAAGAAAGAGCACGGCTGTTTGGCAGAGTTCGACAGTATTTTGACGAGCAGGAAGTGATGGAGGTGGATACCCCCATGCTTTCAGCCAATGCTACCGTGGATCTTCACATCAATAGCTTCGTTACAAGCTTTCTGCCTATGGGGGGTGGCAAGGAGCAGTCCTGCTATTTGCACACTTCACCTGAGTTTCCAATGAAGAGGCTTTTGGCTTCGGGCTGTGGCGATATTTACTCTCTGGGTCGAGTGTTCCGTAATGGTGAAGCCGGTGGGCGGCATAATCCGGAGTTCACCATGTTGGAATATTACCGACTGGGCATGGGTCAGCATCAATTAATGGATGACATGACAGCATTATTATCCTCTGTTGCCGGATTTCAGGAAGTGGGCAGAGTCAGTTATGGAGCAGCTTTTCAGAAAAGGCTGGGGCTGAACCCTCATACAGCATCTCATGCTGAGCTCACTGCACTGGTTAAAGAGCATGTGGATAAAGATTTGGATGGACTGGAAAGAAATGACTGTCTCGACCTGTTGTTTTCAAACATGATTGAACCCGAGCTGGGTATCAGTGAAGTCGGTGATTTGAATGGCGTCTATGTCTATGACTACCCTGCCAGCATGGCGGCATTATCCAGGCTTCATACTAATGATCGGGGTGAGCAGGTTGCTGCTCGGTTCGAACTCTTTGTTAACGGAGTCGAGCTTGCAAATGGTTACCATGAACTGACAGATGCTGAAGAGCAGCAAGCACGTTTTGAGGCTGAGCAGAATAAACGTAAAGAACAGGGACTCCCTGTTTATCCGTACGATCATCAACTGGTTGAAGGCTTGAAGTCAGGAATGCCTGATTGTGCGGGTGTGGCCATGGGTGTGGATCGGTTGCTGATGCTGATGCTGAATAAGAAACAGATTGCGGATGTAGTGGCGTTCGATTTTTTCAGAGCTTGACGAAACAGGTTGTCAGAGAAGTTGGCGAGAAAGGGTTTTGAGAGCCAGAATGAAGCACTCTGTCTGAACAGTAATGAAGAATGAGTGTGTTTTCGTTAATGATTCGAGCGCTTTTGATGAGCGCATCACTGGTGATCGCGGTTGCCTCTGCCAAAGAACTGGTCAGAGGCAATGGTGGCGAGCCTCAATCACTGGATCCCCAGTTAATGTCCGGACCGCAGGAAGGCTGGATTGCCTATGATCTGTTTGAAGGGCTGGTTACTTATGGTCCCAGGGGTGAGCTGATTCCTGGTCAGGCAGAATCCTGGCACAGCTCAAAAGATGGTAAGACCTGGACATTCAAGATCAGGCCAGGGCTAAAATGGTCAGACGGTGCTGCTCTGACTGCTAAAGACTTTGAATACACCTACCGACGTTTTGCAGACCCTGAAACTGCCGCCAGTTTTGCCTGGTTTCTGGAAGCCCTTGAAGTACAAAATGCTCATGAAGTCATTAAAGGTCATAAAAAGGTAGAGCAACTGGGTGTTAAGGCAGTCCATGAGGACACACTGGAATTCTATCTTGATGCTCCGGTCAGTTACTTTGCTGAACTTATGGCTTTTTATGGTTTTCTTCCGGTTCCAAAACATGTCATTGAAGCAAAGGGGGCAAAATGGAGCTTGCCTGAAAATGCGGTTAGCAATGGGGCATTTCAATTAACAGAGTGGAAGGTTAACGAGAGAATCAGAGCGGTCAGAAACCCATTGTACAGAGACAACAAATCAACCAGGCTGGATTCTGTTGCTTACATTACCGGTGGTGATGAGCTGTCCCGGTTTCGGTCTGGAGAGATTCATATCACCAACTCAATCAAGTCAGAACATGAAAACTGGGTGCGGTCTCATCAGCCTGCAGCATTGAAAACAGAACCCTGGATGTCGGTCGCTTTGATCTTTCTGAATATGAAAGACAAAAACTTACAACATCAAGGCAACAGGCAAGCGCTGGCATTAGCCATAGATAGAGACGTATTGGCAAAAAGTCAGGCAACGGGCGCAGGAGCGGCAGCCTGGCAAATAGTACCGCCCAACTTTGAACACTATAAGCCTTCATTACCTGATAATTTCCAGAAAACTATCAATGAAAGAGCAGGCATTGGTCGAAGCTATCTTAAAGGTATGCAAGAGATAGAAATTGCTTACTGCAATAGTTGTGGGAAAGATAAAATGCTGGCTATTGCCGCAGGTCAGGAATGGCAAAAAAGACTGGGTATAAAAGTGGTACTCAAAGGCTATGAAAGAAAACATTATTTTCAGACACTGAACAATAAGGATTATCAGATTGCTATTGTTCAATGGATTGGACCTTATAAAGATCCAGCTTCTCTACTGAGTATCTTCCATAGCCAGGCAGTCAGTAACAGGAGTCACTATAACAGTCAGGAGTACGATCAGCTGTTAACTGTTGGCAGAAGTATGCCGGGAAAGTCAGCTGAGAGAATGGCTGTTTACAGTAAAGCAGAAGAACTAATAATGAAGGATGTGCCTGCGATTCCGTTGATACATCATCAGAATGTCCGCCTGGTAAGCCCTGAAGTTCAAGGTTACACAGGAGAAAACATGATGGGGCGAGTTTATAGCAGACACTTGTCTCTGGACTAAATAGGCTGCTCCAGTGGCATCTATATAGAGCATTTAAGAAGCCGTACTGCTTTTAGGTATTAATCCCCTGTTGTCATAGTTGGTTTCAGACGTATAATTCGTTCCACTCTTTCGGCGCATCACTTCCTTGCTAACAAGCAGCAGACGCAACCATGAAATTTTGGTTGACAGTTTGGTGCAGCAATGTAGAATGCGCCGCCGCTGAACAAGAAAAGCAAACGCTTATTAAACATAAGGGTTCGCCAGTTCAGCGAGTTGAAAAGCTTCTTTCTTCTTAACGACTTTCGTTGAAAAGAATGAACGCTTGACAAC
>NZ_JBPCXO010000331.1:0-2352 GCF_051008435.1 Endozoicomonas sp. | reverse complement strand
CGGTTTGAGACAGTTTTTATGATTATTTGAGGCGAATAGCGAGCTATTCAACGAAAAGAATCATAAAAAATGGCCAAATCCGGCTTTTTCGCAGTAGGTCAGTGGTAAGTCCGACAGGCTCCTAGCCAGAGGACCTGATACCTGGCTTAACCCAGATATCCCAGTAACTCTTTAAATTGCTTCATGGCATCAGGATTGATGGAGAAGCAGGTTCGAGGATGTTGTACTTCGGCCTTAATAAAACCGGCTTCCCGGAGTATGCGAAGATGCTCAGAGATAGTCGATTGTGCCAGCCCAAGACTGCTCACCAGGTCACTGCCCAGGCATTGTCCCTGAGACAGGATTTTCAATAGTCGGATTCTAGCAGGATGACCCAGGGCTTTTGCCGCTGCTGCAAGCGCCTGCTCTTGAGTACTGTCCAGATTGATCTGGCAGAGGTCGGATAGGCATTCAGTAGTCATCTTGCTACTCATAATCGTCGAATGACGATCATGATATTGCCAGCGGTGTCATCTGTCAAAGTGGTTTCGACCCGTTTGGCTGCAAGTTTTACTTATCTGAGATGAGGCATAAAAGGTTGAATTAATGAGCATTATAAACTTGCCAGTTGTCGTCTTATGGAGGGGTGGCTCTATTAAAAATAAGTCGATCGATTTTAAGTCAGAGTATTCTGAATGACATTTTAGGCGAGAAAAGCACAGTAATATTGAAACTATAGACTTGTGTTCGTCGTATATTTGATTAGAACAAAAACAACGCGATGGAATAAAAATGCTACTGAATGATGGAACTGCCTCGAACAGAAAACCCGATGAGTGCTGTCTCTCTATCGATATCAGCCGGCATATCCAGGCACTCACGAATGAGTTTTATGATGAGCAGCAACATGTCTTTGATTATGAACGCTGCAGAAACTCTCAGGAATATTATCGGGCCGTCCTCTTTTCGAGGCATCTGAAGAAATTTGACCCTTTTGTTCTTACTGCAGACAAAGATCGGCTGGCTTTCTGGCTGAATGTCTACAACCTCCTTTTATTGCACAGTGTTTGTTTTTCAGGGATCAGTAGCAGTCTCAGGGAAGTCAAAGGCTTCTACCAGGACCACACTTATAATATTGGTGGGCACCTGCTCAGTCTGGATGATATTGAGCATGGTATTCTTCGCAAAAATGCTCGACAGCCCAACAGTATCAGTCGTACTTTCAAAAGAAACGATCCACGTCGCAGCCTGGTTCTGTCTCAGCTTGATCCCCGCCTACATATGGGGCTTTACTCGGCTTGCTTTTCTTCTCCTGCTCTCAGGGCTTTTTCACCTGATTCTGTGGAGCAGTTGCTGGTTAGCGCGACCCGAGACTTTCTGGAACGCGAAGTGACATTGAGTGAAGACTCCCGATTGCTCTATTTACCGCCTCTCTTCAAATGGTATCAGTCGGATTTTGACGTTCAGGGCGTGACACGTTTCCTGGCCAGCTGGCATCCGGATAGAGGATTAGTTCAGAAGTTGCTTCAGAACAATAATATGAAAAAGACCTTCAACCGTTATGACTGGCAATTGAATCGAACGGGTCAGCAGCAGACCGTGTTTGCTTGAATGGTTGTGGTTAACTTTTGGGAAGTTGGCCATTTCAGGAGGATTTCTGTCTAAAATGAATCACTAATCATTAATAGAACAGGGTAGGAGCGTGATTCAATATGCAGCAGGTAGTGGAAGGTGGTTTCTGTTTCTGGCTCTCAGTCTGCACATCATCCCGGTTTTTGCTGGAGAACATGTATTTACCTTGTATAAAGCATCCGGGAGAAGTAATTGGTCTCCGGTCTCAACTATTATTCTGAACACTGAGTATCGAGAGGGCTCAGTGGTTAGCACACCGCTAAAAGAGTCTTTATCGACTGCCTCTCTCTATGAACAATTGCCTCTGATCACCCGACGTGAAATCAAATCTCCCGTTGCCCGCTGCCCGGATAAAAAACAGAAGTCCTTTTTGAGAGAATCTCTGCGAATGAGTTAAAAATGTCGTTTACAGTGAGGTCGGCAGGTGGCGTAAAAAGGATTACTTTCCATAAAAATGGTGTGCAAGACAGGGTCGTAGACGTTCCAAACGATGCCTGGGATACCTCATTGAAACTTCATGAAAGTCTACGCTGCCATATTGGACAGAGTGCATTGTATGAAGAAATGCAGACGTTGGAAGAGTCTTCCGAAAAACTTCAAGGGCAGATGCAAGGTCCTTAAGTCCCGCTTAACGATCTGAAGAAGTAAGACAGAATGAACTGAAAGGAGCGCCCTCTGTGCTGTTCAGGCAAAATACCTGTATTAATAACAATGCACTTGCAAGGTGCTACACAGGGACGC
>NZ_JBPCXO010000330.1:0-6217 GCF_051008435.1 Endozoicomonas sp. | reverse complement strand
GCGTCCCTGTGTAGCACCTTGCAAGTGCATTGTTATTAATACAGGTATTTTGCCTGAACAGCACAGAGGGCGCTCCTTTCAGTTCATTCTGTCTTACTTCTTCAGATCGTTAAGCGGGACTTAAGGCCACTTGAAACACTCAGAGTCTGATATCGGCAGCGGTATAGAACTGAACGCATACTAACATCACACCGTTACTATTGACCGAAAAGAAAAGGCAGATTAAAAATACAATTTGCTTGAGTACGATCGCAAAGAAGCTCCATAAAAAGAGAGAGTCAGTGAAAACTGGCTCTCTCAGACACTTATCCCTTACCCAGAATAAGCCCACTGGTGGGAACACCGGTTCCGGCGGAAACAATCATATTCTCCACCTTTTCTACCTGGTTAACCGCTTCGCCACGAATCTGACGTACACCTTCGGCAATACCGTTCATGCCGTGAATATAGGCTTCGCCCAGCTGACCACCGTGCATATTAATAGGCAGGCGACCACCCATTTCTATTTCACCGTTACGCACGAAGTCTTTTGCCTTACCTTTATCGGCAAAACCAAATTCTTCTAACTGAGTCAGTACGAAAGGCGTGAAATGGTCATAGATAATGGCTGACTGAATATCATCCGGTGTCAAACCTGCCTGCTTATACAGCTGCTTGGCAACCAGGCCTACTTCTGACAAACGGGTAATATCGTCACGATAGAAGTGAGTCATCATCTGAGGATCGTCACAGGCTCCCTGTGCCGCACCTTTAATCAAAGCGGGTTCTTTATTCAGCTTTTTAGCTCGCTCAGCTGAAGTGATGACCAGCGCTACGCCACCATCACTCTCCTGACAACAATCGAGTAAACGCAAAGGCTCGGCAATCCAGCGTGAATTCTGATGATCTTCCAGAGTAATCGGTTGCTCATAGAACCAGGCATTCGGGTTTGTCGCAGCAAACTTTCGAGCCGCCACAGCCACACGACCAAAGTCTTCTGAAGTAGCACCGGTTTCATGCAAATAACGCTGAGCATTCATGGCCACCCATGAAGCTGGCGTAACCAATCCATGAGGAATGTACCAACCATAATGAGCGGTTTCAAAATCCGGTTCCGCTGCAGTATCCTGCATGCCGGCACCAAAACGATATTCCGAGCGCTCGTTCATGGCACGATAAACGACAACCACTTCACAGACGCCGGTGGCCACTGCCATGGCCGCCTGCTGAACGGTACCGCATGCGGCACCGCCACCGTAATGAATACGGCTGAACATTTTCAGTTCTTTACCACCAATCTCCCTGAATACTTCAATTTCAGGATTGTTGTCCATGGTAAAAGTAGAGATACCATCGACTTCCGAAGGATCAATACCCGCATCGGCCAGCGCCTGGGTCACACACTCAACCGCCAGCTGCATTTCACTGCGGCCTGAGTTCTTGGAAAATTCTGTAGCTCCAATACCGACAATAGCCGCCTGGCCGCTCAGCGTTCTGTTAGACATTCTTTCACTCCCGCCTTATGCCAGTGGTAAAGCAACCAGTACGGTGCCGGTTACGTGGCTGCCCATACTGTTCTTTCCGGTTACCGCTACTTCAACCAGGTTCTGGTCGTCTTTTTGTTGTTTTTCAGTCACTTTGCCGACCAGTCGCATGCTATCACCGGGGTAATTAGGAGCCCCCAGTTTAATATTGACCTTTTTCAGCATGCCCTGGGGTCCAGTCCAGTCTGTGACAAAGCGTCCAACCAGACCATTAGTGGTCAAAATATTCATGAAAATATCAGGAGACCCCAAAGCCTGGGCCTTATCTTTATCATGATGAACATCCTGATAGTCACGGGACGCCATTGCGCCTGCAACAATCTGTTCTGCAGTCACGTCAATCACCAGTTCGGGCAGTTTCTGCCCGACTTCTACCTGGTCAAAACTCACTCGATTCGCTGCTTGATTTAAAGTACGCCCGTAGCTCATAGATTGTTGGCTCATAATACATTCACCACAGATTCTTTGTCCGCCAGTCGAGCACCCAGTTTGGCCAGTTGAAGACTGCCTCCCCCCAGGTTCAGCTCATTGCGCTTAGCCCACAGGAAGTAACGATGCAGTGGATAATCAATATCTGCACCAATGCCACCATGCAAATGCTGGGCAGTGTGTACCACTCGACTACCCGCAATACAGGCCCAATATTTGGCTGTTCTGACTTCGGCTTCTGCTGGCATATTTTCATTCAGCTTCCAGACCGCCTGCCAATAGGTTGAGCGCATGCCCTCAATATCTATGTAGGCATCAGCACATCTCAGGGTGGTTCCCTGGAACTGGGAAATCGATTTGCCAAACTGCTTTCGATCGGTCGTGTATTCTACCGTTCTTTTTAAAGCTTCTTCTGCAATACCTACCTGGGTTGCTGCCAGACAGACATTACCCCGGTCGACCATAAATTTGTAGGCTTCTTCACCTTTATCAGCTCCAACCAGTACATTGGCCTGAGACAAGCTGACATTCGACAGTGTCATGGTATACAGCGGTTCACCGTTAGTGCTTTCCTGGAATTCGAGTTCCACACCTTCCGCTTCCGGTGTCACCAGGAAAATCAGGGTTCTACCCTCTTCCTGAGTCGCAGGCACCAGAACCACAGCCGATTCTTTGGCGTAGGGGACACAAACTCGGGTACCATTCAGAACGTAATGATCACCGTTTTTTTCTGCACTCAGCACCGTTTTATGAGGATTACTGAGACCTTCCTCAGCCAGTGCAGCGGTCAGAATACTTTCACCGGTTGCCAGAGCCGTCAGATACTGAGTCTTCTGTTCTTCGGATCCGTATTCCGCCAGCGTCAGTCCTGCCAGGGCCAGGCTGGGCAGTAATGGCAGAGCTGCCACATAGCGACCCTGCTCTTCCAGCATCAGACAAATTTCTACCAGACCAAAACCACTGCCGCCATAACTTTCGGGAACCGCCATACCCAGCAGTCCGGACTCGGCAAACTGCTGCCAGAGATCCTTGTCGTAAACTTCACCTTTTTCTGCCAACGACTTCAGTCGCTCATCGGTGGACAAATCGGCCAGAACCTGTGCGCTCAGGTCTTTGATAGCCAGCTGATCTTCAGTCAATGAAAATTCCATATCCTCGCTCCTTTAAGGTTTCCTTATGCTTCAACAGGTCTGAACAGGGCCAGTGTCAATTCTTCATCGCACTGAGTGATTTCTGCCTGAACCGCCATTCCAATCTTCACGTCTTCAGGCTCTATACCGACCAGTCCGGCTACCAGACGAGTTCCTTCTTCCAGCTCAACGAGAGCAATCGGATTCGGTTCATCAAAGGCAGGCAGAGCGGGGTGATGCAGGTTCACAAAGCTGTGAATCACACCTTTACCACTGGCTTCAACCGCATCACGCTCCAGCGAGCGGCAGCTTGGGCACATGGGTGAAGGAGGGTGTCTGAGGGTTTCGCAGGACTTGCAGCGTTGAATCAACAACTTGCCTTCTTTCAACCCTTCCCAGAAGAAACGGTTGTCGCGGTTGATACCTGGACGTGGTCTAACGGCCTTTTTAGGTTTGGCAGAACCGGGGCCGGCAGACTCAGGCTTGTTCTCACTCTTGGGTGGAATGAATTTGAGCAGACGAAAACGCATCTCACCCACTTTTTCTTCATTCTGGTCAACAAATGTCCACAGTTCAGTGACAAAATACCCAGTACCCAGAGCTGTATCTTTTTTCTCGGAAATAGACTCGATTTCCATGTAATGGGAAATGTCATCACCGGGTTTGATATTACGGAAATATTCCTGGTCACAGTTAACAGCCACTACACCCACGAAACCATATTCATCGAGAATATTCAGTGCATAGGGTTGCTCAGCAGTACGCTCTCGGGTTCCCGGAGCATGCTGACCTGTTACGCCTCTCATGGTCCAGGCCTGAAGCATGGTAGGAGGCGCAATGGTTGAACCTTCAGAACTTTTTGCAGCGTATTCTGAATCGGTGTACATGGGGTTCTGATCACCCATGGCCTGAGCCCAGTGACGGATCATGGGCTGATTGACCGGATCCCAGCTTCTATGAGGGCCTACCCTCACGCCGATGGTTTCGGCCATCCGGGCTTCCAGTGCTTTATTGTTATTCTGATCAGTCATGCTTACTGTCTCCGCCTGTCGATCAGGCCAGATGTTTTTCCGCTTCCATTCCAGGCTGTTGAGCCGGAAGCTTCTTCTGTTCTTTATAAGCCATAAACGCTATAGGCATAGATCAGTTAACATTTTACGGGCAGGAGCGAAGCAGACAATTACAAAAGCGGCCAATCGTGGCTGGCAAAAATATCAATAGTGGTAATAAGGGACATTAATGGCGTTGACAATGACAGGTTAAGAATATCTGCTACCCTGACAGGCCACTGAAGTAAAAGGTAAAGCAGGCCATAGATTCGCCATGAACGCCCAACTGGTGATTTCGAGAATATTAATTCCTATTGTTATTTTTATTTTGTCCTTGGTGTGCCTGCTTTCAATACCTATGGCCAAAGCAGGATACCTTGGCTTTGACAAACAATCCGACCCGGATATGGTTATTTGCCTGTTTCCCGTCAACCTTCAGGGTGGCCGGGCCATCAGCGTCACTCTGGTCTTTAATGGCCCCTTCTACATTATCTCTGACAATAACCTTCTGACTGGACGCAAGAACGGCTACAGTATCAGCGCACCTTCCAGCAGGGTTTCAGATCCCGGGCAATTTGAAATCAACGTTCACTATACCCAGGAACCGATACCTGTTTGTGTCGCATTGACGGCTCTAAACGATACCCGGGAACAATTAGCTGATGCGGATCACTTTGCTTTGATTGAAGGTGCCAGTCGATTGATTGATGGACAGACAAGAATGTCGCTGGACTCGCAGCCTAGGGATTCCCGAGCGCTGACAGCACAATCCCGACGCCTTAACATTCTTGCTCATGCCTACAGCCAGAGCACTCTGTACCAATTTGGGCAAGCGGCCAGCCGCTTACGACAGTACCCTTCCACCCGCTTGCAGCATACTGGTAGCCTTTTTAGAGAAAACTCACCTTTTGCCCAACTGCCTGAAATTCGCAGCCCACTGTACCTTGATCTGGCGAACCGGGTATCTACGCCTTCTTATCCGGGTATCACCTCCTACCTGTTCCGTTTCCTCTGGTACCAAGGGGGTCTGCCACAGAGAGATCTTGAACTTCTGGCTCATATGATTAATCGCTTCAGTCATAGAGCTCTGTTCATTGCACACTCAGACTCTCCCCTTGAGAGTTTACGATCCATTCAGGCTGCTGCGGACAGTGGCGTTTTTAAGCGAATAAATATGAAAGGACTGGATTCTGTAGCAAGGCTTTTCCCCCATAACGGTCACCTCACCCAAACTCAGGCAAACCTTGCTCTTAAGGAGTTTTCCGGTACAGCAACAGTGGCTGAGAGAACCACTTTAAACCAGCTTATTTCCCGAGGTGAGCACCTGGCTGCACCGGTTCAGTGCTCAGACGATGACCTCGTCAATTGTCTGGCAAGATGTCTTGCTCCCACTTTTGATTTTTCCAGCCCAGTCAGCAATAGACGCTTTCGCATCATCAGGTTACTCGGTAGAGGGGGAGAAGGTTCAGTCTGGGAAGTCTCTGACGGCCAGGAGTCCTTTGCCTTGAAAGAGATCGAATACAACGACTTTGTTCGTCAATCCTCAGCCCGGCTCATGTCCATTATTCAGCAAAACAAACTGGGGTCTGAGAGAGTCATGCCTCTCCTGGAGCAATGGAGTGATCAACACAAACTTTACCAGCTGATGCCCGTTATGAGAGACGGAGACCTCAATGACTTTATTGCCAACCACTTTGATCTGGTCAGTCAGAATCTGGCAAGCCTGGCATTCCAGATCATTGACGCAGCGGCCTACCTCCACTTGAATCAGGTCGTTCACCGTGACATCAAACCGTTAAACTTTCTTGTTCATCGAAGAAGTGATGACATCCGGCTGTTTCTCTCAGACCTGGGACTGGTCAGAGAGATCGATAGCTCTGATACCATGACAATGTCGTTCGTAGGCACGATTGCCTATATGGGTGCTCATACCGCAATGGCTCGGGCTGAAGGCCAACCTTATCAAGGTAGGCCGCTTCGCGGCGACTTTTTGCCCAGTGCAGCCCTCCAACCTATGGGAAATACCCGTCATTTTCTTTTGTCTATCCTTACTGACTTTGATCCCGAGAACAGCAAAGGATAGAGC
>NZ_JBPCXO010000329.1:0-11822 GCF_051008435.1 Endozoicomonas sp. | reverse complement strand
ACACGTTACAGCTCGACCTTAAACCCTACACAAGAGTGGCGTAAGACATACTCCGGTATGCAGCCGTGTTGACGGTGTAGATAAACCCAGAGAATCACTGATTGTCGCAGGTTTTTAGTAGCGGTAATGAAATTAATGTGACTGTATTGGCAGCAGAAGCAGTGCTGTTTTATGCAGCACTGCTATAAGGGGAGGGAAGTGAGTCATCTTGCTCAGATAAGAGGGTGGGTTCTTGATCTGTTGATGGAATTGATGAAATCGGTTTCAGGAAGGCTTCGTAAAAATCCAGGCTGTTTTTACAAGTGAGGTTATAGTATTTGAAAAAACTGCCATTGATCTGGGTTTTCTGAAACAGAAATGAGTGGAGCTGTTTAAAAAGAGTGCGATCAACGGGTTGAGGGTTCTTCCAGAAAGACTCCAGTGACTCCTGATGGGTAATGCCTTCAATATCATAAAAAGCCCGCCCCATGACTTTGGTGGGCAAGTGATGCAGCAGAGCAGAGATTCCCACTGTGCTATTGACTGTGACTACACCGCAAGTATGGTGATATAGATCGGGTAATGGGATGTCATGACAATAGAGAACTCTGTCCTGGATACCCAGATTGGTTGCTAACTCTTCTATAAACTTGCCGTAATCGGTGTACCCCCTGTCCATAGGGTGATGCTTCAGGCACAGTACTTTGTCTGAATCAGCATGCTTCCAAAAAGAAACCATGACCTCCTGAATAAATGCTTTTACCGACTCATAAGGTGAGTGGAAAATCATCTGGGAATCATCATGGACTTGCAGTGGGACCAGATAGAATCGCTGGTCAAACTCATTATCCAGGCGATATTGAGTTTGCTTATCGTAGCTTTTAAAAAGCCACTTTCTGGCAAATCCTCTCAACCAGTAAAAACCTTCTTTGACCGGATGGGCGGCTCTATGATGGCGGTATTCAGAAAATTTATCTCTTGAAAAAAAGTTGGCCCAATAATAAAAGGCAGCATATAAAGTTCTTTTTTTCATGGTACCGCCAATGGTCTGGCTGGATTTAGCCGAGCATGGGGTGATGTTTTCCAGGCTTTCACGACACAGATTCATCTGGCTCAATGAATTAACACCATCGGGTTCAAGGGTAATCGTGTTGGGCCTTAAATAGCCTTCCTCAAACACACAAAACTTGACCCCTAAAGAGTTACAAACGGGTTTTGCGGTTCTGTGATAATAACGACAGTCACCGAGTAGGAAGACGGCTTCGATGCGGTGTTCAATGAGGTACTGTTTAAGAAAAGCAGCCCAGTCGGCGGGCTTACCGGTGTAATCAGTTTGAATATTGGCCCAGGAAAAAAGCCGATCTCCCCCATTAAAATTAATTTTATGGGTCGTGTAACCGGCTTTGGAAAAAGTACGTGCCAGCTGCTTGAAAAATGGTCCCAATGGACCCTGCAGAAAAAGTACAGCAGATTCAGTCATCGTCTAAGCCCGGTCCCTGTGCCTGACCTGAGTCGTTCATCTATAGTCGTGTAGTGCGCGGATTTTAGCATAACTATGTGTAAAAATATAATTCGATGTAGTTGTTGGGATTGGACACGAAGCTCTAAAAAAATAAGGTGTCTTCTCAGGTGGTTTGCAGGAACTTATACATTAAGAAGTTAAGTTGACAAGCTTATTCTGGTGGTCGGTGAGCATAGAATATAAACAGTCAGTGCAATGATAACTGTTTGATAAATATATGAATAGTGATCTCATGAGGCGCGTGAGATTCAAGGCATATAGGTAGCTGACGCGAAAGAGTTGCTTTCTTTTATATTACGTACTAGTTTTATAAATCTATACGTATAGGAGGTTGCCATGAGTAAGCTCACCTTAACGGTGGATCCTGAAGTGGTTAAGCAGGCTAAAGTTTATGCCGCCAGTCAGCAGCAAAGTCTTTCCAATCTGGTAGAAAACTTTCTCAAGTCTCTCCCTAAATCGGAAGAAAGCGAAGAGATAAAGCTGCACGGCGTTGTTGCAGAGCTTTCTGGAGTGATAAAAGAAAAAGATCTTGCAGATCTTGATCATTATGAGGTCTACCTACAGGAGAAATATCAGTGACCAGGACATTATTTTTGGATGCTGATGTTATTCTCGACCTTATGGCCATGCGTGAGCCATGGTTCATCAATAGTGCAAAAATTTTCTCTCTGATTCAGTCAGGGCATTATAAAGGAGCAACTTCAGTAGTCGTTTTTGCTAATATTTTTTACATACTCAGAAAACTGAATGGATCAGATGAGGCGAGGAATACACTTCATAAGCTAAAAAGCCTTTTGACGGTTCTACCTACTTCTGAAGCAAGTTTGGAGCAAGCATTGAACTCCACTTTCAAGGATTTTGAAGATGGTATTCAGTACTTCACTGGGCAAAATGCAGGAGCAGATTTGTTGCTGACTCGAAATATAAAAGATTATAAATGTCAGGATTTACCTGTAATGACACCAGAGCAATTTCTTGAAAGCATTGAATGTCATTAACCTCACATCAGCACCTAATTGATCAAAGCCTCTAATAAATAACTGAGTTTTCTTTGCTTTTTTCTCAGCCAGCGGCTTAATAAATAACGACTTTCAGTTTGTATACTCTTCTCTTGGGCAAGAGCAGAAATAATTCTCTCTGGTGTCGTATATCTGCGAGTAGTCCAGTTAATGTAGGTCGGGTAGTAACAATGGGCAAAATAGATCAGTTCATCCAATGTTCTATTTTGACGGCGTCTTGAGCAGTTCAAATGGTCAACGGTGATCCCCCAACCGGCATAAAAAGGCTGACCCCAGCAGTGAACTGCTTTCCCAAGTGTCAAAGCTTCAAAACCTGCCAGAGAGGTCATAACGTGCAGTTCATCGCATTGTTCAATGCAATCAAAAATATCACCATTCGTTACAATATGATCGACCCAGTTTAAGGCAACATTATCAGGTATATGACCCTCTCTCCCCGCTAAAAGCACATCAGGATGAGGCTTGTAAACAATGAAAGCGTTTGGAGCGTAAGTTCTTACCGCTTTGATGAGCTCAAGGTTAGACTTAAGCTCGGGGCTGCCCCATTGTATGGAAGCGTCGCTGTCCACCTGGCCCGTAATCAGTAACTTGCGTTGATCCATTCTGGCTGACTCAAATATACGTTGTACCGAGCCTTGCAGGTTGTATTTGCTGATCCGCTGCTCTCTTAATGTTTTGCGTAAAGCCTTGGCTCGTGAGAGCTGATCCACATTGAGCTCAATTGAGTTGATTGCTGTCTCAAGGTCAGAAGGTCTGGAGGCATCAAAATAGATACCGGTCTGATCCAAAATAAGAGAGCTGGGTCTGCGCAGTTCAGCGCCCAGGCCAACTGAGCGAATGAATGCATCTTCCGCTCTGAAAAGCTTAATGTTTGTTTCAGGCTTATAGTCATGGTGTTTCGCTCCCCAAACCAGAATACCATCTCCTGGTATCGCCTTTGCTTCAGCCTGTTCCAGTGATTTTACAAACTGAACCTTTTCCGAGGTAGCTTGTGTAAAGCACTTCAGAAATGCTCGTTTCCATAAGCTGAAACCTACAGCATAGAGCGTTTTGACGGGTTGACTTCGTGACTCTGTCTGGAGGGGGATAAGCTCCAGAATATCTTCCAGTTCACACCGTTTAAAAGTTTCCGGGTCAATATAGCGGGTGTATTTCAGGCAGGCTGCTGCAAAGAGGCTCTCGACGGTATGTGTTTGTTTTCTCCGTGAGCAATGAACCCTGTCATCTGTTAATCCCCAGCCACTGTAAAATGGAACACCAAAACACACGACGGTTTTATTGTGCCAGAGAGCTTCAAACCCCAGCTGAGAAGTGACGACATAGACTTTTTCAAAGAAGGGGAAAAGCGACTGAGCGTTAACCTTGTCGGAAAGAATTCGTACTCTGGGGTTGTCTGGAAGACGGCTGCCGAGGTAGCCCTTTTTGGTACCTAAAACAACATCGGGATGAACCTTTATCCAGATTTCAGAATCTGGATTCTCTGAAAGAGCGGCATCCAGCATTCTCTCAAAACTGGCGTCGTCGGCTAATCCAAATTTGACCGAGCAATCCCCGTAAGTCTGGTCAACGACCAGAATACGTTTCTGGCATTCAGCCTCAGGCTCCCAGCTACTCAAAGGCTCATGGTTGTATTTACTGATTTTGTTTTTTGTAATCTGAGCCAGAAGATTAGAAGAGCGTTCATTTAGCTCAGAGGTAAACCATTCAGGGTGATTTAAAAGCTCTTCGATATCTGAAGAGCTGGTAGCATCGTAGTAAATACCTTGTTTATCAAGGATCAACGAAAACCGCTTGTCGCCCAGAGCTGGGTGCCCCAGATAGCTGATAAAGCCATCTTCAAGGTACCAATAGGGAATACCATGCTTTTTTGCCAACGCTACAGCTTTTGTAGTGTTGGCTTTTTTGCCCCAGCCTAGAGCTACTTGAGATGGATGGATCTTTGAATACGGCTTTTTCTGTTCAATGCCATTACATTCTAATAGAGCCGTTAGCTCTCTGGCAGTACTGATACCTCGAGAGAGGGTGATAAAATCTGGGTTGGACACTGATAAATGGGACGGCAAAGAAGTCACTGATACTTAATAAATAGGTGATTGAAAAACGAGTGTGTTACTTTTTACTATGAAAATACAGCTAAATCAGCGACAAAACCTGTTTACCGTGAAAAATATTTTGCTTTGCTGTTTTCCATACTCGAGGGTGACGCATAATACTTTTCTTCGCTCATGGCTGTTTATGCACGATGCAAGAACTGACCCCGGAGCCCTCTTGATCTAAAGCGTACCTCCCGCAATAATGAATAAATCGCAAGCTAACCAGAGTTAACCAGTCATGAAAGATAATGAGACTGATGTACAAAAGAGACTACTTAGTGAGATAAAGCAAGTTCCACCTGAATACTTACCGGCACTATTGACTATTGTTCATAGTTTTCGTGAGAGCGTTGCATTTGATAGCGCTGAAAACTCCTTTGAAAAGGGGTGGAAAGAAGTGAGTGGAAACGATCTCAAGCCTATAGAGAACTTATGGCAAGGGCTTGAACATTGACAAAGCTTCAATACACGCCAGAATTCAAGCGCTCACTGGCTAAGTTACTGAAGAAATATCGCAACCTTCGAGAAGACCTGGAGCCGCTACTCAATAAATTAGCAGCAGGATAAACGCCGGGTGACAGGCTTCAGGTGACAGGTGCTGTTTTGTATAAAATCAGGGTAAGAAATAGCGATGCCAAGCGAGGTAAAAGCGGCGGCTATCGAGTTATCTACTACCTGAAAACCAAAGAAGTTATTATTTTGGTAACACTCTATAGCAAAACAGAGCAGACAGACATTCAAACCGATGAAGTCCAGAGTATTATCGATCGTTGTACGCAATAATTTTTCTTTAGGAATAGAGCATCTTTTCCGGCTCATGAATAATTGAAGTCAGTTATGTTTACACGGCTTCATTTAAAGCACGACTGGAGGACTCAATATTCTGAATTATCTTGTTCGCATTGGACAGCATAGCCTTTTTATCCAATATCATAAGCTGTTCAATAGCCTCCACCCATGAATCTACTTCGTCATCAACAATAAGACCTGCATTACTCTTTTCTATCAATTCAGAAAGAGGGAAACGTGCAGAGTAAATACCCACGGCGTTCTGACGACAGATATCAAGCATTTTGGTATGGGATCTGGACTGGTTGAAAGAATTGCTCATTAAAGGTGCCAGTCCAATGTCCATTGTTCTGGAAGAGGTCATGGTTAAATAGTCTGGCCAGGGCATAGGGTGAAGGATCTGCACACGGGGAATGCCTCTTGCCGCTTTGTACAGTGAATGGTTACCAATGAGCTCAAACCAGGTATTCAGGTTGCGCGACTGAACTTTTCGAATAACCTTTAATACAAACTTCCAATCCTCCTGATGGGAACTGCTACCGTGATAAAAACAGCGAACCAAAGGCAGCTTTTCTTTTTCTATCTGAGTGGGGGAAAGTACTGCCTCAGCAGGTAACTGGTATTTTTCTGCAAGGTGAGTGGTGGATACCCAGATCTTATCACATACAGCTTTTAACAGTGGTCTTGCCTTTCTGTACCAGGAAGACAGGCGCTTACGATAGGGTCTTGGAAGCGTTCGATCAAGGTATGCACCAGGAATATCATCATCAATAAACCAGATGACGCCGGTACACATAGCTGTTGTATCCCCAAGGTGTCTTAGGATGTTAAGGGGAACATCTCTCACCAGAACAATCAGGCAACCAGCGGTGATCGAGTCAAATACCTGTTCCAGACAATCATCCCGGCTTATATCAATCTCTGTATACTTCTGAACCTGATGACTTCTGTTACGAAAATAGAAGTCAACCGTAGGAGAAATAGATCTGCCAATGACAACGACTTCTCCATTCCAATCATTGGTGTATTGGACAGAAGGCGTAAAAAGTTTTGGGCTTCTTATAAGAGCTTTTAGCATAGAGATTAGCAAGCCAGAAACAAAAGGCAGGGAAGGTCGAATAAATTGAAAGCAGGGGCCTTGAATCAGGCCCCGGCACAATTAGGCGTTGGACAGTTTCTTGATCTTGTCGTAGGAGCCGCCACAGACAATAAAGAAAGGATTAAGAATATCGTCCTTGGTATTATAAAGAAGCGGCTCAAAATCAGAAGTCAGTACTTTTCCGCCTGCTTTTTCAACAACGCATTGTGCAGCAGCGGTATCCCACTCACTGGTCAAAGCAAAGCGTGGATAAACATGAGCCTTACCTTCCGCAACTAGACACAATTTTAATGAGCTTCCCATGGAAACCATTTTTGCATCGCCCAGCTTCTCAATAAAACTGTGGGTCTCTTTACTCATATGAGAACGACTGGCGACAACATTCCAGAACTCCCCCTCCTGATGGTCCGCCACTCTGATAGACACGGGTGATTCTCCCTCTGTCATTTTAAAAGCGCCTTTTTCATCAGCAAAGTAAAACAGCTTAAGAACAGGTGCGTAGACAACAGCCATAGCCGGTTTGTTATCAACGATCAGAGCAATATTGACCGTAAACTCACCATTACGTTTGATGAATTCCTTGGTGCCATCCAAAGGATCGACCAGCCAGTAGGAAGACCACTGACTGCGCTCTTGCCAGCTAATATTGGCTGACTCTTCAGAAAGAATAGGTAACTCAGAGGTCAGTTCACTCAAGCCTGCAACAATCACTTCATGAGCTGCAAGATCCGCTTCAGTGAGAGGGCTTTCGTCTTTCTTTTCATAAGTCGCAAAGTCACGCCCATAGACAGACATGATGGCATCACCGGCTTTACGCGCAATTTCAATAATATTATCCAGCACTTCCGATTTCCTTGGGAAAACTCTTTAGTCATTAATCTAAGATGTTCAATACTGAACAGCCTTACAGCCTTACAGCCTTACAGCCTTACAGCCTTACAGCCTTACAGCCTTACAGCCTTACAGCCTTACAGCCTTACAGCCTTACAGCCTTACAGCCTTACAGCCTTACAGCCTATTTCAGGCTGTTTTTTCTTTTAACTCTGATTTTTGAAGCAATTTCTTCTCTATCAGATAATCAAGCACAAGTTGAGCGCATTCCTTCAGATTTAGCTCTGCAGTATCAATAATAATTTCCGGATTTTCAGGCACTTCATAGGCAGAATCAATACCGGTAAAATTCTTGATCTCGCCGGCTCTGGCTTTTTGATAAAGGCCTTTAGGGTCGCGTTGCTCACACACTTCCAGTGGGGTGTTCACAAAGACTTCAATGAACTCACCTTCCGGAAGCATATCCCTGACCATTCTTCTGTCCGAGGTGAAGGGAGAAATAAAGGCACTCAGGACAATAAGGCCGGCATCGACAAACAGATTGGATACTTCACCAATGCGACGAATGTTTTCAACCCGGTCATCATCGCTGAAGCCAAGGTCCTTATTCAATCGATGACGAACATTATCGCCATCCAGCACATAAGTATGATAACCCTGTTCATGAAGAAGATCGTCCACGGCGTTAGCGACAGTGGATTTGCCTGACCCACTCAGGCCGGTAAACCAGATAAGGCATGGCTTTTGGGACTTCAGGTTTGAGCGTGCTTCTTTAGACACCTTATGAGGGTGCCAGACAATATTTTCCATAAAATGAAAAACTCATACAGAGCTGTAAAGCTGTAAAGTGTTAAGGCTGTAAAGTATGAAGAACAAACCAATACCAGACAGCGTTATAGCCTTATAGCCTTAAAGCAAATTAAAAGGGGAAAAACAAAGGTATAAGTATTAAAACGACCAGACTGTATAAAGCAGAAAGCGGTAAACCCAGTCGTACATAATCTTTAATCCGATAGTTTCCGGCACTGTATACCATCAAATTGGTGGCATATCCAAAAGGTGATACAAAGCTGGCACTGGCACCGAAAATGATTGCGATAATAAAGGGTAGCGGTTGTGCATCCCAGCGGCTGGCAACCTCTACTGCTATCGGAAAAACAAGGGCTGCGGCGGCATTGTTATTGATGACCTCTGTAAATAACAGGGTCATAAAATAAACACCGACCAGAGCACCCATGACCCCCCAATGCTCTGAGACTGTAACCAGGCTATCCGCTATAAGGTTGGCTGTCCCGGAACTGATAATGACCTCGGCAATAGCCAGAGTGGCTGTGACGATCGTTAACAGCTCAAAGGGAAATCGCCTCCGGATTTCATCCAGCGAGAGCACACCACTGATAAGGTAGCCGCCTAATAAAAAAGCGAGACCTTCTGACAGGGGAATAAAACCGGAAAGAGACATTAAGAGCGTCAACAGAAAGCCAGCAATCACGAGAATACTGATATTCTTGGACAAGTAACGTTTGGCTTTAAGTCCGTTGATCAAATAAAAGTTTCGATCCAGATTGTTATGCTGATGAAAATCAACACCTGTTGCCAGGATCAGGCTATCACCAGTTCTCAAACGAATCTCACCTAATGAGCCTCCCAGTCTTTCATCACCTCTGCGAACAGCTACAACAGCCGCATCAAACTGAGTACGGAAGTTGACGTCACGAATGGTTTTACCCAGCAAAGATGACTGATGGCTGATGAACACTTCAGAAAGGTTATCAGTCAGACTTTCGCTCGAGTCATCGAACAGAACCAGTCCTTTGAACTGATTCAAAAGATGAACTGAGCGAATATCACCCGAAAATACCAATACGTCACCCGGGTGAAGTTTCTCTCTTGGAGAAACAGGACTGATCAACTCACCTTCACGGATTAGCTCAGCCAGAAAGAGACTACCCAAGTGTCTCAGGCCATTTTCCGAAATGCTTTTGCCCACCAGGGGAGATTGATCCGTAACTCTGGCCTCAATGAAATAGTGCTTAATATCTACGGCATCAGTTGGTCTGTCAGGTAAGACTCTTTTACCTAACAGGGCAATGACCAGGCAGCCCAGTAATGCCATCACCAATCCTAGCTTGGTAAAAGTAAAGAATCCCAAAGACCCGATACCTTCCTGAATCGCCAGAGAGTTAACAATCATATTGGTACTGGAGCCAATCAGAGTAAGACCACCACCAAATATCGATGCATACGAAAGTGGTAGTAAGACTCTGGAAGCAGAGTAATGCTTATTTTTACGAACCGTGCTCAGTAGTGAAGCTACTACTGCCGTATTGTTGATCAGAGCTGAAGTACTGCTGACAAGAACGAACAGCTTAACAATTGAGCGACGATATCCGGATTTAAAAAGCTTATCACCCAGCCCGGTAACAAAGGGTGTCTTTTCTAAAGCCAGTGAGACCAGTATCAGTAAAACCAATGTGATCAGAGCTGGATTAACGGCTTTGTTAAGGGCACTTTCCAGACTGATATAGCCTAAAGCAATGAAAAATCCCACGGCGGAAACAAAGGCTACAGCAGGTCGTAACTTGTTAAACACCAGGGCAGTGACAAGCAACGCCAGAATTAAGAGTACAATGGATGGCATAATTTTTTGCGGAAGGCTATAAAGCTTTAAAGCGATAAAGTCACAGCTATAATTGCCTTACAGCCTTACAGCCTTACAGCCTTACAGCCTTACAGCCTTACAGCCTTACAGTTCTACCTTTACCGCTTCCCAGTGAGGAAAGTACTCACGAACCAGTGCATTCATTTTGACTTCAAATTCTTTCATGCGCTCTGGGGTCATTTCCCTCTGTTCAAAGCTGGACTCATTCGCTTTACCCGTGATCATACCTGCCCCTACAGTGACATTGGTCATACGGTCAATCACGATAAAGTTGCCGGTGCCACGAATGTTATCGTATTGGTCAAAGACAATAGGGTCATTGGCTTCAACACGGCAAAGGGCTATTTCGTTCAATGCCAGCTGGTGAGCTTCTTCTTGCTCAAGGGTATTAACATCAACGCGGTGTTTAATGTTACTGATACGGCCATAGGTATTTTTGGTTGCGAACTTCAGCGCGTATTCCCGACCAGGAACCATGGCTTGATCACTCATCCAGACAATATGGGCTTCAACCGCATCGCTCACCTGAGGCAGGTGATCGCTGTGAACCAGCATGTCTCCTCGGGAAACGTCAATTTCGTCATCCAGAGTGAGGGTGATAGCCTGACCTACAAAGGCCTCAGTCACTTCCCCTTGTGGGGTATGAATAGACTGAACGGTACTTTGTTTACCAGAAGGCAGGGCAGTGATAGCGTCGCCTTTCTGAATTGTGCCAGCGGCTACTGTGCCACAGAAACCACGGAAGTCCAGATTGGGTCGATTAACGTACTGAATGGGCATACGAAAGTCAGTCGTATTCAGATCATCAGAAACAGTCACAGTTTCCAGTAGTTTCATCAAGGTTGCTCCCGGGTACCAGGACATATTGTCGCCGGATTCAACAACGTTATCACCACGCAAGGCTGAAATAGGAACGAAGCGAATATCTGACAGATTCAGCTGGTCAGCAAAAGACTTGTATTCAGCCTTGATTTCACGGAAACGTTCCTGAGAATAATCAACCAGATCCATTTTGTTGACGGCAACAATAACGTGCTTGATACCCAGCAGGCTGGTAATAAAGCTGTGACGACGGGTCTGGGTTTGAACACCGTAGCGGGCATCGATCAGAATAATGGCCAGATCGCAATTAGAAGCACCGGTAGCCATGTTACGAGTGTACTGCTCATGCCCAGGGCAATCGGCAATAATAAACTTGCGCTTTTCAGTAGAAAAGTAACGGTAAGCTACATCAATCGTAATGCCTTGCTCACGCTCTGACTGCAGACCATCAACCAGCAAAGCCAGGTCAAACTCTTCGTCAGTGGTATTAAACTTCTTGGAATCGTTTTTGATGGCACCCAATTGGTCTTCAAAAATCATTTTGGAATCGTGCAACAAACGACCAATCAAAGTCGATTTACCGTCGTCAACGTTACCACAGGTCAGGAAGCGCAACATATCTTTGGATTCATGCTGCTTGAGATAGCCCAGGATGTCTTTTTCAATTAATTCGGATTGGTTCATATTTTTCGCAGAAAGCGAAAAAAGTTGTAAAGCTATAAAGCTGTAAGGCTATAAGGTTAAAGAGTGAGAGAACGGATCTCTTTAACCGAACAGACTTACCTGATTACAACTTTTCAGGCTTTCGAATTCTCTCTGATACGGTGGGATAAGTTCAATAGCATGGATGAAATAACACGGGTTTCATTAAGCCAGTGTTTAGCCCGGATATTTCATAAACATGCTCCCGTTCTCACTTGCCCTTTGCCGCTCTAAGGGAGTTTTACTCAGTCGACCGTACTCCCCGGTACGGCACTCCTTCGCAAAATCCCTTAGAGCGACAAAT
>NZ_JBPCXO010000328.1:0-6050 GCF_051008435.1 Endozoicomonas sp. | reverse complement strand
GAAAGAGCGGCCCATTTTTCCGATGAATTTGCTTAAATAGGTCAACTATTCGCACAAATCCATCGAAAAAATGGCCTCGTTCTACTGAATTTTAATCTCGACCGCTATTCTCGGTCAGGCTCCTAGGCAGGGAAATTGGCATATATGCCAACTATTCCCTAGAAACATTAACAGCCGCTTCCCTCAAGAAGACGGCTTTATGACCATCACTATTGCACCGGATTACCGGTCAATCAACACTCAGGCGTCTCGAGAAGCCTTCTCTTCAATACCTGATAAGCCAAAGCGTCGCTCCAGCTCTTTCAAAACCTCTTTGTGACTGAGGCCCAGATGGGACAACATCACCAGAGAGTGAAACCAAAGATCTGCCGTTTCGTAAACCACATCATCAAGACTGCCACCAAACTCTGCTGCTTTGGCCGCGATCAGGGTTTCAGCCGACTCTTCACCGACTTTTTTAAGGATCTTGTCCATACCCGCAGCATGCAGACTGGCTACATAGGAACTGTCCGGGCTGCCCTGACGGCGCTCTTCCAGCACAGTTTCCAGCTTTTCTAAGATGTTATCCATTATCGCTGCTTCCGCTCTTGTCTTCACCGTAGATGGCATCAGGGTTTTTCAGGACTTCATCCGTAGTTAACCACTGACCGTCTTCGGTCAACTTCCGGTAGAAACAAGATTCCCGACCGGTATGACAGGCTATACCACCCAGCTGTTCAACCACCAACACCACCGAGTCGCCATCACAATCCAGCCTTAGTTCGTGCAATTTCTGCACATGACCGGATGACTCTCCTTTGCGCCAGAGTTTGCCACGGGACCTAGACCAGTATACAGCCTGCTGCTCCTCAGCGGTTAACGCCAGGGCTTCCCGGTTCATCCAGGCCTGCATCAGTATCCGACCGGTTTTATGATCCTGAGCTGTTGCAGCTACCAGCCCATCACGATTAAAGCAAACCTCATCCAGCCAACTACTCTCTAAACAACCATTGCTACTCATAGACACTCCTATCGAGTCAGGAGCCAAACCCCGACTCCTCCCATTATCACCCCTTGCCAGGGTATCTGCGTAGACCATTCAGGGAAAACCAGCACAGCAGCAGCCACCGCAACCAGTATACCGCCCAACCATTTCAACTTTCCGGACTGTTTATCCGCCCGGTTATGCATGGCCAAAAGCTTCTGCTGATGTTCAGAAATCTGTTTGACACTGTGTAGGGCATTTCTGGCCATATTGGGGGCACTGAGCAACCAGTCAGGAACGTTATCACGCACGGACCGCCCAATACCGCAGGGGCTCACCTGGTCTTTCATCCACTTTTCAAGATAAGGCTGCGCCGTATTCCACAAATCCAGATCCGGATATAACTGACGACCCAAACCCTCAACGTTCAGCAATGTCTTTTCCAGTAAGACCAGCTGAGGCTGAACTTCCATTTCAAATCTACGTGCCACCTGGAATAATCGGACCAGAAGGTGTCCGAATGAAATATCTTTTAATGGTCGCTCAAATATAGGCTCACAGACGGTACGAATGGCTGCTTCGAGCTCACCTACAACCGTATCTGAAGGCACCCAGCCGGAATCCACATGCAGCTGGGCTACCTTTCGATAATCCCGCTTAAAGAAAGCCAGCAGGTTACAGGCCAGGTAATACTGATCTTCGGGCTCCAAAGTTCCCACGATACCGCAGTCAATACCAATGTATTTGGGCTCAGAAGGGTTGGAAATATCGACAAAAATATTACCTGGATGCATATCGGCATGGAAAAAACGGTCCCGGAAAACCTGGGTAAAGAAAATCTCTACTCCTCTTTCCGCCAGTTTTTTCATATCCGTGCCATTGGCCTTCAGTGTTGCTGTATCAGCGACAGGAACACCATAAATACGTTCCATCACCATGACCGAAGGCTTGCAGTAATCCCAATAAACCTGAGGTACAAACAGCAGAGGTGAGTCAATAAAGTTTCTACGAAGCTGTGAGGTATTGGCAGCCTCCCTTAACAGGTCGAGCTCATCAAGAATGGTTTTCTCATAATCCCTGACCACTTCCATGGGTCTTAGCCTTCTGGCCTCTCTGATCAGAGTTATGAGCAAACGACTGAAGCCATACATCAGCCTGATATCCTTGCGGATCACTTTCTCAATGCCCGGCCGGATCACCTTAATAACGACTTCCTCACCGGTGTGCAGGCGGGCGCTGTGCACCTGAGCAATAGAAGCAGAAGCCATGGGCTCGTGATCAAAACGATCAAACAGTTCCGAGACCGGAGCATGCAGACTTTTTTCAATAATGCTGACAGCATCGGCCGCTGGAAAAGGCTCGACCCGATCCTGCAGGCGAGCCAACTCATCACTGATATCATCAGGCAACAAATCCCGACGGGTTGAAAGGATCTGGCCGAACTTGATAAAGATTGGCCCCAGAGACTCCAGTCCTTTTCTCAGCCGGATGGCCCGGGGCTCACTGTTTTTGATGACGTATCGCCAGGGAAGGAGTCGCATCAGCACTCTGGCGGGAAATGGCAGACGATCAATCTCAATCAGATCATCCAGTCTGTAACGGGCAATCGCCCCCACAATTTTTATTAAACGGGTTAACTGCAGCACCCTTTTCTCCCGCGAAACTCTTTACTGTGAAAAATGTTTTGCTTGTCCATTTTTCTCATTCCAAGGTGAAGCAAAATATTTTTCCTGGAAACCTTTCCCATCAAGACTTTGTCACAAGCCTGTCCAGATCATCAACAGCTTTGCTGAGAGCTTCGATCTCTCGACTAAAAGCATTGATCTCTGGTTCTGAAGGAATCACTCTCAGCTCATCCTGAAGATAAAGAGCAGCATGACCGGAAAGAGCTTGACCGGAACCAGCGAGAGTAGACGTTATAAACCGCAGGCCTTCTGCCAGTGAGTGCCCTGCTACCGGCCCCACTTGTTCACAAACCAGACCTTCCCAGTCCAGTTCCATCTTCTGATGGGCGGATTCCAGAGCGTCCAGCACAACCGGATCACCAGCCACATCCAGTCCCCTGATAGAGTCCCAGGACGAGACTCGATCAGCAGCCAGTGCCATAAAACTGCTCCAGGGTCCCTGCAAAGTGGCATCAACAGAACCCTCATGCCAACCAGCAAAACGAAGCCCTAAAGCGTCCAGGAAAACATAGCAGTTGAAATCAGGCTGAAGGCAAATGAAGTGGATAACACTGCCGTCCAGAGACTTTAAAGCCTCTGCTGTCACTGGATCCAGCTTCAGAAGCTGATTAATCCGGGTCTCCAGGAACGCCAGAAATGCCGTCTTCATCATAATCAGGGTTTGATGCCTTTATGCAGGGCAACAACACCACCAGTCATGTTGTGATAGGTCGTATTCACAAAGCCGGCTTCTTTCATCATGGCTTCAAGGGTCGCCTGATCTGGATGCTTGCGAATACTCTCGGCCAGATAGCGGTAGCTCTCTGAGTCACCTGCTATCAGCTTACCCATAGCCGGCAACAGCGAGAAAGAATAAGCATCATAGGCTTTGGTTAACAGAGGATTATTGGTCTTGGAGAACTCCAGAACCAGCAGACGGCCGCCAGGCTTCAGAACCCTGCACATGGAGCGCAGCGCTTCGGCCTTATCGGTCACATTGCGAAGCCCAAACGCGATGGTTATGCAGTCAAAGGTATTTTCTGGAAAGGGCAGGCATTCAGCGTTTGCCTGTACGTACTCAACATTGCCAACAACGCCCTGATCGATCAGGCGATCACGCCCTACCCTGAGCATGGATTCATTGATATCGGCCAGCACCACCCTGCCGGTATCACCCACCAAACGGGAAAACTGTTTGGTCAAGTCACCGGTACCACCAGCGATATCCAGAATCTGGTGGCCTTTGCGAACGGCAGAAAGTTCAATGGTAAAACGCTTCCAGAGCCGATGAACGCCCATCGACATCAGGTCATTCATCACATCATAGCTGTCAGCCACTGAGTGAAAAACACCCGCTACCATTTTCTCTTTTTCATCAGGTTTTACATCTTTGTAGCCAAAGTGCGTTTTGTCCTGATCTCTTACCTTGTCAGTCATCCAGATCTCCGCCCCAGCCGTCAACATCTGACTGCTGGCAAGCATTCGGGAAAAATTGCAGGCTATTGTAATGGGTAATGACACAGAGGTAAAAGAGACTGGCTGAAGCACTTCCCGTTTATATTTGAGCTTTTTCCATTCACCTTCTATCTTATCTTATTAATGCAAAGAGCGAGACGGATCGTATGGACAATGTCTATTCAACCCTCAGGCATCACTGCTCACTTTTCATAGACGATTTTTACGGACGCTTGGTTACAACCCAGTAAAGTCAGAAGATAGCCTTCCAAAGAAAGCACTTTCGCCCACAAAAAAATGAGCAGTTAACTTCAAGCAGTAACTGCTCATTTTTTACTGGCAAATCTGCATTTTCAGACACTTCTGCAATGGTTTTACTGGGCTGCAGAGGAGTTTGTCCCGAATCTGCCAGCGAATTTTGAGCAATTACCTCAAGCATTAACAATGAAATTATATCCATTTCCAGATAAGTCAGCGTTTATAACACTGCTCAGTATACTATCCATAAGTTTGGGTATTGCTTTTGTTGCTGAAAATGCTCATTCACAACCTTCTGTTGAAATGCGTCTCTGGGAAAAAAATATCAGCGTATACACAAAGTTCATGCAGAACCCACAAAAGTCAAAGCGAGAGAAAAAACTGAGGACTGCACCATTAAATGACAGACAGTTGTTGCCTGCGGCTCCAGAGACAAAAGAGTCATTGTATAACCATCTTTGCAAGAACAGAGGAATTGATGAGGCATTTTTACTGCCTTATCCAGCCCTTCTTGCTCACGATAACTTACCCGTTGGAATCGAATTAAAACTATACGAAGTCCCCTTTTCAGTTGACGAGAGCGGACATTGTGACCCTGGCAACTGGTACTGCATTATCATTCAACACTTCCAACACCTGGCCCAAAAAACCATTGACGTAAAACACCTGAGTCACTGCGAAACCCGAAAGTGCTGCTGCGCTATCGTCACTTCAGAATTAGGAACTACAGATGAACCCGAACTATACCTTGAACCCGAACTATACCTATGCTGCAGGAACGATCTGCAGGATCTGCCTGAACCTCATGCGGGATGGTTTCCAGGAGAATACATATTTTATACCACTGATTTGACAGGCTTTGATCCTGTTTGTGACAACCTTTTCATCATCGTTAGCTTACAAAGCCCTGTATATTCAAGGCTTGGTGCTCTGGAGGGTGCTCGCCATATTTCAGTAACAGGAGCCAGGTTCACTCATTCACCCGGTTCTCTGCCTTTAAGTCAGGATGGGGGGCAACACTGCATCATCATGCCTGAACAGGAAGAGCTTAAGGCGTTTGACGGAAGCTATTGGCCTGTGCCTGATACCGTCAGGGTGCTCTCAATGAACTGTGAGTCACAGGATCTGATGGTTATTTCGGCTCCCAGGGACAGTTTATACCCTGGGGCGTGTTTTGCAGGCGATGGCCAGTTATCCTCCCAAAAAACATATGGCTATACCATATTGTCACTTTTTCCTGATGCCACAGAGATCACTACAGAGCCTTTCAATCCCGGCGATACTTGCCTGATCAGCCAGTTTTTAAGACAGATACTATCACCCGATAATCCTCCCACTTCGATTCCAACCTCGACCCTGACCCCACCTTCAACTCTGACTCCAGATCTGATGACGACGGCACCTTCAACCCCCGAAGTCGCTGTTTGTCTCGAGAATGAAACCTGCGATGGAGTATCTCCCTATGTGTTCTATGGTGTTATCGCAGCATCAATACCTGCGGGTATTATCACAGGGCTAACAACCCTGTTTATTTCTTTAAAACTGATTCGAAAGAAGTGAGCTTCTTGCAAAGCTTCAGTATTTACCTTAAGTCCCGCTTAACGATCTGAAGAAGTAAGACAGAATGAACTGAAAGGAGCGCCCTCTGTGCTGTTCAGGCAAAATACCTGTGTTAATAACAATGCACTTGCAAGGTGCTACACAGGGAC
>NZ_JBPCXO010000327.1:0-1396 GCF_051008435.1 Endozoicomonas sp. | reverse complement strand
GATGACACATAACTTCGTATCCGACAGTAATATTTGGCTCCCTTTTTACTCCTGAAACAGCCCGATATTTTCTGTTTCACCTTGCCGTTTCTGACATCTTGTTCACTGCCGTTATTGTCGAAGGGGATGTCGAAGGGGATGTCGAAGGGAATGTCGAAGTTGGTCATGAATCTCAAGGTTTCTTCCTTGAAATTCACTAATCGTTTGAAGAGATTAAAAGCCTTGGTGTTTTTTGTTTTATCAAGTCCGAGCCGTTTTCGTCTACGCTCCATGTACTCTGCTTCCTTGCGTTGAGCTAATTTAGCCGTTCTTTCAAAGAGAGAATCAATGCGCTGACGGATGCTTTCTGGCATGGCATTCATTCCAATCTTTTTGAAACCTTTACTTAGGTGACATGCCAGTCTCAGAAGGCGCTGAAGACGTGCTGCAAGATGATTGCAATCTCTGTCTACAACACCTTGCAGCTCTCTCAGGTGGTGAGCATTACAGAGGACATGGTAAGCCGCGTAACGAAAATAAACCTTGTAATGATCGTGTACCAGTATTCCGGCAAACACCAGTAGAGCACCCATTTCCTCTATGGCTGAGTGACCTTTACTGGGGTTGAGATGATACAGCGTCCACAGGTCGGTGCGCATAACATGCATCCACCATAACGAACCATCAACTCTCATGCCTGTTTCATCAGCACCTGCTATAGGTGCCGTCTTCAACGCATCAGCAATGGCTTGCTCCGTGGAGGCTAAATATTCATAGGCATTTTCCTGAAACGTGCAGATTGAGCCGGGACTCACCTCCAGTCCGAAAACGTCCATGAAAAACTGGGATATGCGCTTATACGGTACAAGCTGGTACTGACAAAGATACACCGACAAAGCTTGGGTAATCGGGCCATATTGTACATATGAGTCAACCCCTTCAGGGAAACGGGCCTTGTTCGTATGACCACAGCTGCACTCTTTGACTTCTGCCACATGAGTTGTGACTTCAAAAGCACCAAAGCGACCAGGCTCAAACACCTGTCGCTCTATCAGGTCAGTGACTTTGATAGAGCGCAATGACCGTTGACAGACTTCACAGTCTATTAGCGGGTGGTAGTCGCGGGTGGTAGTGGGTACGGTCTGGTTCTGCAACTTGCTTGAGGGTTGTCCCCTTATGACCTTTTTGTCCACCGGGCATACGACCCGATGGTTGCCGTAAACTTTTAGGATTGGGCTTATCGCTTTGGTCATCTTCTTCAGAGGAGGGATCAGCAGATTTTGAGCCTTTTTTAGGAGAGGTAGCCTTGCCATAGCCATCGGTAGATGGAGGCTTGCTACTGTTTTGACTATTTGTATTAAGTCTGCCAGCCAGCTCTTTGTTTTCCTCTTCCAGTTTCGTGATTTGCTTTTGCATC
>NZ_JBPCXO010000326.1:0-17817 GCF_051008435.1 Endozoicomonas sp. | reverse complement strand
GCGTCCCTGTGTAGCACCTTGCAAGTGCATTGTTATTAATACAGGTATTTTGCCTGAACAGCACAGAGGGCGCTCCTTTCAGTTCATTCTGTCTTACTTCTTCAGATCGTTAAGCGGGACTTAAGGCTGATTGCCCTGCCATTTAATGTGGCCGTGAATATGGTAGGAGGCTTGAACCTTTACTTTTATACCTATGCACTTGGGGATAGCAGCCTTTTTAGTACCTCTATGCTTTGGGCCGGGATATTTGGAATAGGTTCTTTGATTCTGTTTCCAAGACTGATTAAAACCTTTGGGCGCAAGAAAGTCTTTCAGATGTCCATCCTTATGCCCATCGTTTCAGCTGGGGTATTGTATTTTGCCTCAGGCTATCCCGCCTCTGCCGTGTTGCTGGTGCCAGTGGCAGGTATTGCCTATGGCCTGTCCAATGCCGTGTACTGGCTGATGATTCTTCTGATGGTGGCCGACACCGTTGATTACGGGGATATGAAACTGGGGATCCGGTCAGAGAGTATTTCTTACTCATCCCATACACTGGTCATCAAATGCACAGGGGCTCTTACGGGTTTCCTGGTGGGAATTACACTGACTCTGATCGACTATGTGCCCAATCAGGAACAAACCGTTGAAACCCTTGTTGGCCTGAAGTCTGTCTACCTTGCTTCCACTCTACTGTGTATTGCTGCCTACTTTATCTATCGAAAGTTTTATCGATTAAATGATGGTGAATTGGACAAGATTCAGCATGAGTTACAAGAAAAGTACGCTGCTGAGCCAGCCATGACCTGAGCCGGTCTGTATAAACCTGCAGTATTCTGCCCGACCATTGTCGGGCATTTTTGTCACGGCATTCCTGTTTCGGAATGTGTGTTGAACCGTTAAATCGATTCACGGAAAGCAGACATTGTCCGAGTCATCGTCATCTATCACCAGGCCAGGCTCCAGAATTGCCCTGGGTTTGTTATGTACCGTATTTTTTACCTGGGGATTCTTAACCTCACTGAACAGCATTTTGATTCCTCATTTGCAAAACGCATTTGAGCTCAGTTATACCGAATCCATGTTGATTCAGGTGGTGTTCTCATCAGCCCCTGTAATAATCAGCCTGCCCAGTGCATTGCTTATACAGCGTATTGGCTATAGAAAAACACTGATCTATGGCTTGTTGCTGGTGGCTATGGGCGCTGCGGCTTTTTACCCTGCGACTGAAATCTTTTCCTTTCCTCTGGTGTTGCTGGCGGTTCTCATTATCGCCCTTGGGGTGGGGGTATTACAGGTAGCGGCCAACCCTTATGTAGCAAAACTGGGAAATCCGGAAACAGTCTCATCCCGTTTAACGATGGCTTCAGGCATCAACTCTTTGGGAACAACCGTTGCTCCTTACATAGGGGCTGTTTTTTTGTTATCAGCGACGGGGCTGGGCTCGAAAGAGCTGGCCACCCTTGTTCAGGGCCCCTACTTATATACGGCTTTGAGTGTGTTAATACTTGCTGCTGTATTGATGGTTTCAAAGATTCCGGAACCTGCTCCCGTTGTCAGAGCCTGCCAGTCTGGATCAATAACCCCTCCCGTGTGGAAACATCGTAATCTTATGCTGGGGCTGGTTGCCATTTTTGCTTATTGCGGTGCCGAGGTGAGTGTCGGCAACTTTCTGGTGGGTTATTTGAGTGATCCGGGACTGGGTGGTTATGAGCGGTCGGTAGCAGGCAAAATGGTGGCACTCTATTGGGGAGGAGCCATGGTGGGCCGACTGCTGGGAGGTTTCATCTTCCAGGTGATAGAAGCAAGAAAGGTATTAATTCTTAATGCTGTATTGGCCTCTGTTTTGATTTTTGTAGCGATCCTGCTGCCAGGCAATATGGGAGGTTGGGCCTTGCTGGCGGTGGGTTTGTGCAATTCCATCATGTATCCGGTGATATTTACGCTGTCCATCAAAAACCTGGGTGAGCGAACTGAGCAGGCGTCGGGACTATTGATCATGGCAGGCATCGGAGGAGCCATCATACCGCTCTTGCAAGCGCTGGTAGCTGACAATGGCAGCTTGCTGTTTTCTCTTGTCATTCCGGTGTTTTGTTATGGCTATATAGTGAGTTTTGGATGGAGAGGGAGTGAGTCCTCATCTTTCAAATCCGAGAAGCCGCTGGACGCTGAGCCAAGCCTCTAAAGAGTGAAGTCACTCAGTGCTGGAGTCTGCCGGGAGCAAACTCCAGTACGATCTATCAGTGACTGCGATCCACATCAAAGGGAGCAAAAGCCTGCTGGACGGGCATGATTTCCATCGCGTTAATATTCACGTGGGCAGGTCTGCTGGCGACCCAGTAAATGCTTTCTGCAATATCCTGGGCGTTCAGAGGCTTCATGCCTTCATAAATCGAATCAGCTTTTGATTGATCACCATCAAAACGGATCACTGAAAATTCAGTTTCGGCCATGCCGGGTTCAATATTGGTCACCCTGATGCCAGTGCCAAGAAGGTCTGAGCGGAGGTTCAGGGAAAACTGTTTAACGAACGCTTTGGTACCGCCATAAACGTTGGCCCCTGGGTAAGGGTATGTGCCAGCAACGGATCCCAAATTGATAATACTGCCACTGTTGTTTTTCTTCAGGGTGGGAAGAAGAGCGTGGGTAATCAGTACCAGTCCCTTGATGTTGGTGTCGATCATGTTGACCCACTGATTGGTATCACATTGATCAGCCGGTTTAGTACCCAGGGCCAGACCGGCATTATTAATCAGAGTATGGATATCAGAAAAGGCTTCAGGAAGATTACTTACGGCTTCTTTGATCGCCTCTTCATCTCTCATATCAAACACAATGCTGTGAACCGGACAGGATGCTGAGAGTTCTTTGGCCAGTGCCTCAAGACGTTCTTTTCTTCTGCCAGTGATGACCAGCTGCCAGCCTTGTTCGCTGGCAAAACGACGGGCACAGGCTTCACCAAAACCGGAAGTGGCGCCGGTAATAAATACAGTTTTCAAGCTCAAGGGAAGGCTCCTAGAAGGTCAGATCTGGTCTTTTTCACTTTCCTTATTATGCCAGATTCTCAAAATAATTATTTCTTTAGCGCCTGCAAGATAGCGAATGGTGTATTGCTTTACATAAAGGTCACGCATGGCCTCGTTGGGTGTTCCCGGGACGGGAAGTCCGACTTTTGGTTGCTCCAGTAGCAACTTGATATTTTGAATGATGAGCTCTGCGATTTTTGAAGCAGCACGAGGGTTGTTAATGGCTATAAAGTCTTTTAATCGTTCGAGGTCCGAAACAGATTGAGGTGAAAAGGTAAGCTTCATTGTCTGGGGGCATCTTTTTCCTGGTCACTTCCCCAGCTTTCGAGCCATTCGAGAACGGAATCTCCATCTACTGTATTTCCAGTACTCACTGACTCTAATGCCTCAACCGTTTCTTCCCAGTGTTGCATTTCGTCAGAGTGCTTCAGAATGTAATCTTTAATCGCCTGATTGATGATGTGATTTTTGCTGCGATCCAGAACTTTTGATAGTTGGTCGAGAGGTTCTAAGATTTCATCACTCAGCCGGACACTGGTTACGCTCATTTTGATTTCTCCTCACGCAAGTGTATTACATTGTAGTGCATATAGAGAAGAGTCAGAAATAGATGGGAAAATCAGGCCCTGAGGCCTGATTTCAAAGAGAGGTTATCCGAGGTTGTTGGCAGGAGAGCTGTTTTCGACTTCAGGCTGGCTCGAAGGCGTACCTCGTGGTACACGAATGTCTTCAACCAGAGTTTGGATATGTTTGGGTGGTGCTGCAGTCAGATGGCAGATCACCATAGCCACACTGAAGTTGATCAGCATGCCCAGGGTACCAATACCTTCTGGTGAGACACCCAACCACCAGTTGTCAGCCGTGTTGGCAGCAGGGTTGATGAATTTGAAATAAACGATGTAGGAGAAAGTGAACACCAGGCCGGAGACCATGCCGGAAATAGCCCCTTCACGGTTCATGCGTTTATAGAAAATACCCATCAGAATGGCTGGGAAGAACGATGCTGCTGCCAGTCCAAAGGCAAAAGCCACCACCTGTGCCACAAAGGCGGGTGGGTAGATACCAAACAAACCCGCAATAATAATGGCAACGCCTGCTGCGATTCGGGCAGCCAGCAGTTCCTTCTTGTCGGAAATGTTGGGCATCAAATTCTGTTTCAGCAGATCATGTGATATTGAGGTTGAGATAACCAGCAGCAGACCCGCAGCTGTAGAAAGTGCAGCAGCCAGGCCTCCTGCGGCAATCAGGGCTACGACCCAGCCTGGCAGCTGAGCAATCTCCGGATTGGCCAGAACCATGATGTCACGATCAACGTACAGCTCATTCTCACCGGCAGATGGGTTGTTGGACACCAGACGTTCACCGCTGTCACCACGCTCAGAAGTAAACTGAGGTTTTCCTTCCATTGGGTGACCGTCGGTATACTGGATTTTCCCGTCTTCATTCTTATCGATCCAGGCGATCAGGCCGGAGTTTTCCCAGTTGGCAAACCATTCAGGCAGGTCTTTATAACTGGATTCGCTGACAGTATTCAGAAGGTTGATTCTGGCAAAGCTGGCCACGGCGGGTGCTGTTGTATAGAGGATAGCGATGAACAGCAGGGCATAACCGGCGGATTTACGAGCGTCACGTACTGTGGGTGTGGTGAAGAACCTTACAATAACGTGAGGTAAACCAGCGGTGCCTACCATCAGTGCCATGGTGATAAAGAACACGTCAATGGTGGACTTGGAGCCGTCCGTATATTGTTTGAAGCCCAGTTCTGCCGAGAGACCGTTAAGCTTTTCTAGAACCGATTGCCCCGTACCCGTGACTTCACTACCAAAACCCAGCTGAGGAATAGGGTTACCGGTAATCATCATGGAAATGAAAATAGCGGGAACCATAAAAGCAAAAATCATTACACAGTATTGAGCGACCTGGGTGTAGGTGATCCCTTTCATTCCACCTAATACGGCGTAGAAAAAGACAATACCCATACCGATCATCACACCCATGGTGATGTCTACTTCAAGGTAACGCGAGAACACGATACCTACGCCGCGCATCTGACCTGCCACATAAGTGAAAGAGATGAAGATAACGCAGATAACAGCGACAACCCGGGCTGTCTGGGAGTAGTAACGTTCGCCCACAAAGTCTGGAACAGTGAATTTACCAAATTTGCGAAGGTAGGGGGCCAGGCACATCGCCAGTAAAACATAGCCACCGGTCCAGCCCATCAGGTAAACCGCACCGTCACGACCAATAAAGGAAATAATACCGGCCATGGAAATAAAAGAAGCGGCAGACATCCAGTCAGCCCCGGTCGCCATACCGTTGGCCACCGGATGCACTCCTTTGCCTGCGACATAATATTCGCCTGTGGAACCTGCCCGTGACCAGATTGCAATGCCAATATAGAGGGTAAAAGAGGCGCCAATGAAGAGATAGGTCAGCATTTCAGTGCTCATGCGTCATCCTCTTCTTCATAGACATTGTATTTATGATCCAGTCGATTCATCTTCCAGGCATAGACAAAAATCAGTACCACAAAGGTGTAGATAGAGCCCTGTTGAGCGAACCAGAAGCCCAGTGGGAAACCCCCCATTTGAAACTGGTCTAGATAATCAACAAATAGAATGCCTGCGCCAAAGGAAACAGCAAACCAGATGACGAGAAGAGTGAGTAAAAGGCGTATGTTCTCACGCCAATAAGCGGCTGCTGCCGTTTTACTGGGGTCTTGAGGGTGTGCCACTGTGGGATTCTCCCATAATTATAATTGGTATCAGAGCATGCGGTGCATAAACAACTCGCAGGTGCAATGGTCACAGTAACAGGATAATCAGGGTCTGCCTTTTCGACTTTAGGCTAATACTGTGAGTGGAGATAATGAATCTCGTGAAAGATAGAGGTGGTTGTGTTTTGAGGATGAGTTTCTGGATGTCTACCTACTCTTGGGAGAGTGCTACGACTGAAAATGCCGGCAAGCCTGAAGGACAATGCTTTATCTATTTAAGAAACAGTCCGGTATTGAATGAATCTCCGCAACTTATCCCTGGTTTCGCTTGGTTTATTGGCATCCATTAATGGCTACGCCTCTATGAATCTGGATCGGATGATTGTCTATATGAATCCATCCCGTACTGGCTATGAAGATATTACTGTGGCCAACCCTGAGAAAGACAAGCTTTATCTTCAGACTGAAGTCTTCAGAGTTGTGAACCCTGGCGAGAAAGATGAGCAATTGTTGCCCGCTACCAACCCAGATGAGATGAAACTGCTGACCACACCTGAAAAAGCTATCGTTCCAGCAGGCTCCAGAAAAACCATGAGACTGGTGAGCCTGGAGGAACCGAAGGATATAGAACAGGTCTATCGGGTTACTTTCAAACCAGTGGAGGCTGAGAGCAAAGAACATAAAAGCTCAGTCCGTATTCTGATAGCCTATCAAGCTTTGGTCTTCGTCAGACCTGAGAATCCACACTACAAGGTTTCAGCGGTAAAGGATGGGAAGACGATGACCTTTACCAACTCAGGGAATGTCAATGTCATGATGAGAAATGGACAGGTTTGCTCCGTTGATAATGACTGTTCTGACCTGCCAGGCAGTAAAAGACTTTATGCGGGCCAGAGCTGGACGGTTACCCTACCCGGAAAGAGTGGGAAAGTTTCATTTGACCTGTTTGATGGACGAGAAGAAAAAAAGCAGGTGTTCTAACCTGCTTTTATGAACATCTCTAAGTCTTTAGCTGCAGGTTGCCTCGCCCAGATTGATATAGGGCTTATCCAGTTTCTCTGGATTCAGAAGCAGCGTGCAGCTGCCCTCACTGTTTGAAAAAATCAGCTCTCTGTCATCCTCTTCAACTTGAACCTGAAATAAGCCGTAATCATTGCTGTTCCCTGGAGTAGCCCCACCTTTTACAGTGGCGTTTTTCATCAATAGCCCTTCAGCGTTCTTGATACGACCAAACAGAGTCAGGTACTTTCTGGCTTCATAGAGGAGGCTTTCTACGTTTCCGCGATAAAGCGTGACAGTTTGATCGCGCTCGTCAAGATCGTAATTAAATTCACCGGCAGGTTTGATCGCTACTTTATATTGAGAGTATGCAGGTAAGCTGATAGCCGACATCTGTCCGCCTCTTATGGTGGCATGGTTTTGTCCGTCGACCAGCACATCAAAAATATCTTCCGAAGATGAACCATCGACTTCCAGAGCTACTGCACTTTCTGATGAGTGACTGCCCATAAAAGCGAAAGTCTCGCCATTGGTCAGGAAGCTGGTAGAGGCATTGGCGATATAGCTGGTCGTTCGATTCTGTTCTCCTTCGTAGTAGTTAATGTCGGAGCTTATTTGACCGTAGTTGGAGGTGTATCGTGCACCTGCACCCAAAACGGTGTCGGACCCGTTTTGCTCTGCCAGAAGGTTAACAGAGACTTCATCGGGGCTATTTTCCAGTTGCTTGTCATAATTGGCGTTGAGCTTCAATTGAGCCTGACTGGTTTGGGATTGTTCATGATCCACATAGCGCAACTCCGGAGTGGCATCGAAACTCCAGCTTCCGGCGTTCTTTCTGAGCTCGATGCTGGCCAGCATGATGTTCTGATAATCGCCAAAGCTGTATTCCAGTTTGACGGTAGCTGAGTAATCTATTTTATTGAAAATTGGCTGGCTGTAACTCAGAGTATTTATATTTTCCCGGCGGTCGGCTTGTTCTATTTGAGTCAATCGGTATGAAAGGATGGCAGAACCGATAAGATAGTTGGCACTCAGGCTCGCCTGAGAGAACGCTTTGGGAATCAGGTAAAACTGATCACCAGGCAGTTCCGGAGTCTCGCTCCAGAGTTTCATATAGTTGGCATACACAGACAGGTTCTGCCACTGTAGCTGGGCACCTGTGTTGACTCCATAATTATTAGTGTCGGAATACATCACCGTGCCAGATAATTCATATCCCCTGCCAAGGTAATAGAGACCCCCTTCAAACAAGCCCTGATCGGTAGACTGGGTTATCGCTAAAGAGCCTGCCAGACTGTCAGCCAGACGCCGATTAATGCCTGCCCTGGCCAGTGTTGTTTCAACCACTTCTGGCAGAGGACTTTCACTGTCAACCTGAGTCGCTTTTCCTGCTTCCATGAAGAACTCCAGTTCTCCTACAGGAGGCAGCCGGGACTGTCGGGCAAAAAAACGGGTTTCTTCTCGTATAAGACTCCCTGACTCACTGTATACCCTGATAACAAGGTTGTAGGCACCGGCAGGGAAGTCAGAGGTGTCTATTTGCTGACTGCCTGCTTCCAAAAAGGCGCTGCTGAGAAGGCGCCCATCTTTAAGAATTTCCACTCTGCTGCGTGAAGGCAGAAATACATCCAGAGGTGATCCCTGAGTCAGTTCTCTGTCTAATCGAGTGTCATAAGAAGAAGCCCAGCGGACACCCCAGATGTTTTGAGAGGGGCTGAAGGTTTGCCCAAACCCCGAGGTGTTGATCAATCCTGCCTGAAACTCACGGCCTTGAAAGTCTCGTTCAAACTGCATCTGACTGACACTGAGATTGTTCTCTATCGAGTAATCCCAGGACAGTTCAAAACTGTTTTCTCCTTTAGAGATCAGGCTTTGGCTGTAGAGTGTGTAATTGCTGTGGCTACTCTCAGTAGCTGTTGTACTGGCTTCATTACCCGAAATATGAGTGTTGAAGCTCTGCATCAGTGACAGGCCTGACTCTGAAGCGGGCAGGTATTTTTCTTCTCTGGCCGGACGAGTCTCCAAAAGCTCAGGGTGAATAAAAAGGTCCACTCGAAATCGGTTTTCGTCAAAAATAATACCCAGAGTATCAGGGCGGAGAACGCCACAATGTTCGGAATGCTCGAATTCACAGACTTTGTCTGAGTTCAGGGGCAGTTCCACTGACAGGTATTCATGTATTTTTTTCTGGTTTTTGATCCCGGGAATCAGAGTGCTGATTTTCTCAGGTTGCAGGATTCTAACGGAGTCTGGTGTGTAAGTTACCAACACCGATGCAAGAATTGAGTTTCCGTAATAAACGTCTACAGAGGTAGTCTGAGGTGTAGAAAGTGATTCGAACCCGGCAGGAATTTCAGTCGTGGTTGAGTCAGCTGAAGAAAAAGCTGGAATCAAAAAAAGAAAGCCAGTAACGCCCAGAAGTGTGTGGCCAAAAAAGACACTTCTAATAGCCTTGATAAGAGAATGGTGAATCATCAGGGATTTTACTGAAGTCTTTACTGCGCTTGTACGGTGATAGTAATTCTGTCTGAATACTTGCCTGACAGGGTATCTTCTGGAATCTTTGATTTAAAAATCAGGTTGGCGTTGTAGCCTGTTCCAATACAGCTTTTCGAATGACTTCCCTGAAACACTTTTCTTAACTGTCCGGGTTGGTCGATCCACTCAATGCGACGGTTTTTGTTTTGGTACCCCAATTGGTAAGGGATTTTTTCACGGTTGTCAGAAAGGTAGAGATTGGACGGATTATTTTCAGACGTTACGGCAACCCGGTAATCACCGCCACCACTCACGAAAACGCAATGTCTATTATCCGTCTGAAGAGTGTCGTTTTGGCCTGGACTCCATTGCAGATCAATATCCTTCATACCTGATATTCTGACCCGCTCCCTGATCGTCATGAAGGCATCGACCCTTTTGCTTTGAAGAATGGCAGACGGGTTTTCCCAGGATTTCATTTGTATGTTTAACCCCAGGTGATATCGACCTGGTTTTATGGCATCCAGATTAATAGCTGTCAGGGGAATCTCGACTTTTAAAGCTTTCCGATTCCGGGCATCAGAACAGCTGCGGGATAGCGACTGATCATTGGGAATCATGCGATGGTATTCCACTTTCTGCCAGGAAGAACGGGCATTGGGCTTGTAATAAACATCTACAGGAATAGCAGGCCCTTCCCCCGATATGGGTTTAAGAGAAAACTGATGGTTATTACTGCAGTTACCTTCACTGCCAGGAGCACAGGTTATCTGTGTGTAGTAATAACGCTGGTCGGGGGACTTCGGATAACGCCAGGCACAAAAACGACTGTTTGTCTGAAAGCCGTTACTGCGGCTCAGATACAGTCTTTTTTGTGAGAAAAGTCCAAGAAACGATCGACCGTGACCGGCTTTTGAGCTGGAGGCAAAGATATTAGCCTGCCAGCCCAGCAGAATCATCACCAGAACGAATTTCAGCTTCATCAGTTAGGTGTAACGGTCAGTGTTACCGTTTGGCTGTATTCACCTTCTTTCGCCTGAATGTAATGATCAGCGGGTATGAGGACTTTAAGGTTGGCATTGGCTATACCATTATTGCATTCCATTGTAGGCGACGGATTCTTCTTACCTACATTGCTACCATACAGCTCACCGATATAAAGGTCTCTGTATTCGTCATCTGCGCCTTTGAATCCTATGAAATAGGGGATATCGTCATTGTTTCCCGGAGTAGACCGCTGGCCGGTCAATACAAAATCTTTTTTACCTTCAACGGATGCCACCAGAGTGTAATCACCTGAGCGAGTATTGGAATAGATACAAAAGGCTTTCTCTTCCAGTAGATCCTGCTGCATATCGGCTGGTGTTGAAAATGAAAAGTCCTTTAGTCCCCAGATTCTAACAACAGGACTTACAGATAGATTCACGTCGACAATGCTTCTGGACTCTTGTCCCAGGCGACCATCTGTTGCAGAAAAAGCTTGTGAACTCAGGGTTATGGCGCTGGCCACTAACAGAGCTTTCTTAAGACTGCTCATCATATGCACTTTATATCTACTACTTGATTAATGATTGAGGCATTTGATTTGCTCAGGGTGAGTATTCGAATGCCTGATCGGGCGAGTGAATATATAGATGAGCGTAGTAATTAAGAATAAGGAATTAACGAAATCAATATTCTGTATTTGAATGCTTATTATAATTGAATGTTAATTGTCGTTTATTAGGGAAGAAGCAGAAAAAGATAAGTCTCGCTTTGCATCTTCTAGGTAAAAACAGTAAAAATAAGAAGACAGCCGTAAATCTCAGAATAAGAACAAAAATAACAAAGAGGCTGATTTCATGAGTAAAACCAAGAGAAAGGACCTTTCTGCAGAAAGTTATACTGAGCGTTTTTCTGCTTTTGAACAACATCTGTTGCACTTAAAACTGGCGATTCAAAAGTTTGCTTTATCGATGGGGAATACTATCAGGAAACCCTCTGAAGGAAACTTTGGAACCTGGCCTGAACAGTTGGAACAGTTGCGATGGCGTTACAAACTCCGCTATATCGATTTTCATCCTGTTAAGCAGAGCTGGGTCAGTGAAACCGTTTTACTGCCAGCCTGGGCGCAGGAAGCTTTAGAGAATCAACAGTTGTTTTTGCTGGCTTATGTACCTTCTCAGAATGCTCATTTAGCGGTTTATTTGGGCACTGCGATGTCCATGGCTGCCCGATGTCACAGCAGTGGTATTGAAGCCGATGAAGCTATCTCAAGTTGGTGCCGGCGATCTGGGTTCAATGTTGCAGGCACTTGTCTTAATTCGTTTTTGAATGAAGAGACAATTAATCGATTGGCTTCGCGCAGTGCAGACACCCGCTACCTTCTTACCGACCTGCCATTTACCCACTGATTTTACCCTCCCGTCGCTGTCTATACTGACGGCGGCTGGATTGACCTTTATTTCCCCAATGCATCGCCGATAACTCCTGCTCCTATCAATTACAGGAATGAGATGAGATGAAAGTACTGGTCGTATCTCTTGTTGCTGCGGTGCTCTCCGGCAGTGCCCTGGCCAGCGAGAAAGAAGAAAGTCACAAGCCCATGTGTAAGCCACTGACTCCAGTGTATGTTGAGCAGACGGGTAGAGCTCCGGGGATTTCTCCCCAGTTCTATGTGACCAGCGAAGCGGACTACAAAGCTTGCCGTGATATGGCTGCAGAAAAAGGCGCTCATGTGATCATTGATCCGAACGCCTGATTCCGGTTAAGGCCCAAAAGGTCTCGCCAGAATAAAAAAACGCCCGTAGAGTGATTCCTCTACGGGCGTTTTTATGTGTGTAACATCTCAAAAGTGCAGGAGCAGCTTTCGGGATTTTTTGCTTTTTAGAAGGTATAACCCAGTGAACCAATGAGGGTGCCTTTGCGCAGTACATTGTCTGCATCACCCTGCAAAGAGAGCTTGGCAACAAAAGCGTCATACTTGCCGGTCAGACCCAGATTCAGCTTTTTCTCACCTTCTTCAAAACGACCGGTGTAGTGAGAGTTGCCACTGACGTCATGGGTGTAGCGAAGTGTACTTTCTATATCCAGACCCTGAATACCAACATCATTCCAGTTAGCGCCCAGCATCAGATTGTAGCCCCAGCTGAAGTCATCCAGAAGTTCATCCCTGTTTTCACTGTTGGGATCACCACCCCAGTCACTGCCACCTTTGCCTGTATAACGGTCATGATTGTCGAGACCTGAAACCTGGGAGAATGCAGCTTCAGCAACGACATACATCAAGTCTGTTCCCAAAACAGCCCCAAAAGGCTGGATAACAGAGAGTGAGCCATCCCAGAGGTGAACTTCTTCGGAGCTCTGGTACCACTGACCGTCTGCAGCAATTGTTCTTGATGGATCTGCAGCAGAGATTGGCACTGACTGTCCTGCAAGTAGTCCAGCACCCTGTAATACTTGCAGGGCTCCGATGTAACCATATTTCAGAATATCATCTGGATGATCTACCCAGATTGGTGCATTTGGCTTGTAGCTGAGCTCACCAGCGATTTGCGTATAGCCGAAGACCTTGGTATTAAAGCTGGCTGCCCACATTTCAATGTCTTCGGAATAGTTAGTTCTCGCGTAGACATTATTGGCCAGCATATTTGCAGGTGCAAAAGGAGCTGTAGCCGGGTTAGCCAATAGTCTCTGAGCTTCAGCGATAGATTTCGGATCTATCTTGACTTCAAAAGTCGGGACACTGGCATGATAGTTTGCGTAATACAGGGCAAACTCAGTATCGGGTAGAGCTTCTGGCTTAATGGTTAGACGTGTTCCCCACTGCCCCTTGTCACTGGCATTTCTATTGCCAGAAACATCGGTAACTTTGATAAAGTCAGCGGTAGCCGCCCCATTACCCAGTACCTGATTGATCACTTCAGCTGAAGGCAGAGGGAAAGCGCCACCAGTTGCCTGAACCAGTGGACCAAAAATTTCTTCTATCCTGTAGTAACCAAAGTCAGCACCCGGAACAAAAATATCCTCTCCTGAGTCAAAAGTACCACGACCATTGGCAATGGACTTTTCCCAGTCGTATTGAACAAATGCCGAGAGTTCTATTTGATCATTAAAAGCAAAATCGGCAGAAACCATTCCTTGAGCTATTTTCAAGTCGCCTTCAGAACCAGGCAATGAAGCCAATGCAGCATCATAAGCATTCAGGTCCATCAGTCCGCCGCTGTAGAATATAGTTTCTCCCCAGTTGTGGATCTGGTCACCCACTCTGATATCGAGCTTTTGACCACCATCAAATTCCCAGTTTGCGAAAACATACGCACTCTGGAGTTTGGCTCCCTTGCCCTGGTTGTCTTTTACTTCATCGCTCCAACCTGGGAAAGTACCGGTTTCATCTTTTAAGCCTTTGGCAACATCTGCAGTATTATTCTCTGCCCATTTGTTGTCACCATTCATCAGTACATCGTCGTAGTATGCCGTACCGCGTACAAAGAGGCCGTAGTTATCTTTTTTGAGTTCAAGTTCTGATGTCAACTTGAGCGCTTTGCTTACAAAACCGCCGTCAAAAGAACGGTCACCATCATTTTCATTTTGCTCACTGCCGTCGGGGGTTTCATACCCCTCCATATCGTATTTGGTCCCGATACTGATGGTGGTATTAAGGGTAGCCTTAATTTCTCCGTCAGCGAGATCAAATTCGTAAGCGTGTGCAGATGTCAGTGCGATAGAGCCGGTCAGCAGAAAGCCGGCAGCTGCGGGAGCGAGCTGTAGTGCCCGCACAGGTGTGCGGGCCACTACGGAAGATTCGTCCATCATAGTTGCTGTCCTTGCCATTATTATTATTATTTTAATGGTCGTGTTTTTATTGTTATGGTGTTGGCGTAAGTATCTTTGCTTATTCAAACGCCCGTTTCAAGTGTTTTTACTTATTTTTGTCTCTTTTTTCAACATTCTGGCTCCATTTTATTAATCCATTGTCGCACTATTTCCAAACCTTCCCCGTGTACCAGGGCTCTACCCAGTTCCGGCATCATTGCACCGGGATCCTTGCTTTGCATTCTGTAGGTCAAAATCGATTCATCAGCATGACCCGGCTTAATCGCTACAGCAAAGCCACCACTGCCTCGACCCGCTGCAATGGGTCGTTTACATAACCCCAGACGTGTATCAGGTGGTGTATCCATACTCAGGAATAAACCACTGGTATTGCCAGGTCCTTTGGTGTTGTGACAATGGCTGCAGTTAGCGTCGAGGTAACTTCTTGCTCTCTTGTTCAGTGACTCACCTTCACGACCGTGAGGCCATAAGGTATTAGCCGGCAGGACGGTCGGATCACCCGCGCCTGTCAAAATACCCTGTTGTTCCCAGTAAGCCAGTTGATTTTCAGAGCCTGATGCATAGGTAAAGTCTCTGTTGAGATGGCGAACCTTTGGCCCCAATGGTTCAATAGCTTTGCTATAGGACTCCGGAGCATGGCAACCACTGCACTGGTTGGCGTCCGGCACCATATAAGTGAAGCTCTCGGTCTGGCCATTCTTATGCACCAGTTCCAGTGGTTTACTTTCACCGGCCCATTCCAGAGTGGCTTCCGATTGCTGTTCGTTCCAGACATAAGGCAGTGCCATCCAGCCTGACGCCTGATGAACCAGAACACGGGTTTCGATCAGGTGCACTTTTTCCAGAGGCAGGCCCTCTTTCTCTGTGAAAAGAACGGCACTCCCCTCACTGGCATTAACCTTGTTTCGATGACCATGGTCGTCCACCGGATAGTAGAACGTTTTGGTAATTACAGTACCTACCGGATACTGAATATCCCCGTCTACCATTTTTGCCGAGGAACCTGCAGGAACCCAAACGGTTCTCAGCTTACTGGCATAGTCCGTAAACAGAGGTGTATTCAGGTCGTAAGGCAGCACGCCATCATTAAGTTTCAAAGACTGCTTGCTGATTTTGTGAACACGCCACTCACTGAGTTTTTCCGGATAATCATCGCCTGTCGTTTTCAGCAGAGGTGGCTGGTCAGAACAGCCGGTCAAACCCAGGGTCAACAACCCTACAGCAATAATCCTGGAGACTGCTTTCATAACTTGGTTCCCTGAAATAATAGTTATTATTTTTCTGGAGCGGTGGGATCAGGTCCTACCGCTCTGTGGCTCAGGTGTATTTATCCTTCAAGATGGGTCAGGTCGATGGCAGCCAGTTTGGGAAGCTCGCACTGGTGCGCCTTCATATCGGTAGTGACATTGGTGAAATCATTGCCTGCATCCACATTCACTACTTTAGAGTCACCATTGTCCACACAAAGTACGGGGGCTTCTCGCTGGGCCTCAGAGTTGACGATACCATCCCATAAAATGTCCGGCAGGCTACCGGTGAAGCCAAACATGGCAATTTTCAGGGTTTTTAATTCAAGGCGGTCAGGGCTGTCACCGCCACCTTTAAAGGTATTGTTGTAGACATAAATACCTTCAGGGTAAGGGTCAAAAGTGTTATCGACTTTGTATTCTTCCTCGTATCCGGCGCTGAACAGACTGCTGATAATGATATTGGCCGTTTTGTTATCGCTGATTTCATTCTCGAAAATTTCAACATTGTCGTTCGAGTTGATGAGGATACCTGAGCCTGCGGGAACGGCGGCTACCGCGCCACCGGCCGGAGCAAAGTTGTCGACGTTATTCTCAAAGACCTTGTTGTTATAGACGCGGGTAGAGTGACCCGGTTGTTGCAGGTAGGGCATGTTGAAGATCAGAATGCCGCCAGTATTGTTAGTAGCAACATTCCCGTAAACATCAGCCCCAATGGTGTTTTCAATCTCGATACCGGCTACATTGTATTCAACACGGTTATTTCGAACCACAACGTTGCGAGACTGTCCTACGTAGAGTCCAGAATCTGAAGCACCAATAGCGACCGACTCTTCAATCAGAGTGTTTTCGGTTTGAACCGGATAGAAGCCATAGGCACCGTTTTTGGTATCCGGACCATTGGTCCACTCAGCTCGTACCCGGCGAATGATAATGTTCTTGCCTTTGTTGACTTTTAGAGCGTCACCTTTGGTGTCCTCAATGGCCAGGTCTTCAATGGTAAAATCATTAGCCGTAACCAGTAATCCTTCAGCCCCGGCTTTCTGACCTTTGAAGTTGAGAATGGTTTTGTTCATCCCTTCACCACGGATGGTAATACCATCGACATTCAGGCTCAGGCTACGATCGATCTGGTAAGTTCCGGCAGGTATTTCAATCACGTCACCAGACTTGGCTCTGATCAGCTTGGCTTGCAATTCCTTACGGAAGGTTTCGTCAGCGGCGCTGGTTTCTACACTGGCTTCCTGGCTGCAGCCAGCCAGCAGAAAAAGGGTGAGTCCCACAGGCAGGATTTTTTGAATCATCAGGTATTCCATTCTTCTTATAGTTATTGTGCGCTCTGCATATTGAGCCGCCATAAGCTGATACAAGTGCCTTTCAGCGAGTCTGCATTGAAACCTGAATGAGATCTTAAAGCTGCTTATTTACCAACAAATGTTGTTGTATTTTGAAATCAGTCAGCCATTTCAGTTTGCGCAAGCGCGGTGTTTTTCAACGGTTGGGGCGGTACTTCCGGTTTTTGCTTGCGGTATTGGGTGGGAGTGATTCCGGTTCTCTCCTTGAATGCGCGATTGAAGGCACTGAGAGAACGGAAGCCAGTGTCCAGGGCAATGGTCAGAACCGGAATAGTAGATTCTTCCGGCTTTGACAGTCTCTGGCAGGCTTCATGTATTCGGTAACCATTAAGAAAGTCGTTAAAATTGCGGTAGCCCAGTTGCTGGTTGATCAATTTTCTCAGTCGGTATTCCTGTGTATGCAGGGCTTCAGCCAGGTCACTGATGGTAATGCCTTCTGTCTGGTAAAAATGCTGCTCCTCCATAATGGCTCTGAGGGTGGCCACCATAGGATCTTCCTGAACAGGGGCAATGAAGAATCCCACACTGCTGAGCATCCATACACGAATCTCCCGTCTCTCTTCCACAAGGTCGTCTCTCATATTGCGAACAGCCGTGGCCAGAGCATGAGTAATGAGCAGGAATTCGAGCCATTGAGGCAGACCGGTAGTCAACCATTGAGTGGTAGCACTGAAACTGGTATCAAAAATGTACCCACCCAGAGAGCTGAGAGTAGGGGGTAAAACAACCAGGGCAGGAATCGCCAGAGTACGACGATTGATCTTGAAATTATCATCAAACGACAGGTTACAAACCAGCCAGAAAGTGGCAGGCAAGGCCGCTCTCAAAGAGCTGCTGAGCCATTGCAGAAAATAACTGTCTGAGTAAGAAGTCAGATAGGGCGTAAGAAGGTATCCTGCCAGGCAGAGTTGCAGCAATGCAAAGCAGAATGCAGTCTGATTACGTCTGGCATGGGGCCATACCAGAATCAGGCACATCATCACCAGGAAAAGGCTGAAGAAATTCGCTGCTATAGGGTATTTTTGTACTTCTTCTTTTATCGGTTGAGCGTAAAACCCCGTACTTTGAGTGCGGGGGATGTAAGCTCGTCGGCGATAGCCGACTAATGCGGTGTTCTCTGCTGCTGAACGTACTGTTTGATGACTTCTATAGGAGCGCCACCGCAGCTTGCAGCAAAATAACTTGGACTCCATAGTGCC
>NZ_JBPCXO010000325.1:0-2174 GCF_051008435.1 Endozoicomonas sp. | reverse complement strand
GGTACCAAAGAGTTTTGCTGTCGAAGTGGTTACAGGACAGAAGGCGTGTTACCTGATCATGGCTGTATGCGCCGCCCAGCAAAGATGACAGCTGTGTGGCTGTCGTTTTGCCGAATGAGGACAGCAGCAGGTAATCGCTATACAGCTCAAACAGCTCTGTGTTCATGCTCTAAAGCATGGCAGATTTTGCTGAGTGCGTAACATGAGTGAATAAATCCTTCCTTAAAGTCATCACGATATGACCTGAACCGTTTCAACCAATACCTGCAATCCCCTTAAATGATTCAGGAATGATCTGACCTCCGTCCACAACCAGCGTTTGCCCGGTTATATAGCCGGCTTCTTTTGAGGCAAAGAACAATGCAGCGTGACCAATATCTTCGGTGCAGCCTAATCGCTTCATAGGTATGGAAGCAGCCATGCTGTCTATATAGTCCTGTCCAAGCTCCATTAATCCTTCCGTAATGATGTTGCCTGGCAGTACAGCATTAATAGTAACGTTATGTTTGATCAGTTCCATACAGGCGGTTCTCATAAAGCCCAGTTGCCCCGACTTGCTGGCACCATAATGGGAACAGCCCGGAATACCAGTAAACGGTCCGGTAATAGAAGAGGTTAAAACAATTCGCCCACTGCCAGCCTGGTCAAAATAAGGAATCGCAGCTTTTACACAAAGGAAGGCACTTTTAAGATTTGATGATTGAACCTTATCCCACTCGTCAGGCTCCATCTCAAAGATCCTTTTCGTTGGGTATATTCCTGCATTGGCGCAAAGCACATTCAAACTACCAAACCGTTCTGCTGCCGTACTCATGAGGTTCTTTACCGCGCTCCAGTCAGAAACATCACACGGACAGAACTCAACATAACCGCCTTGCGCCCGGAGTTCTTCCACCGCCTTATAGCCAGCCTCTTCTCCACGCGCTGCAATCATTACTTTTGCGCCTCTTGCAGCAAAGACTTTGGCAATGCCTTTACCAATTCCTTTTGAACCGCCGGTAACAACAACAGACTGACCTTCGATAGATGACAACATAACGCGCCTCCAGAATCTGCTGTCAATGTAGTCAATTTCAAACTTGGGGGATATTAGAAGTGCTTAGAATGAAGAGTCCTGAGGTTCGCCCAAGATCTGATAACTCAAATCAACAAAGTTTTTTGGCTTCTCTTTTCTTGCTGTGTCGATAGATCCTATCGACCAGCGTAAATATCATCGGGTAAGCGTTTCTGCAGATTTTCACTCTCTATCACTTCAAGCACGATGGTATGGTTGTAGCAGGAGCCAGTTTCAAGTTCAGGGGATGAGGAGTCAGCAGCAACCCTGCTACCAGCAATAATTATCGCCCTTGAAAATGACTGCGACTACTTCGAGAATCTACATTGGAGGAACAGGTAAAATAGCCCGGGCAATCCTTACCCTTCATTTGAATCCTTTCGGCAGATGTTCAATAGGCTGATGCAGTATTGATTGCAGCACATGTTGCTAAATTACCTTTTGTGACCGTTTTTTTATCGTCACTTATAGCCACGAATATTGGCAATAAACAGGTATTATGCAACTGTTATGTCTCCGTATGCGGAGCTTCTTCAGGGAGACAACCCACCAGCGCCCTGACTGCAATCAATGCTTTTCAACATCATGGCCAAATGGCAACCTGCCCGGCTGAGGACCGGATAAATCCGGTGATCATCATTTCTGTTGTTAACTTGCCGCTCCAGTGGGTACGAAAAAACTGTATTTTTCTCGCCCTAACCGTTTAACTCAATCTATCTGCGGCACAAAATCATTAAATACCCTTTGTTAAACCTTCAGCTCTTTATCACCGTTAGCGATCCAGCACCCAGTTAATGGTTCTACCCGTGTTCTTGATTGTTATTGGCTCGGAATACCCCACTGATCAAAAACTGGAACCATTCATACTCCTTTATTTGAAGTACAAACTGTTTCACCAATGTTAAAAACACATTCCCTTTTCAGAATGAATAGACGCATGGCTAGTTATTTAATCTGACGTTATAAATTTCCAGCCAGATCAATATTGATTCCGCTAGGAGTCTGTCGGACTTAGCCGACCGTAGCGAGGAAAAGTCCGGTTTGAGACAGTTTTTATGATTATTTGAGGCGAATAGCGAGCTATTCAACGAAAAGAATCATAAAAAATGGCCAAATCAGG
>NZ_JBPCXO010000324.1:0-11371 GCF_051008435.1 Endozoicomonas sp. | reverse complement strand
CACGTTACAGCTCGACCTTAAACCCTACACAAGAGTGGCGTAAGACATACTCCGGTATGCAGCCGTGTTGACGGTGTAGATAAACCCAGAGAATCACTGATTGTCGCAGGTTTTTAGTAGCGGTAGCGAACAGTGGTCAGATCTTTCTACATTTACTGTGCGATACCTTGGGCAGCGCTTTGGTGGCCATGTTTTATGATTCTTCGCAAACTATCGCCATCCTTATGGCCTCAGTATTGTTATTGTCCTGGGTCATTTCTTCCGTTTTGATGCCACTGTTCTCAGGAGAAAAGGTGGTCGTAAAATAATGTGTGTAGCAGCACAGGAAGGTTTTTTCGATCTCAGTGAGTCCGTTGGCGCTCCATAATAGACAGACCTGCTATTCTAATGACCGTAAAGTTAGCTTTGTTTTTTTACCAGGTGTTTAGCGGTTACTGGAGCGTAAAATGAGATCTAAGTCCTTCTTCGTATTTTTATTGGCCATGTTCATGGTATTGGGTTCCTCTTCTTTTGCCAGCCCTCCGGCTGCTGTCGGCAAACCCCTGTCGCAAATCATCAAGTTGCTTGAGGATCAGGGATATCGACCCATTGTTGATGTCTCCATGGATGACGGGTTATGGGAAATTGAAGCTTACAAGGGCAATGAAAAGAGAGAGTTGAAAGTGAATCCAGATAGCGGGGAAGTGGTCTCGGATCGTCCGGATGACTGATCTGACCTACAGGGTATAAGACTTTTGCCTTATACCCTGTATGCCGAGTAAGCAGGCTCTCATCAGGTCAGTAGACCTACCCGTGCAAGCTGCCAGCGTTTTTGTTGTTCCTGTATGGATGATTTCATTTCTTCATACTGTTTATGAAACTCTGAATTCTCCCAGTTTTGTTTAAGCTCTTCAGCTTTGTGCTCAACCCACTTCTGACGAAGCTTGTTCCAGTCGTGCCAGGTGCTGCTAACCAGTTCATATTGTTCTTCGAGCTTTTGCAGGGCAATCTGACAAGTCAGTTTCTGACTAGCGTACTTATACTGCATATCGATCCGGGCTTTTTCGATTCGGTAATCGCTGACACGTTTCAGGCTGTCAGTGAGACCCACTTTTGAACAGCCGTAAATCAGCCATTTGGTCGGATCAAACTGCCACCAGCGAATACCATTACGGTAATCATACTGAAAAATATGGTGGTAGTTGTGATAGCCCTCACCCCAGGTCACCAGGGCCAGGAAGCCATTGTCCCGGGCTGTATTCTTATCAGTGTATGGACGCTTGCCCCAGATATGAGCCAGAGAGTTGATAAAGAAAGTAAAATGGTGGCTCAGCACCAACCTTAATACGCCTCCCAGAAGCAGCATGGCGATGACGTCGCCCATCAGGAAGCCGATCAGTGCTGGCACACCAATATTCATCAGCAGAACCAGTGGCACATAGTATTGTTGCTGCCAGGTGACAATGGGATCTCTTTGCAGGTCCTTGATATTGGAAAAATCACCGGCTTTTGGATCATAGTCACGGAGCATCCAGCCAATGTGTGAGAACCAGAAACCACGGCGGGCAGAGTAGGGATCTTTATCATAATCGTCGACAAAGGCGTGGTGGCGACGATGTCCGGAGGCCCAGTTCATGATGCTGTTCTGGGTGGCCATGGCTCCCCAGAGTGCAAACCAGAGACGCAGAGACCAGTGGGCTTGATAGGCCTTGTGTGACCATAAGCGGTGGTAGCCAGCGGTAATGGCGGTACCGTTAAACATGAGTATTAATGCGGCAACGATCCATTCACGGAGTTCAAAACCATGGGTAAAACCGTACCAGGGAACCAGGGTGACCATGGCTAAAAACGTTAGCGAAAAAAGTAACGTGGTCATCCAAATACGACGAGGTTTCTCCATGGTGCGCTCATATCATCTTTATCAAGGAATCTGGATTCTCGCACAATGTTGCTACGCTGTTAAGGCGTATTATTTGTTGTTAAGTTGTGTGGCCTGCTATGACTTGAAAGATAAAAACCGCTGTTTTTCATAGATGTTTTTCATAGACATGCAGGCTCTGATACGTAAGGCTTCAGGTCATAGTGTTCAATCTTGATACCTCTGCACCAGGATCGTTATTCACTCTCTGGGTTGATCTGTGAGTTGATGAATCAACCAGGCAGCCAGTCTGGCTGTGCGCAGGTCATGATCAAACCCAGGGTTGTATTCGGCAATGTCCATGACCCTGACTTTTGCACTTTGCTTGATGGTTTGAAGCAGGGTTGCGGTTATATCCAGAGGAATTCCTCTGACGGCAGGAGCACTGACACCGGGTGCCTGATAGGAAGGGAAAGCATCCAGATCAATGGTTAAGTAAACGTGATCCACCATAGAAGTAAAGCAGGTCAGCTCTTCGATCAGGAAGTCGAGATTTTCGCGATGTATTTGGTCGTCGGTAATATAAGCCGCATTAAGGTCATCAGCCCGATCGAATAATGCCTGGGTGTTGCTGCTGCGGCTGACGCCAAGACACATGTAGTGAAAATCAAGATTCTGGTGTTCACAGAACTGAGCTACCTGCCAGAAAGGTGTTCCGGAACTGGCTCCTTTTTCCGGCTTTCTCAGATCAAAATGAGCATCAAAATTGATGACACCAATGTTCAATCCTTTGGGGCTCTTGAGATCTTGAGTCAGAAAGTCTGCCAGCCCTTTAAAACTCCCCCAGGCAATCTCATGCCCACCGCCAAGGCCGACCGGCAGGATGCCATCCTGAAGGGCTTTGACAAGCGTTTGGCTATAGCGGCTTTGAGCTCCTTCAAGATCACTGTCCTGGCAATGGACATTACCCAGGTCAAAAAGTGCATCGTCGCGATTCCAGGGAAGGTTAGCGAGGCACTTTCGAATCATATCAGGGCCTTTGGCTGCTCCTACCCGGCCATGATTGCGCCTGACCCCTTCATCGCAGGCCAGTCCCAGCAGGGCAAGGCCGCTTGAACCTGAGTGTTCTGAGTAGGGTTTTATTTTCTGGTGCCAGCGTTGTGTCTGCTGTGGGTCTCCATCATGGTCGACCCGGCCGGACCAGACATTGGGTTCTACAGGTTTTAACTCAGACATGAGAAGTGGACACTCTTATCGTGTGAAATACGCCCCTTCCAGCTACAACAGCATGACAGTGATCCGGGGGGCGGTGTTTCCGGTTCATCGCTGACTCGTTTCAGATCAATAGGCCGAAGAGGATCTGACTTTACCCTGATAAAACGTTAGTGAAGGCCTTTCTCCGGTTAGACTGGCTGCCAGTGAGGCCGGACTTTGAATGGGCCACAGGGTTAGATCGGCCTGGTAACCTGTTTTGATCATACCTACCTGATGATGCAGACCCAGAGCTCTGGCTGATTGTCTGGTGACACCGGCTAAAGCTTCTGAGGGAGTTAAACCAAACAGGGTACAAGCCATATTCATCATCAGTCGCAACGAGGTAAAGGGAGAAGTACCAGGATTCAGATCTGTTGCCAGCGCCATGGGTATGCCGGACGCCCGAAGTTTTTCAACAGGAGGGAGCTGAGATTCTTTAAGAAAATAAAAAGCTCCTGGCAATAATGTAGCAACTGTGGTGCTGTTCTCCAGTGCTTTCACACCTTCTTCACTGAGGTACTCAAGATGATCGACAGAGAGTGCCTCGTAAGCCGTTGCCAGCTGAGTGCCCTGACTATCAGACAGTTGTTCGGCATGTAGCTTTACGTGCAAGCCAAGAGATTTTGCACACTGAAAAACTTTTTCGGTTTGAGACACATTAAAAGCAATGTTTTCGCAGAAGACATCTACGGCGGTTGCCAAACCTTCTTCAGCGATCACGGGCAGCATCTCCTCACAAACATGCTTTATGTAGGCATCCGCTTGCCCTGAAAATTCCGGTGGCAGGGTATGTGCACCCAAAAAGGTTTTTTCGATTCTGACGGGGTATTGCTGTTCCAGTTCTCTGGCAGCCCGCAGTATTTTCAGCTCAGTCTCTAGATTCAGGCCATAGCCGGATTTAATCTCCAGCGTGGTTACCCCTTCGCGCAGGAGTGCTTCAAGTCGAGGGCGGGATTGGTCAATTAAATGATCCAGACTGCAGCGGCGCGTGGCATTCACCGTCGACATAATGCCGCCCCCCTGTTTGGCAATGTCGCTGTAACTCTTGCCTTCCAGTCGCTGTTCAAACTCGGTGGAGCGATCTCCTGCATAGATCAGGTGAGTATGACAATCGATCAGGCCTGGCATCAGCCACTGGCCGTGGCCATTAATCACTTCTTTGGGTTGAAGTGCTGAAGGTATCGATTCAGCACTTCCTACCCACTGAATGACTCCCTGATCAATAACCACCGCACCGTCTGAAATTTCTCCGTAGCTGCCTGCTGTATTTTCGCTATGGGCGTTGATCGAAGGATCCATGGTAGCAATATGGACATGGGTGATCAGTAGATCGCAGGTACCCGTTGCTTTTCTTCCGCTATAGGCATTTGTCATGGAGTGTTCCAGGCAGTCGTCAGGTGTTCGCAGAAATGATTTCTGTCACTCTAAATTATGGCTGCTTTTTGTCAATCTCTTATCTCTCTAGGCGGAGTGGGCAATCAAAATGAATATTTACTATCTAAGAAGCCTTACATAGTGCTGACAGAACCTTGAGATTTTTATTTTTCAATAGTATTTTGTACGACTATCTAATCATAATAATAAACCAGAAAGGGATATTTCATGCGTTCATATAGAGCAGCATTCGTATTGCTCAGCGTTTTTTTGCTGGGAGGCTGTGCCGCAACAACCGTTCAGAATAATGTGCATCATGCATATTCCACTACTGAGAGTGAGCGTGAAAAAGTTAAGAAAATTCTGATCGTTCCCTCCGATGTTGTTGTTAAAGAGCTGGGAGTAGGTTCAGTTGAAGAAGTTCCAGAATGGACTGAAAAAGGAAAAGAGCTTGTAGACAGTGAGCTGGAATCCTATATGAACAGTCATCTGGGTACTGTTAGCTTGGTTCCTATGCCAGAACTAACGAAGGAAGAGCAGGCAATACTGGATCAGCATGTCGTTCTATATGATCTGGTGGCAGGTAACGCTTTAACGATAACTAACATTGCCGCTTTTAAATCTGAGTCTGACCGTCCTGACGATACATTAGGTTCGGGTCTGCGTTTTTTGAAAGAGAAATCAGGGGCCGATAGTGTATTACTGACTTTTGGTGCTGATTTTGTTTCCTCCGGAGGAAGAGTCATGACAGCAGTATTGCTTGCTGCTGCTGGTGTTGTTATTCCGGGCGGACATGCTGTTCTTAATACAGGCTTAATAGATTTGGATACGGGTGATGTGATCTGGACCAACACTTCTTTAAGTACCTCCATTTCCCTGAAAGACGATAAAGGTGCTAAGTCCATGGTTAAGCAAACGCTTGGTGCGTTTCCGTCACTCTGAGTGCGAGGGATTGAACATGCAATGGAAAGCATTGGCTCTGATCACCACAATGATGATGGCAGGTTGCTCTACCAGTCATATCAAACCCTATAGTTCAGCGGGTGTAGCCAAGGCAGAGGGGGAAGAGAACAGGCTTTGGCATTCTGCTGATCGCTATGAGAAACAGCTGAAAGATTCCAGTCGTGTGTATGATAGTGAGGTTTTGCAGGCCTATCTACAGGGCATCATGGATAGGCTATATCCTGAATTTAAGGGGAATATTCGAGTTTATGTGTTGAAACAGCCGGTTCTGAATGCTTTTGCACTTCCAAATGGTGGTGTCTACGTCAATACCGGTCTGATCGCGGCCATGGAGAATGAGGCTCAGTTGGCTACGGTACTGGCGCATGAAGGCATTCATTACATCAACCGACATTCAATGAAGCAACGAGAAGTCAGAAAAGTGACTTCGGCTTTTGCAACTGCAACCATACTGGTTGGTTTTCCTCTTTTAGGAAGTGTTGGCCTGGCTTCAACGGTTACCGGATATTCCCGAGATCTTGAGCGCGAGGCAGACGACGAGGGATATGTTCGGTTGGTTAATGCCGGGTATGATCCTTCGCAATCAACAGTGGCTTTTGAAGCACTGGCCAGAGAAGCTAAGGCCAGTGAAGTCAAGCGGCCAATGTTTTTCTCGACGCATCCCGCTATGCAAGAAAGGATTGAACACTTCCAAAAGCTTCAAGAGAAAGATGGTGAAGTTCGTGGGACAGAGACCTACGCAAAACGTTATCACTCTCACGTAGAAGTGTTAAGAAAAGAAGTGTTGAAAAACAAACTACAGACAGGACGGTACAATGAGATTATTGCTACTTTTGAAGCTCCGTCCCAAGAAGCATTGTATGAGGAAATCGATCATTACATTCTGGCTGAAGCACTCAGGCTAAGAAACAAGGATGATGACAAGGGTAAAGCAATTGCTATCTACAAGAATTTGATGGTAATTGATGAAAATTTTGCACCTCCCTATAAGGCGATGGGATTGATCAGTTATAAGGAAAAAGACTATCAACAGACCAAAGTATTTTTGCAGAAATTTCTAGAGCTTGAGCCTGACAGTACTGACAGCCCTTTCATTGAACAATATTTGGAACTGCTTTGAATAAGGAATTTAGATAATGACAAAGTCAGGAGTTAAAGCGATTCTTGTTGCTTCGCTCATTAGCATGCTGAGTGGCTGTGCTAGCTGGAGCGTGGTTGAAAAATCTGACCTGGTGAGTCCGGATGGTAGCTTCAAAATTGAAGCGCCATTAGGTTGGGTAAAAGGTCCGAATCAGAATGCTGTTTTTCTTACGGAAGAGGGTCCACACCTGCAGAAAGTAATGATGCAGCGTTATGATCACAAAAAAGCATTTGAAAGTATTAAAAAAACGTCTTCAGAAGAAATGATGCCTATTGAACTGGCCGACTATTATCTGGCTTCCTTCAAAAAGGAAAGAGATGGCCTAGAGGTTGAGCAGCTTGATATAAAACCGGTAAAACTGTCCGGACAAGCTGCATTTCGTATGTTGTTGCAAACTACGACTTCCCGGGGGTTGAAGATTAATACACTGGCTTATGGCTTAAGTTCCAAGAAGGGATTTTATGAGCTTTCCTACTCTGCCCCTGAACTTCACTATTTTGAGAGAGACCTTCCTGAGTTTGAAAAGATGGTAAAAAGCTTCGAAGCCCTGTGATAAAGTGCTTGCTGAAAGTGGGCCAAAAAGGCCTGCTCTCAGCTTTTCAACTGTCCCCATTTATTACTCAGTGGTGACAGAAAAATAATAATTATGGGTTCGATTGTCACTTCGAACCTTCATCAAACATCCAGCCACCTGTGAATCCATGACTTCCACAAGAACTAAGTGAATTCACTGGCTTTTTTTAAGCTATAGGCATCGTGAGGTAACCCTTTCATGAGTCAAGGCAATCGGTTTGATCCTCTTCGTACTATCCGTGCACCACGGGGTACAGAACTTTCTACCTGCAACTGGCAGGTAGAAGCTCCTCTGCGAATGTTAATGAATAACCTGGATCCGGAGGTGGCAGAACACCCCCAGAGTCTGGTGGTTTATGGTGGCATAGGCCGGGCTGCCAGAAATTGGGAAAGTTATGACCGCATCGTCGATACGCTCAAAAGTCTCAAGCCCGATGAAACCCTGCTGGTTCAATCAGGTAAGCCCGTGGGTGTTTTCAGAACCCACGAAGGCGCTCCAAGAGTATTGATTGCCAACTCCAACTTAGTGCCTCACTGGGGTAACTGGGAGCATTTTAATGAGCTGGATCGTCAGGGATTGATGATGTATGGCCAGATGACGGCGGGTTCATGGATTTACATTGGTTCTCAGGGCATTGTGCAGGGGACTTATGAAACTTTTGTCGCCATGGCTCGCAAACATTTTGATGGGCAAGCTGCAGGCAAGTGGATTCTGACCGGTGGTCTTGGTGGTATGGGCGGTGCTCAGCCTCTTGCGGCGACGATGTCCGGTTTCTCGATGTTGGCCTGTGAAGTGGATGAGTCCAGAATCGATTTCCGTCTGAAAACCCGTTATCTCGATGAAAAAGCCCGGACCCTGGATGAAGCACTGGCACTGATTGAACAGGCTCATTCTGAAGGTCGTGCTGTTTCTGTGGGTCTTCTGGCCAATGCTGCCGATGTTTTTCCTGATCTGGTCGCTCGTGGCGTTACCCCCGATGTGGTGACAGACCAGACGTCTGCCCATGACCCACTGAATGGCTATCTGCCAAAAGGCTGGACGTTGGCACAGGCGGCTCAGAAACGTCAGGAAAATGAGGCTGAAGTCATGAAGGCTGCCAAGCAGTCCATGGCGGTTCAGGTTCAGGCCATGCTGACACTTCAGGAGCGAGGTGCGGCAACGGTGGATTATGGCAACAACATTCGCCAGATGGCAAAAGATGAAGGCTTAGAGAATGCCTTTGATTTTCCAGGCTTTGTTCCTGCTTATATTCGTCCTCTGTTCTGTGAGGGTATTGGACCTTTCCGTTGGGTTGCTTTATCCGGTGACCCGCAAGACATCTATAAAACGGATCAGAAAGTTAAGGAACTGATTCCGGATGATCCTTCCCTGCATAACTGGCTAGACATGGCACGGGAAAGAATTGCGTTTCAGGGGCTGCCTGCTCGCATTTGCTGGATAGGCCTGAAGGACAGAGCCCGCCTGGGCATGGCTTTCAATGATATGGTGGCCAGTGGGGAATTGAAGGCCCCTGTTGTTATTGGTCGAGACCATCTGGATTCTGGTTCGGTAGCCAGCCCTAACCGTGAAACAGAAAGCATGAAAGACGGCAGTGATGCTGTATCAGACTGGCCCCTGCTTAATGCGCTGTTAAATACGGCTTCGGGTGCCACCTGGGTTAGCTTGCATCACGGCGGTGGTGTTGGCATGGGATACAGTCAGCATGCCGGAGTCGTCATTGTTGCTGATGGTACTGAGCAGGCCAGGGAAAAACTGTCCCGGGTGCTCTGGAATGATCCGGGAACCGGTGTCATGAGGCATGCCGATGCTGGCTATGAAATTGCCAGAGATTGTGCCCGGGATAATGATCTCCATCTGCCGATGGAGGCCTTATGATGCAAATTACACCTGGGAAGATGACACTGCAGCAGTTGCGGGAGTTGAGCCGGTCGCCGATCCGGGTCGAGCTGGATCCAAACTGCTATCCGCAGATTCAGAAAAGCCTTGAGTGTGTTCAGAAGGTTGTCAGCGAAAACCGGGTGGTTTACGGCATTAATACGGGTTTTGGTATGTTGGCCAGCACCCGTATTGCCGAAGAAGACCTGGAGAAACTACAGAGCAGTATTGTTCTTTCTCATTCGACCGGTGTCGGAGAATGGATGAAAGACAACACTGTTCGTTTGATGATGGTGTTGAAGATTAATAGTCTGGCTCGGGGTTATTCCGGTGTCAGACCTGAATTGATTGATGCTCTGGTGACGCTGGTGAATAAGAGCGTGTTGCCTTGTGTGCCTGAGAAGGGCTCGGTTGGAGCCAGTGGTGATCTTGCACCACTGGCTCATATGAGTTGTCTGTTGTTGGGCGAAGGCTTGGCCAGGGTGAAAGGCAAAATGGTTTCAGCACGGGAAGCTTTAGCAGAGGCTGGACTTGAGCCATTAAGACTTGCTCCTAAAGAAGGGTTAGCCCTTTTGAATGGGACTCAGGCCTCTACGGCTTTTGCGTTGGAAGGCTTGTTGGGTGCGGAAGACCTTCTGGCGTCGGCTGTGGTCACGGGCAGTCTTTCAGTGGAAGCGGCAATGGGTAGCAGAAAACCTTTTGATGAGCGTATTCACGTAGCCAGGGGGCTACCGGGTCAGATTGATGTGGCTAAAGCTTATCGGGCTCTGCTGGATCACAGTGCTATTGAGTCGGCTCATGAGCATTGCAACAAGGTTCAGGATCCCTATTCATTGCGTTGCCAGCCTCAGGTTATGGGAGCATGCCTGGAGCAGCTGCGTCATGCGGCAAGATTGCTGGAAGTAGAAGCCAATGCGGTTTCTGATAATCCACTGGTGTTTGCTGAAGATGATGAAGTGTTATCGGGCGGCAATTTTCATGCAGAACCTGTCGGTATGGCGGCTGAGGCTATAGCCTTGGCGAGTTGTGAGATCGGGGCGATCAGTGAGAGAAGGGTGGCTCTGCTGGTGGATCACCATCTGAGTGGTTTGCCGCCTTTCCTGGTTGAGAACAGTGGTGTGAACTCCGGCTTTATGATTGCCCATAACACAACGGCAGCACTGGCCAGTGAGAACCGTTGCCTTTCTCATCCTTCGGTGACGGATAGCCTGCCGACGTCTGCTAATCAGGAAGATCATGTCTCTATGGCGACTTATGGTGCCCGCAGGTTGAGGGAGATCAATGCCAATACCGGAGCGATTCTGGGGATTGAGTTGCTGGCAGCAGGGCAGGGTGTTGATTTGAGGAAACCCTGTTCTACTTCTGAGTCTTTAGAAGAAGTCATGGTTCTATTAAGAAAACAGGTGCCTTTTTATGATCAGGACCGTTATTTCGCGCCGGATATTGAAAAAGCAAGCCAATTAGTTACCAGTGGTCGTTTAAATGCTTTTGTCTCCAGAGAATTACTACCCAGTCTATAAATAAGAGCGCTAATTAAACGGGAGATGAAAAGAGTCCGCTTAAGGGCTCTTTCCTGTTTCAAGAAACACTTCTTAATTACTTTTCAGAAAAAAGTTTCTTTGTTCAAACTGATTAAATTACAGTTCTTCTTTTTTTACTGTGATGGCCTGACCTTCATTACCGGCATAAACAACAACAATTTCAGCAGGCTCATCTGATTTGTTTTCACCGTAATGCCATTCATCCACCATTTCAACGAGGGCATCACCTGCTTTCATTTCCAGCTTTTTACCATCAGATAAGCGTACGACGGTTAATTCACCTTTAGTCAGATAGCCAGCATTAATAACAGGATGCTTGTGAATAGGCAGCCTTGAATTAGGAGCTATGGCAATGCGTAGTACTCGGACTTCTGGGTTTTCCAGGTGAACCCCTTCCAGAGGCGTGCCATCCCAGCTGGTGGTGCTGTGCGCCAGAACTTCAGTGGAAGACTGGCCTGCGGAAAAGGCAAAAGAGCTGCTGAGAGCCAGACACAGAACAGCACTTCTTAAAGCTGTTTTCATTATGGTTTTACTCCGAGGGATATTATTAATGTATTCATCAAAAGCAAATCAAAGGTGGCCTGATCAGGTGCAGGGGATGCTAGGAGCCTGTCGGACTTAAGACTATTTCGGCCTAAATTCCAGAAAGAACGGCCCAATTATTCGAAGAATTCGATTAAATAGATCAACTATTCTCACGAATCCATCGAATAATTCGACTCGCTCTACTGAAATTTATGCTCGAAAGCATAAGTCCGACAGGCTCCTAGTCAGACATAATTCCCCTCTGCCAAATTTAGGTGTTTCAATGC
>NZ_JBPCXO010000323.1:0-53196 GCF_051008435.1 Endozoicomonas sp. | reverse complement strand
GCCTGTCGGACTTACCACTGACCTACTGCGAAAAAGCCGGATTTGGCCATTTTCTATGATTCTTTTCGTTGAATAGCTCGCTATTCGCCTCAAATAATCATAAAAACTGTCTCAAACCGGACTTTTTCTCACTACGGTCGGCTAAGTCCGACAGACTCCTAGCCTCGAGTGGTGGTTTTCAGTGTTTCAAACCAGGTACGAATAATTTCGTCCATCTTACTCTGTACCGTTTTCACCATATCCTGATGCATCTGCATCCACTCGGACGCACTCTGGGCGGCGTTATCATGCGTTTTCTGAAAGGCTTCATGCTCTTTCTGTCGAGCCTGATGCTCAGATGCCTGATAGTTGAAGCCTGCAGAAATAATGTCACCCATACCTGATACCATTTGAGAAGCCTGAGTAGCCTGCTGCATCCTTACGGAAGACTGTGCTGCTGACCCCCCTCCCATTGAGCCACCTATGGCCACTGCACCAGCAGCGACCTTCATGGTGCCACTGGTAACACCTGCAGCCAGGGTATAGATAGCCGCTTTACGCATTTCTCCGGCCTGATTCAGGATTTCCTGTTTGGCCGCATCGTATTCCATCGCTCGGGTTTCCCTTGCAGTTCTCCGCCCCTGCACACTCATTTCGTGAAGAAGTTCAAGCACAGTAAAAATATCCACCAGCTGCTCAAGCACTCTGTCCCCAATTGGACTACCTGTTGACAGCACATTGGCAGCCTGTGCCATTTGCTGCAATTGAGCCAGCTGATTAGCATCAGTAGATTGCGCTAGCTTACCCTGAGCCTTCAAAGCCTGAGGGTCTGCAGTTGCCAGAAGCACATCAGATTCTGTATCACTGAAGCCCATTTGCTTCAGAAGTTCTTTTTGCTGCTCCGTACCAAAGGTTTGTCCATTGAGCAGTGCAGTCAAACGTTCTGCCTGAGCATTGCTAAAGCCTTGAGAGGCTAAAGGAGATTTGGATTTACCGGATCCGGCCTGGTGAGTAGATGCAAGAGAGTTTCCTTCATCATCCGGATCAGCCAGTGATAACAGGGCGTCAACCTGACTTTCGCTGAACCCCATGGATTTCAGAGCATCTTTCTTACCTTGCAGAGCTGACTGGCCACCGTGCATGGAAGCCAGTGAATTACCGGCATCAGCAGGATCAGCCAGTGACATTAAAGCGTCCAGCTGACTTTGACTGAATCCCATTCCAGCCAGAACACTTCTCTTGCCTTCAGTTCCACCGAGATTATGTCCATGAAGATTACTTAAAAGACTGGCACCACCTTTTAAAAGGTCCGCGTTTCTCTCTAGCTGCTTCTGCTGATCTGGATTCAAACTCCCGCTGCGCAGGCTTTTGGCCAGCTCCTGGGTATTTTCAAGGGATGACTTCGTCAGTTTACTGATGTCATTTACGTCTGTATTGGCTGCTTCAAGATGAGTGGGCTTAACATCGTCCGGTTGATCAAGGACTGGTGCCCTGCTCTGCTGGCCCTTCAGTACTTCTGCACTTTTGGTTTCTCTGGCGTATCGAAGATTTTCACCATCAAGGTCTCCTCGCCCTACTTCATCAAGAGAGCCCGCACCAGACAAGCCTGTCTGAGAGCCATAGTTCACCGGCGTATTCTGTGTTGAGCCTGTTTGTCCTACCTGTGACATAACCTACCTCCTTGAGACTCAGGCACGCAGATTGCGCGCAAGTGTTGTCTTGGTTTCGTGATTAGCTTTTATAATACTGGCGGCTATGGAGTAGCCCTGCTGGAGTTCGTCGATCGCCTTTTGCACAGCTTCAATAGCATCATCAATTCCCTGCTGGATCCTGGACATTTCGGCTTTCTCTTCAAGAGCTTCAGCTCTTAGAATATCTGCCTGATAGGTATAAACAGAGGTCCCGATATCAGCACCACCTGAAGCCACCTGAGAAGCACCACCAATCAATTGAGCCAACTTAGCCAGCTTAGTCATGATCGCAGCAGCTTTAGCTGCGGTGGTTGCAGCAGTAGCTGCTGTGTTAGCCCCCGTCGCCGTTACTGTGGCGGCAGTAGACGTACCCGTTGCGGCACCCGATGTAGCAGCACTTGCTGTACTGGCTGCCGCACCACCCGCACCGGCAAAGCCACCAGCAGCAGCCGCACCTGCTGAGAGCGCAATCATAACCACGGCCCAAAACACCATGGCAGCAATCCGGGCATTCTTCTTGTCATCTCCAGCAAAACTATCAAAAATTTTCATCATAAAATTATTGGTTTCAGAAGAAATGATCATCGTCACCATAACGGCCATAGCAGCAACCATGAGTGATACAGCCACGACTGTCAGAACACCGCCTGTAAAAATAATCCCGACTGCAGCAACGACAACTGTGGCAACCGCCATGAGAGCAAGTGCTATATAGCCAAAAATCTTTCCAATCAATCCGCTTTGCGCGGCCTTATCCATTTTCTCAATGGTTTCCTTGATCTTCTGGATAATTTTACTACTACGTTGCTCTGCAGCTACCTGCCCTACTTTGATACTTTCCTGATCAAACTTGAGTCTTTCATTCTGAAGTTTGGACTGAATTTGAACCAGCATCGTAGTTGCAGAATCAAGATCAAGGGGTTGCTCTGCATTCAAAGCGGCCTTAGTAAATGATTCAATATCACTGGTGAGTTCAGCTTTCAGATCATTAGGTATTTCAGTAATGGCAGAGAAGCGAACCATCACATCTTCGAAGGTATTAAATAACTGATTAAGCTTGGGATCTCCTCCTCTGGCATCCATATCTTTAATTCGTGCACTGGTAGAGTGCATAGAAGACAGGGAGTTCTCGAGATCATTGGGATCTGCCAGAGCAAGCATCCCATCTATCTGGGATTTACTGAACCCTATGCTCTCCAGTTCAGAACGTTTGCCCTGAAGATTGCCAGTCTGCTTCCTGATAGGGATATTCTTCTGCTCCTGAACAGTCTCTCCTTGAGTCTTGGATTGTTTAGCCGTTATATCAGAATTTTGTTCTGCATGCTGTTTCAACACTTCTGACGTGGCCTTTTCAGACTCAGCAATAGGTGCTGGAACATCCAGTACGGGAGTATTAGTCTGAGGTTTGGGGGCTTCATCACCTTTAGTTCTAGAGTAACTGTTCTGGTTACTGAAGCCTCTCTGAACCGGGTTCTCTTCATGATCAACGGCATCAAAAGAAGCCTGATTAATATTCCCAGTTTGCTCTGTAGAGACAGGTCCCTGACCGATTGAAGACATCCTTGTACCTCTTCCCTTAACTGCTCAGGTTATCCAGCATACTTTCGGCTCTTTGCTTCTCATCCTCATAATCAGCCGCATCGCCAGCCCATTCAATTGCTGTCTCATAGGACATTTTTGCTTTTTCTTTGTCACCCATAGCCAGATGACAGTCACCGATATAGATCATGGGCCTGGGATCATCGGCATCCAGCACTGTTGCAAAAGTGAAGATTTCAATAGCATTGTCATACTGCTTCATCATTTGCTGACATGCACCAAGCCCCATGAAGTACTTACGATTGAAGTGATCGTAAAAGCACAGGAACTGAAATACTTTTTGAGCTTCCTCGTACTTTCCACCCTGGTAGAGGTTATAAGCGACGCTGTAAATTGCCTCCATGGCATCGTCACTCATATTTTTCAGGTCCTTGAAGGTACCTCCTTTACCAAAAAACTCGAGCAACATATCTTCGAGCTCTTCACCTTCACTGGTCTTAGCTTCTTCATTCACACCGAGATCCTCCATAATTCAGCGTAGATTCTGAATAATCGTACTGAGTGACTGATAGTATTTGTTAATGAAGTTAGAAAGCATTTCAAAACTTTGGTTATATTTATTTATAGTCTGCTGCAGTTTGGTGGTTTCCAGCTGGGATTGACTGGTTAGAGCTTCAATTTTTGACTTGAGTCCTTCAATATTGACATCCCAATCCGCAGAATTATGGTCAAGAACTTCGGTATCAGTGTTGGTATCCGTGGTTTGAAATTCAGCATCAAGGCTTTCCCAATAATCCCTGAATTCCTGATCAAAGGTTGAAGAGCCTGATGTACCGGCTTCTGCTTTCTTAGCTCTGGCTCTTGCTAACCAATCGTTTGCCCTTTCAAGTTGAGCGTTTTTATCCTGAATAGACTGAATCTGATCCCTAAGTTGTACCTCAATTATTTCAGCTCGAGCAGAAAGCACTGAAAAGACTAATGCATCCAGGCTGGGTTTAGAAAAATCAACAGGCTCTCCATTGAGAAAGGCATTAACTGACGATGCTCCAGGGCCCACATAGTTCTCACCCTGCCAATTACTAGGGTCACTGATCTGATTCAGAAGCGACACCGGTGTCTGAACATAAACTAATTGCCTAGCAGCTTCAGTAAGTTGGCCTGAATACTGAAGAGAATTGAGCGTTGATTTATCTACGGTATAAAAATGGGTTGGCGACAGTGAGCTTCCCTGATCATCAGGATCAGCAAGAGAAAATAATGCCTCAATCTGGGCATCACTAAAACCGGCAGCTCTAAGCGAGTCTCGCTTGGCATCAGTAATGTGAACTGACCCCTGCGTGCCAGTGAGTGTCACTCCTCCCTGATTATCTATCGATGGTGAGGACTCAGTCATAACTTGGCTCCCTGCCGTTCTGTGCTGATCACATTACAATTAATCTAGGTTATTTATTCGTTATCGATGGCTGACATCTCTCATCTCATAGTCTTATATGCAAAAAATTCATAAAAAAAGTAAATTAGTTACTATTTGAAATGATCCTTGCCTTTAATTTTAAGAATAACTTCAGAGAACCTTTCACCAGTCTGCTTTTTAAGTTCCTCTAAAAACTCTGCACCGCTGATTCTTTTCTCTCTGGGCTTTTCCAACACTTCTCTGGCCGCTTTCAGAAAATCATTTTTGTCACTGTCATTAAGACGATCAGCTCGATCCAAGGTAGCCAGCTCAAATGAAAGCACTCTGAAATGAACCATATTTTTTGAAATAGACAGACCAACCGCTTCAGAGGTTCCTGCTTCACTCACAGAGTGCGGTGGAGCTTTAGCTACTGATTCTTTAGGTTTTGGAACTTCAGGAGGAGCAGCAGGAGGTTCAGGCACGACTTTAGAAACCGCAGCAGAAGCGCCAAATGAGATAGAAGCCTGCTGTTGTTGCTTCAATAGACGCTCTGCTTTTTCTGTCTGCAACAATTTCAGAACGCCTGTGAATACCTCTCTGGCCTCAGCTGTCCCTGCGCTGGCCATTGCACCTCTAGTCATAGCTATTAGCTGATCCAACGTCGCATCACTCATCCTCGGCAACATCTCTTTCAATTTCGAAAGAAACTCTGCTAAAGCCTGCTCTCTCTCGCTGTCTGTCGTTGCATTCATCATGGCTTCTGCCGCACTCAAAATAGCGTTTGTTACTGTTTTGAATTCAGCATCATGCGGATCAAAGTTCTTATCTCTGCTCAAAACATCAGCAATAGCACCAGAAACCACTTCTGAGAGAGGCTGTCCGGCCTGCACCCCGGTAGAGATTTGTTGCAGAAGCTCTTCAGGATCCACATTGAGCTTGCTCTCTTCAGCAAACCTCTTAAGTCTTTTCTTCGCTTCGTCTTCATCCAGTGAGCCATCCTCCTGAAGAGGAATAGACCCATCACCCTGAGTAAGAGCTTCAAGAACTGGCTTGCGAACTGCCATGAACTGGCCATCATCAACACTGCTTTCACCAGGTTTATTTTTGGGGTCGTCAGGCTTCGGTTTTGGCTCATCTGGCTTGGGTTTTGGCAGATTTTCAGGGACATCATCCAAGGCAAACATCATCTTGGATAGGCCCATACTCAGCATCATTATTCCACAAGCGTATATGCAGAGACCTGCCGGAGGAAAACCAATCGCTGCAGCGGCACCTATGCCTATCAAAATACCACCCGCCGCTGTGACAGTTATTTCTTTCTTATGCTTATCGAGAAAGCTCAATTTGGGCTGCAGCTGATTTTTGAATTCTTCTTTTCGCTTTTGCACATCCGGATCATCAGACGTGCTGACTGATACTCTAGGAGAAGTTTCTTTGGGTGTGATGAGTTCATCATCAGGATCAGGGGCTGGACCAGGCCTCTGCCCACCCGGAGGTGTTTGCCTGGGTTTTATCTGCGGGGGAATAAGCTCATCTTCAGGGTCAGGAGTACGCCCTGATCCATGGCCTTCTGAAGGCTGAGCTGTTCTGGACCGGGAAGATTTTCTGGAAGCTTCGAGAGAACTTAACAGTTCAGAAGCTTCATCACTATCCAGTGAATTTTCCAGTTCTGACTCAACCAGTTCTGGTAAATCACCCTGTTGATGCTGGGCTTTGGACGCAGTACGTGAATGAATACTTTCAGACAAAGGACCCGAACCCTGTGAGTCACGTCTACCCACAACACTCTGTCCCGGTGTGCCTGTAACATTCCTGGGGCCCAACCGACCTGATTCATTAACTTCATGCTTTGGATGCACTACTTCAACAGGTACTGTTGATTGAGTATCAACTCCCGCCGTTTTCCCTGGCATAAACCTTCTTCCGAAAATGCAGCGTATACTTCATTAAAGCTTAGATGAACTATCACTTCAGCAGTTAGATTTAATAGTCAGAGAGAATAAGTAACTCATTAATATTTCGCCAATTTTTTGGCATTTTAACCCTATGAGGAAGGCGGTATTGCTGGAAGTACTTTATATTCTTGCTATTACTGTGGAAGCCATGTCAGGTGCGATTGCGGCTGGAAGAAAACAGATGGATCCATTTGACATCCTCATTATTGCTACAGTCACGGCTTTTGGAGGTGGAACCCTTCGAGATCTGGTATTAGACAACCACCCCCTGGTGTGGATTGCTCATCCTGAGTATTTGGTTGTCACTACGGTAGCGGTGGTCGTTGTCATCATTATAAGACCTTGGATTCGCTACTTATCCGAAGCTTTTCTGGTGCTTGATGCGATTGGTTTGGTGACATTCAGTATCATTGGAGCCCAAAAGACGCTCGAGCTGGGACACAACTATCTGATCGCCAGTATTATGGCAGTCTTTACGGGTGCGTTTGGTGGAGTGCTGAGGGATATTCTCTGTAATCAGGTACCATTGGTCTTCAGAAAAGAGCTTTATGCCAGTATTTCATTTATAGCTGCCTGGATTTTCTTTATTTTGTGTATGACACCGTTATCCATGACGGCCTGCATCCTCATCACTTTGATCACCGGCTTTGTAGCCCGCATGCTAGCCATCACCATGAATATAGAGTTGCCCATACTCAATTTCGATCAAAAAAAACCTAAAAAATAGCGATTCAAAGGCAACGCCTGGTCTTTTCTGCAAAGTCGCAGGCGTGTTAGCTAGTCACTTACATTGCTTTATGGCTGGTCGGAGTTTCATAAAACTCCAACACAGCTGACATAACATCTTTAGGACTTAACATTCCGACCAAAGACCCCTCTTCAACAACAGGCACTCTGAAGGCATGAGCTTTCATAAAATGTTCATAAGCCGTGATGATATCGTCATATGGCGATACAGTAAGGACATCTCTGGTCATACTCTCACCCACCAAGCTGCCTTCCTGGGAAAAATAACCTCCCATCAATGTCCCCTGAAGACAGTCTGTCTCTGAAAGGATACCTACCAGGCCACCATTCTCATCCACCACAGGTACCGCTGTTATATCGTTATTGAGCAGTATTCGTATGGCCTCGACCACTTCCATGGTTGGAGGAATAGTAATCACCTGAGGGGTCATACAGTCTCTGACTTTGATTGATCTCATAAAGCCTCCTCGATTGTTACGAGCAGTAAGGAGCAATTTATACACTTACAGTATTCTACTCTTTTTCGAACAAAGTCCAGTTCCCGAATAAACTTCCTTAATAAAGTCTTGCTCAGAACGGAGACAAGCTGCTCTGAGGCCTTTATAATGGCCGCCTTTCAACCCTTTTTACCTCTGTAATCGAAATAAGGCAAAGGTATATACATGAGCTATGCGAATATTCCGGCGGGTAAAAATCTGCCTGAAGATATCTATGTTGCTATCGAAATCCCGGCCAATGCGTCTCCTATCAAGTACGAAATCGACAAAGATATCGACGCTCTGATGGTAGACCGTTTCATGGCTACCCCCATGTTCTACCCTGCCAACTATGGTTACATCCCACAGACTCTGGCGGACGATGGAGACCCTCTGGACGTTCTGGTAGTGACTCCTTACCCTGTTGTTCCAGGTTCTGTGATTCGCTGTCGCGCAGTAGGCATGCTGAATATGTCAGACGAAAATGGTCAGGACGAGAAACTGATTGCAGTGCCTCACGAGAAGCTGTCTGCACTGTACAACGATATTCAGGAATACACTGACCTTCCAGAACTGCTGCTGAAGCAAATCGAACACTTCTTCGAGAACTACAAAGACCTGGAACCAGGCAAGTGGGTCAAGATAGAAGGCTGGGAAAACAAAGAAGCAGCCTTTGAAGTCATTAAAAAGTCTGTAGCCAATTACAAAGGCTAAAGGGAATGATGCAATAAACCATTTTTGAGAATGGTGCATTACTCCTTTAATAGTGCTGAAGATGACATCTTCAGCACTATTAACAAGCCCAGAACCTTCCAAAGGTTTGCATCCCGGCGGTTTCACTCCACAATAAAAGGATCAGAAACAAGAACAGTCGGTTTTCCATGGCTCATTTATTGAGAAGCAATCAGAAATCTTCCCCATCGACCTTCATCCTCTTTCTTTTTATTTGGGCATTTTCAAACTGCGCTACTGCTAACCTGGACCAACTGTTGAATAGCGGTTCATCAGAGCCTCAGCAGTTTCTTCCTGTGGAAGAGGCTTTCCAGTTGGAGGCAGAAATCGTAGACACAACATTGCTGCTGCACTTTCTGGTGACACCTGAGCACTATCTTTACAAAGATCGTTTCAGCTTTTCTAGCAATGAAGACTCAACTCGGCTTGGTCAGCCCGTTTTCCCAAAAGGCCAAGAAAAGTACGACATCAACTTTGAAGAGAACATGGAGGTTTTTCCAGAGAGCATTACTATCAGAATTCCTGTAAAAAGTACTGAGATCGAACCTCAATTCCAGATCAAGTTTCAGGGCTGTGCTGATGCTGGACTCTGCTACCCCCCTCATACTCTTAACGTTTCTGTCAACAACCCGCATGTCGTTAATACTGAACAGCTTGCCCCCTCTGCAGCCACTTCAGACAGTTACGAAGGCCTGAATGTATCGAAACCCACTGACCATTTAAACAAAGGGCTTTGGGTAACGCTTTTACTTTTTTTATTGGCAGGTCTGGGACTGACTTTTACACCTTGTGTCCTCCCAATGATTCCTATTCTTTCCAGCTTACTGGTAGGTGCGGCTGCGCAGGGGGCGAGCCGAAAGAGAACGCTTTCACTTTCAATAGCTTATGTGCTCAGTATGTCTGCCACTTTTGCTGTGGCTGGCACTTTAATGGGTCTATTCGGTGCCAGCTTGAATCTGCAGGCAAAACTTCAGTCTCCCTGGTTATTAATCCCCTTCTCTATCCTCTTCGTGCTTCTGGCTCTGAGTATGTTTGGGCTGTATGAGCTTCAGCTGCCCGAAAAACTCAGGGATCGTCTCAACAAACATCCCCAGAAATCAGGCAGCCTTTCGGGTGCAGCCATTATGGGAGTTCTTTCTGCCTTAGTGGTATCTCCCTGTGTATCAGCACCGCTGGCAGGAGCCTTGATCTACATCAGCACAACCGGAGACGCATTGATTGGAGGACTCTCTCTGCTGGCTCTGGGCCTGGGAATGGGATTGCCACTGATATTAATCGGTTTGGGTGGTAAGGCTCTTATGCCGAAAGCCGGTGGCTGGATGGAGAATGTAAAGCTGTTTTTCGGCTTCCTATTGCTAGGCGTTGCCATCTGGATGCTGGAGCGTATTATTCCTGCCCCACTCACTTTGCTTCTTTGGGGAACTCTGGCCATTGGTAGTGCCGTTTGTCTTGGCGCGCTTGAATTCAGCAAGAAGTCTGGGTCAGCAATACTCTTTCAGGCGTTAGGCATTGTTCTCCTGATTTATGGCACCTTGCTGATTATCGGAGCATCACAAGGCGAAAAGAACCCGCTAAAGCCACTTGGCAGCAATAGTCAGCCTACTGAAAACTTGTCAAAAGAGATTTCTTTTCAAACAGTCACAACGATTGAAGCACTGTCAAAACAGCTTGAAGTAGCAGTAAAGAGTGGTAAACCTGCCATGATTGATGTTTATGCTGACTGGTGTATTTCCTGCAAAGTCATGGAAAGAGAGGTTTTCCCTGAGGCTTTCGCCAAAGTCAGCATCAGCAGCTGGCATCTCATCAAATTTGATATTACTGCCAATACCCCTGAGCAACAAAACTGGCTCACCCGTCATCAGCTATTTGGGCCCCCTTCCCTGCTCTTCTTCGATACTCATGGGCAGGAACAAAGCGAACTTCGCTCTCTGGGTGAAATTACTTCGTCAGAGCTCCAGAAAAAGCTGCACCAGACACTTTCTCCGTAAACCTGGCCCTAACCCGAATGTTTCATAAACATGCTCCTCTTCTCGCTTGCCCCTTACCGCCCTAAGAAAGTTTGACTCAGTCGACCGTACTCCCCGGTACGGCGCTCCTTCGTCAAATTCCTTAAGACTGCATGGATGCAGGAGGTAGAGCAACGCAGGAGCAGTTGCCGAGAACGACAATGGTCTGCGCGAGATTCAGGACAGTTTATGAAACATCCGGGCTAACAAGATAATTGTGAGCTTATCTGGCTCTGAAATGCTTGGTAACTGACGTTAACGTTCAGTAACACGCACGAACTAGACCCTTTCATTTCATTGCGGCACAATGCATGCCAATATGAGAGGATACTGATGGCAACAATACTTGTTCTGAATGGCCCCAATCTGAACCTGCTGGGAACCAGAGAGCCGGGCGTTTATGGCGCCACCACACTGGAGCAAATCAACCAGATTCTGACCCAACAGGCTCAAACGGCTGGCCACCAGCTCAGCTGCTTCCAGAGCAACGCTGAGCATGAACTCATAGAACGTATTCACAAAGCCCTTGAGGAAGAGGTTGATTTCATCATTATCAACCCTGCTGCTTATACTCATACCAGTGTTGCTATCAGAGATGCCCTGCTGGGTGTTTCCATCCCCTTTGTTGAAGTTCACTTGTCCAATGTCCACCAACGGGAAGCTTTCCGACATCACTCTTATTTCAGTGATGTTGCTGAAGGTGTTATCGCAGGACTTGGACCCAAGGGTTACGAGTTTGGTCTGGCCTACGCCCTGGATCAGCTCGATCAGAAGCCTTGATGGCCCCACCTGGAATCATCAATAGACAGAGCTTCTGTACAACAGATTTTCCTATAGGGCTTAAGCAGTAATCAAGGCTGCATGAGTTATGTGCGCCAACGAACACATCCTTTAAACCACGGTCAGGTTTACCCTGTCCAACAGCATTTGAGATTGACCATGGACATCAGAAAAGTAAAAAAGCTCATTGAGCTGCTGGAAGAGTCTGGAATTGACGAGCTGGAGATTCACGAAGGTGAAGAGTCTGTTCGCATTAGCCGTTATTCCCAGAATGCTCCGGTGGCCGCACTAGCTGCTCCACAGATGATACCAGCAGCGGCTCCCGCTCCTGTAGCAGCTGCACCGGCAGCTACGGCAGCTGCTGAAGTCAAACCTGAACTGTCCGGTCACCAGGTTAAATCTCCAATGGTCGGCACCTTCTACACATCTCCTTCACCGAGCTCACCTGTTTTTGCTGAACAGGGACAACATGTCAAAGAAGGTGACGTTCTCTGCATTGTCGAAGCCATGAAAATGATGAATCAGATCAAGGCCGACAAATCAGGCACCATCGAAGCTATTCTGGTTGAAAACGGACAGCCCGTTGAATACGACCAGCCCCTGTTCACTATTGTCTGAGATAGTTGCCATGCTGGATAAAATCGTAATCGCCAACCGGGGTGAAATAGCCCTACGGGTATTGCGGGCCTGTAAAGAACTCGGCATTAAGACCGTTGCAGTGCACTCCAAGGCTGACGAAAGCCTGATGCACTTGCGTCTGGCTGACGAGTCTGTCTGCATTGGCCCTAATAGCCCAGCTGAAAGCTACCTGAATATCCCGGCCATTATCAGCGCTGCAGAAGTGACTGATGCTGATGGTATTCATCCGGGCTACGGCTTTCTTTCCGAAAACGCCGACTTTGCTGAACAAGTAGAACGCAGCGGGTTTACCTTTATAGGCCCAAAGCCTGACGTTATTCGTCTAATGGGCGACAAGGTATCAGCTATTGCTTCCATGAAAAAAGCCGGCGTTCCCACTGTCCCAGGCTCTGACGGCCCCATTACCGACGATGATGAGCGCACACTGGAAATAGCCCAGCGCATTGGCTACCCGGTCATTATCAAGGCGTCAGGCGGCGGCGGCGGTAGAGGCATGCGGGTAGTTCATCGCGAATCTGCTCTACTGAACTCTATCAGCCTGACCCAGTCAGAGGCCAAAGCAGCCTTTAACAATGATGTAGTTTACCTTGAAAAATTCTTGGAAAACCCTCGTCATGTTGAATTCCAGGTACTTTCAGACAGCCACGGCAATGCCATTCACTTAGGTGACCGTGACTGCTCGCTGCAGCGCCGCCACCAGAAAGTCATTGAGGAAGCGCCTGCACCTGGCATTGATGAAGATGCCAGAGCCACCGTAGCAGCAGCCTGCACCAAGGCCTGCAGAGAAATTGGTTATACCGGAGCAGGTACCTTCGAATTCCTGTACGAGGAAGGCCAGTTTTACTTTATTGAGATGAATACCCGCGTGCAGGTTGAGCATCCCGTAACGGAAATGATTTCCGGAGTGGATATCGTCAGAGAACAGATCCGCATTGCCAGTGGTCTGCCCCTGAGCATCACTCAGGAAGAAGTAAAACTTCAGGGACACTCTTTCGAGTGCCGAATCAATGCTGAAGACCCCAAAACCTTTATGCCATCGCCTGGCCTGGTTAACCAGTTCCATGCTCCTGGCGGCAACGGAGTCCGTGTCGATTCTCATCTGTACAGTGGCTACAGCATTCCTCCTTACTACGACTCACTGATCGCCAAGATCATTACCTATGGTCCGGATCGTGAGACCGCTCTGACAAGAATGAAAAATGCACTGGATGAGGCTGTGGTGGACGGAATTCGCACCAACATCCCTCTGCATCAGGATCTAGTGAAGGACAAAAACTTTCAGGAAGGAGGCGTTAGCATCCATTACCTGGAAAAGAAGCTGGAAGAGTCCTGAAACACCCCAAAGCTCTCTGAAAACAGTTTTCAGAGAGCTTCTCTCCTATCCCTTTTGCAATACACTTTGTCCCTCTACTGCAATCAGCTAGAATGAGTCCGACTCGGCGGATACTTATTTCTGCCTCCCACTCCCAATCTGTAAGTCCATACCCATGCCCTGGATACAAATCAAACTAGATACCTCTTCCGATCATGCTGAAGAACTGGAAAACCTGCTTCTGGAAGCCGGAGCCAGCGCCGTCACCCTTCAGGACAGTAAAGATCAGCCTCTGTTCGAACCTGAGCCAGGAAGCACTCCGCTGTGGCACAACACCATGGTTATCGGCCTCTTCGATGCTCATGCCGATATGGAAGCTGTTGTTGAGCATTTACAGTCCCAGTATCAGCAAACTCCATTCCCCAGCCATAAGATAGAGATTGTTGAAGACAAAGATTGGGAAAGAGAATGGATGACTCACTTTGTGCCCATGCAATTTGGAACCAAACTCTGGGTCTGCCCCAGCTGGAAAGAGATTCCAGAACCCGACGCCATTAACCTGATGCTTGATCCCGGACTAGCCTTTGGAACAGGCACTCACCCGACAACAGCCTTATGCCTGGAGTGGCTGGAAAAACAGCAAGATTTCGAAAATCAGACGGTCATCGACTACGGATGTGGCTCCGGTATTCTGGCTATCGCAGCCCTTTTGCTGGGTGCAAAAACAGTGACAGGGGTTGATCTTGATCCTCAGGCACTGGAGGCCACCATTGATAATGCTGAAAGAAACAAGATCGCCCTAGAAAAACTGAAAGTGTATCTACCTGATCAGGCCCCAGAAAATAAAGCGGACACCGTCATTGCCAACATTCTTGCAGGCCCACTGGTAGAGCTGGCACCAAAACTTGCCGGCTATCTCAATAGTGGCGGTAGAATAGCGTTATCAGGCATTCTTTCAGAACAAAAAGACAGTATTGTCAGCACCTATTCAGAATGGTTTGATCTTGAACCCGTGGTTCACAACGAAGAATGGATTCTGGTGACCGGAACCCGCAAATAAGCAAAATCTTCAATTAGTCCGAAAAAAGACGAGTCATTTTTTGATACAAAGCTCATTTCCGACCTCTGCCCAGAAGATTTTATCTTTTGGGCAGTAGACATCCTTTGCAGCTCTTTGATCTAATGATCTCATTCAATTAAGACAGTAACGCAAACAGGCTTCATGACAAGCTCTCGAATCACTCGCTGCCCAAAATGCCAGACCTCCTTTAAAGTCACCCAGGCACAATTACGAGTTGCCAGTGGCTCTGTACGATGCGGCTCCTGTCTTGAGGTTTTTGACGCCCGCACCCATATGCACAGTAATTCTTCGCCAGAAAAGAAATTACACGCTAAAGCCACTGAACCACTGGCCAGCAAGTCCGCCAAAACACCGGAACAAAACCCGGTACAGGACAGTAAACCTGAAACCAGTGCTGCAAAAATTGCAGAACCCCCCCAGAAAGAAGAACCCCAGTTTCATTCATTTCTGGAAACGCTGGACAAAGAACACGTTGAAGTCGACGAAGATCACGGGAAAAGCTCTCTAAAACTGTTAGGCTGGACCGCTCTCATTTTAATAGGCTCTTTTACACTGCTGGCCCAATACGCCTGGTTTAATAAAGATCAACTTTCACTCGACCCTCGCTTAAGACCTACCCTCGCTTTCAGCTGCCAGTACTTAAATTGTTCTCTTCCTGCACTGGTGGATGTTAAAGCCATTAAAAGCTTGCAGCTGCACATCCGCAGTCACCCTGAACAGAGCAAAGGCCTGGTAGTGGATTCAGTGATTATCAATGAAGCTACCTTCACTCAGCCCTGGCCACAGCTGGAACTGACTTTTACAGACATTAATGGCCAGCCCGTAGCCAGCAGACGCTTTCGCCCCAAAGAATATCTGGGAGGCGCACTGGCCGGATCCAGAGAAATGCCCAGCGGCCAACCCATCAGACTAAGCATGGAAATTGTTGACCCAGGTAATGGTGCAACCAACTATCAGCTGCGCTTTTTACCTACCAAACAAACCTGAATAAAGTCAAAAACTCTATAACCCCTACTTCTGTAGTGTTTTGCTGATAAGGACATCTCGAAACCGCACTTACAAAATCGCAATAGGTACTTGCTACAAGCCTATAAGTACTTGATCCAGATCAAAAAGCGCTCAGATCACTCAAATTATTGCTTGCGGTTTTTCCCACACAAGTCACTATATAAGGGTCTTGGAAAGGTTATATTTTCCAACAGGACACTGGTATGTGGTGATAACTGCTCCTGAACGTAAGTGCTATTCCAGTCAGAGCTCACAATAGAACCCCCTTTCGTCTAAAAATTGTACAGAGTATTATGTCCGGCTACGTCTGCCTGATCTCCCAAAAGGAGAAGCTGAAAGTCGTATAAATGTTTGAAAACTCCGCAAGATCGACCTCTTGCTTGTTTCATGTTTCCGAGCAGCGATTTATGTCGCTCCAAATTTTTATCGCGCTCTGGGCAGTTCTAACGCTGGATTGAGGCAAACCACCTTGTTGAAGATTGGTCCATACACTATTCACAACCCCGTTATCTTGGCCCCCATGGCCGGAGTAACGGACCGCCCATTCAGGCAACTGTGCCTGAAAATGGGAGCGGGTATGGCTGTCTCAGAAATGGTAACCAGCAACCCAAAACTCTGGAACACACGAAAGTCTCGACTGAGAATGGATCATCACGCCGAAGAATTTGAACCTCGTTCTGTTCAGATAGCAGGTAGCGACCCAGAACAAATGGGGATTGCTGCTCGACTGAACCAGGAACGAGGGGCACAGATTATAGATATCAACATGGGCTGCCCTGCCAAAAAAGTCTGTAACAAGGCGGCGGGTTCGGCTCTGATGAGAGAACCAGAGCTGGTAGAACGCATTCTGAAGTCAGTGGTTCAGGCTGTTGATATTCCTGTCACGCTCAAGACTCGAACCGGCTGGAATCCCGAGAATCGAAACGGCCTCGACATTGCCCTGATGGCACAGGACTGCGGCATCTCAGCTTTGGCTGTACACGGTAGAACCCGACAGTGCATGTACAAAGGCGAAGCTGAATACGAAACCATTGCCCGGATCTGTGAATCCCTGGAAATACCAGTGATGGCCAATGGCGATATCACTTCTCCAGAAAAAGCAAAAACGGTACTGGATTTAACGGGAGCAGACGCTGTCATGGTTGGCCGCGCAGCCCAGGGCAGACCCTGGATATTCCGGGAAATTAACCATTACCTCGAGCACGGTGAACACTTACCAGCACCTGAACACAAAGAGATTCAGTCTATTTTGCTGGACCACCTTTCTGCACTTCACCAATTTTACGGTGAAGTTCAGGGCGTACGTATCGCCAGAAAACACGTTGGCTGGTATTTGCAGGCCAGTCCATCAGGCTCCAAGCTTCGTAAGCTATTCAACAGTCTGGAGTCTGCAGAAGAACAAGAAAACTGCATACTGGAGTATTTTCAAACCTTATGTCATCACAAGGATATTGCAGCATGACGGCACCCCATATTATTTCTGATGAACAATCTGTCAACGGACAGGCACTGACCAGCCCTATTGAGAGTGAAACACAGACACTCCGTGACAGCGTTGAAAAAGCCATGAACAATTACTTCAATCATCTGGACGGTCAGGAAGTGACCGATGTTTACCAGATGGTTCTTTCCGAAGTAGAGGCCCCTCTCTTGGAGACCGTAATGGCTTATGTCAAGGGCAACCAGACCAAAGCATCGGTCTTACTTGGCCTGAACCGTGGCACATTAAGAAAGAAGTTGAAGCAATACGACCTGCTGTAATCTTCTCAGCCTTAAAGTCGTATTTTGCCTTATGACATGAATACGACTTTATGCACCTCCTACTTAAGCAGCAACAGATCTGAAATAACGTAACAGAACGTTTAAACTACAAAATTCCGCCTTAGATACATGCCACAAAATTCAAGATCCCAACGGCTAAAGCAGTAACTTGCGATTCGAGTTCAGCAATAAATCCGCTTTTCCTGCCATTCCCATCAATCGGATGCTGCGAAACAGGTCAAATCCAGCTAGAATCAGTCAGCTTTTCAGGCAACGTTTTTTCAGTGAGTAAAGGAATGATGGCAGACGATTTCGAACAGCCACCTCTTCGAAGAGCCCTGATCAGTGTCTCAGACAAAACCGACATAGTGGAATTTGCCCAGGCACTGCACCAGCGCTCCGTAGAAATCCTCTCCACTGGCGGCACATACAAGCTGCTGGTCGAGCACGATATTCCCGCTGTGGAAATCTCCAGCTACACCGGCTTTCCGGAAATGATGGACGGCAGGGTCAAGACACTGCACCCCAAAGTACACGGAGGCATTCTGGGTCGCTCGGGTCAGGACGAAGCAGTCATGACCGAACACGGCATTCAGCCTATCGATCTGGTTGTGGTCAATCTCTATCCTTTTGAGCAAACAGTTGCCAAAGAAGACTGTACGCTGGCAATGGCTATTGAGAATATTGATATCGGCGGCCCTACCATGGTTCGTTCCGCAGCCAAGAATCACAGGGACACCACCATTGTTGTCGATGCAGGCGACTACACCCGTGTACTCTCCGAACTCGATGAGAACAGTGGTTCTGTTTCTTCAGCCACCCGCTTTGACCTTGCTGTAAAAGCATTTGAGCACACAGCGCATTACGACGGTGCTATTGCCAACTATCTCGGTACATTGACTGGCAACAAAGAAGAGCCTGAAGCTTTCCCTCGTACCTTTAATCGTCAGTACAAAAAAGTGCAGGACATGCGCTATGGCGAGAATCCTCACCAGAAAGCGGCATTCTATGTAGAAGAACCTGCTTCAACTGGCACGGTTTCCAGCGCGCAGCAGATCCAGGGCAAGGCGCTCTCTTTCAACAATATTGCTGACACCGATGCTGCCCTGGAATGCGTCAAGTCCTTTGAATCCCCAGCCTGTGTCATCGTCAAGCATGCTAATCCATGTGGCGTGGCGACCGGTACTGACATTCTGGAAGCCTACAACAGGGCTTATACAACCGATCCCACATCAGCCTTTGGCGGCATCATTGCATTTAACAGAAAGCTTGATGCAATTACTGCCAAGGCCATTATTGATCGCCAGTTTGTAGAAGTCATCATTGCTCCAGAAGTCGACAGCGAAGCTGAAATCATTCTTCAGGGCAAGAAGAATATTCGTCTGCTTTGCTGTGGTTCTCTGCCGGAAACAGCAGAACATTTCCTGGACTTCAAACGGGTAAACGGTGGACTGCTGGTTCAGGATACCGACATCAAGATGACCAGTGCTCAGGAACTGAAAACCGTTACCGAAAGAGCGCCAACTGATGCTGAGCTGAATGACCTGTTATTTGCCTGGAAAGTGGGCAAGTTTGTTAAATCCAACGCGATTGTCTATGCCAAAGATCATCAAAGCATTGGTATAGGAGCAGGCCAGATGAGCCGGGTATACAGTGCCCGTATTGCTGGCATCAAGGCGGCTGATGAAAATCTGGAAGTCCGTGGCTCTGTAATGGCATCAGACGCCTTTTTCCCGTTCAGGGATGGCATTGATGCAGCAGCCAGCGCAGGTATTACTGCCGTCATTCAGCCAGGTGGCTCCATGAGGGATCAAGAAGTCATCGATGCTGCAAATGAAGCAGGCATTGCCATGGTATTCACTGGCATCAGACACTTCCTCCACTAAATACCAGTAAGAGGCACATTATGTGCCTCTTTTTTCATACAATGAACAATCAGTGAAAGACTCTGGTTGTTCATTATCTCTGTGAGTCCGAATGACCCACAGCAGTTTGATTACTAGTGAAGCTGGTTGTCCATCCACCACAACCAGACTCACGGGGGACAGGCAAAGTTATGAAAGTACTCATCATTGGCAGTGGCGGTCGCGAACACGCCCTCGCATGGAAGGTCGCTCAGGACAGTAACGTAGAACAGGTGTTTGTAGCTCCCGGCAATGCAGGTACAGAGCTTGAACCCGGCATTTCCAATATCAGTATTGATGTACTCCAGCTCGACAGCTTGATTGAGTTTGCCAGGAAAGAAAGCATCGACCTGACCATTGTTGGTCCCGAAGCTCCTCTGGTTGCCGGCGTTGTCGACCAATTTGAAGAGGCAGGCCTGACTATTTTTGGCCCCACTCAAGGTGCAGCACAACTGGAAGGCTCAAAAGCTTTTAGCAAAGACTTCCTGGCTCGCCACAAAATCCCCACAGCAGAATATCAGAACTTCACAGACATCGATCAGGCAAAAGCCTATGTTCGTGAAAAAGGCGCTCCCATTGTCGTAAAGGCAGACGGCCTAGCTGCGGGCAAGGGCGTTATTCTCGCTGATACAGAAGAACAAGCCTTTGTTGCCATTGACGACATGCTGGCCGGCAATGCCTTTGGTGAAGCAGGCCACAGAGTCGTCATTGAAGAGTTTCTTCAAGGAGAAGAAGCCAGCTTTATTGTTATGGTCGATGGCAAAAACATACTACCACTGGTGACTAGTCAGGATCACAAAGCCAGGGATAATGGCGACAAAGGCCCTAATACAGGCGGTATGGGCGCATACTCTCCCGCACCTGTAGTCACAACCGCTATTCATGATCGCGCTATGCAGGAAGTGATCATCCCAACCGTAGAAGGCATGGCTGCTGAAGGCAACACTTATAAAGGCTTTTTGTATGCTGGTCTGATGATCGATTCAAAAGGTACGCCAAAAGTATTGGAATTCAACTGTCGTTTTGGTGACCCTGAAACACAACCCATCATGATGCGTCTGCAATCCAGCCTGACTGAGCTTTGCCTGGCCGGATCAACTGGCAAGCTGGACCAGATTGAGGCTCAATGGGATGAAAGAGTAGCCCTGGGGGTTGTTATGGCAGCAGGTGGCTACCCGGAAAAATATCGCAAGGGTGATACCATTTCCGGCATTAGTGAAGCTAACTCAGCAGACTGCAAGGTTTTCCACGCGGGCACTCAACTTGAAGGCGATGCAGTACTAACCAATGGTGGTCGTGTACTCTGTGTGACTGCCTTGGGTAACAGCGTCAGTGAAGCACAGGAGAAAGCCTATCAGGCCACGTCTAAAATCCAATGGGATAGCGCTTACTTCAGAACAGACATTGGCTATCGAGCAATAGCCAGAGAACAGTAATCAATACTTTCAGAGGGCGGGTAATCAAACCGCCTCTCTGCCAGCTGGCTTTACCTTATCCAGGCGCAAACAGCTGAGCGTTCACCTGAAAATAATAACGTTTGCCTAAGGCATACCCAGCCAAACAAACGTCCATCGACTACTAGATTGCTGGCTGGAAACAGGCAATTTAACGAGTCAGGGCTAACAACACCTGAAAGCAATGTCCACGCACATTAGTCACTGCATTGATCCTGACAGGCATAGATTCAGCCTGTCACTTAATAAAGAATCTTAAGCGGGGAAGCCACCTCCCCTCTTACGGGAAATGACTTTCAGAGTAAAATTAGGTAAAAACTGCAACAATTTCACTTTTTCACGGGGCCTCTTACGGTATACTCATTCCCAATGGAAAAATGGAATTTTCAATAAATATTATGAGAGTTGTATTCAACCCCCTATTATCCATTGTCACAGTACCTTTTAAAGGTATAGAGCCGGTGTCACAGTTCCGTGCCAGGCTTCGATTCTGGATTAGAGCCCTGCTTCTAATAATGCTGTCCACCTATGGCACAGCAACATTCAGCTTTGAACAACCCACTGATCAGCAGCCTTACCATATCTCCATCAATCTTGAGCCTTTCTCAAGCATTTTCATCGACCCCAAAAGCACACTCAACCTGGATCAGATCAACACACCCTATTACCTGTTTCGGTTTGCTCCCTGGCAGAAAGAACGTCTGTATTTCACAACCAAGAAGGGCATAGCCTGGATCAAGATCTCTTTGCCTAAAGATATCCATGTTGAGCCCATGCCTGTACTGAGGCTTTGCCCACCACCCGGCGTATCTCTAAAAGCCTATGTTGCAGGTCAGGGTTATCACGAACAACTACCAGGTGGACGACAGGCCAGCAGCAATATCTATCTTTATAATCTGGCGCCCTATATGAATCAGGCACAGGACGTATTTATCGAGATACCTGCCGCAGCTGCCCACAGCTTACATGCCTCTCTAAAATCCCCCAGCGCCGTCCTCAGTGATCAGGAATATGCAAACTGGCAGACCGGTTGGTTGCTGGCCCTATTCCTTGTCATGATCATGATGAATGTCTTAAATTGGTTCAAATATCGACAGGAAGCTCATATTTACCTGGCTCTCATTTGCTGCATGGGCCCCGTCTTTTTGATCAGTTGGCAGGGGCTCGTTCATATCAGCTGGCTGCAACCAGGATGGTTGCAGCACCTAATGATGAATATTTCACTGACTGTGGGCACGATTGTACTGAGTCAAATGGCACGGGTCAGCCTGTCAGGCAACAGCATCAGACTCACCTATTGTTTTAATACCCTTTCCATTATCTCAGCATCCTTGCTGATTCTGATTCTGACAGGTGCCTCTGTCTCACTGGAACACAGCTTACTGATCAACCTGATTACCACCCAGATTATCTGGTATTGCAGCCTTTTTACCAGAGCCCCGGGGGCATTAACCATCCCAGCCTGGCTTTCGACACCCTACGCTATTATTCACCTGGTCGCTTCACTGGCGATCCTTGGCGTGATCGATTTCAACCCTATTGCAGCCATCTGGATGCTATTACAAATCACGTCATTAACTATTCTCGCCTTTAGTTTTTATTTTGGAAACCGGGAGCATCTAATCACGGATACTGAAGGGGTACAAAGCAAGTCGTCCAGTCCGCCCCCCATAACCCAGATCACAAAAGACAACGATATATTCAATGCCATGGGGCACGAACTCAGAACCCCTTTGAATGGCGTACTGGGAATGTCCGAACTACTTCAGAGCACACAGCTGACCCCCAAACAGGAAAACTATGTTGAGACCTTGAGATATGCAGGTAACGAACTCAGCAACCTTATCAACTTGCTCTCTGAAGCCTGGAAACTGGAACAAGATGAAACCAGTTTTGAAATCAAACCTTACGATATCAATGAGTTTCTCAACGACAGTCTCTATAAGTTCCGATTCCGTGCGGAACAGCTCAACACTGAATTGATCAGCTTTGTACACCCCGATGTTCCTGATATCAGCGAGGCTGACACACGACAACTATCTCTTATTCTGGAAGGCATCCTGAGCCATATCTTCAGCCGGACAGAAAACAGTGAAGTTATGGTTTCCGTTAACCAAACCTCCCTGCTACCCGGTTCAGAGCCTGACAAACAAAAAGAAAGCAAAGACGGCTACATTCTTTTCCAGATTACCTACAACCAGGGACAGCAAGGCCTGAATCTACCCGGTGACATCAGTACGCTCAGCTACTATGAAGCCAAACAACAGGCCGACATCAGTATGCACCTGTACATTGCCATCAAGCTAATTGAAGCGATGTCCGGGCAATTTGGCATCATGAATCAGGGCAGCACACACATCTGGTTTGCCATTCCACACAAACAACAGACAACAGACGCCATTAGCCGGGATGAGCAGCCCATGTTCTCCCACAAAAATATCAAGGCTCTGATTGTTGATGACAACAAGACCTGCAGACAGGTTCTGGCCCAGCAATGCGCCCTAATGGGCATCAACACCCTTGATGCTGAAGACGGTCGGGAAGCTCTGGCCATGATTCGCAACGAGGCCTACCTTGGACGAGCCTTTGATGTCATCATCCTTGACCACCACATGCCAGGCATGAATGGCATCCAGATGGTGGAGCGGCTACAGGAAGACAGTCAGATGGGCATTCCCAGAATCATCATGCTTACAGGGGCCACGAACCCACCCGGCAAGCAGCGTGCTGAGAGACTGGGAATCAGTACATTCCTGACCAAACCAGCCGGACGCAAAACACTCCAGAAGGCTCTTTCACAAGCATTGGGAGAAACCCGTCAAGGCGATACAGAGACGGCCTGATGTCAGCAGACATCAGGCTAATGGATGAGATCAATTATTGGGCGTGGTATTGAGCAGAAAGCTCATGAACGGCATCAACAAAAACCTTGGCACGATCAGGTTCGACAAATTGATGTATTCCATGACCCAGATTGAAAACATGACCTTCACCCGAACCAAAGCTGCTTAAGACCTTCGCTACCTCTGTTCGTATCCGCTCTGGAGATGCATAAAGAACAGATGGATCCATATTTCCCTGCAGCGCCACCTTATCCCCTACACGACGACGTGCGTCAGAAATATCAGTAGTCCAGTCCAGACCCAATGCGTCAGCACCTGTCGCTGCCATGGATTCAAGCCACTGACCACCATTCTTGGTGAAGAGAATGACGGGAACTTTTCTACCATCATGCTCTCTGATCAGACCTGAAACGATCTTCTCCATGTATTTCAGGGAAAATGCCTTGTAGCACTCAGGTGAAAGCGCACCGCCCCAGGTATCAAAGATCTGAACAGCCTGAGCGCCTGCTTTGATCTGAGCATTCAGATAATCAGTCACAGAGTCCGCCAAAACATCCAGCAATTGAGACAACACTTGAGGCTGGTCGAACATCATAGCTTTGATACGACGGAAATCTTTACTGCTTCCCCCTTCGACCATATAGGTAGCCAGAGTCCAGGGACTACCGGAAAAACCAATCAGGGGAACTCGGCCATTCAGCTCGGAACGGATAGTGCGAACCGCATCCATGACATAACCCAGATCTTTTTCAGGGTCTGGCACTGACAGGGCTTCAACATCCGCCGCTGTACGAACAGGCTTTTTAAACCTTGGACCTTCACCGGTTTCAAAATACAGTCCCAAGCCCATAGCATCAGGAATGGTCAGAATATCCGAAAACAGAATGGCTGCATCCAGATCAAAACGCTCCAGAGGCTGAATCGTGACTTCACAGGCCAACTCAGGATTCATGCAAAGCGACATAAAATCGCCCGCTTTACTTCTGAGCTCCCGATATTCAGGCAGATAGCGTCCGGCCTGACGCATCATCCAGACAGGTGTGACATCAACAGGCTCTTTCAGCAGAGCCCTAAGAAATCGGTCATTTTTCAGCTCGGTCATGAGGTTTCCAGAATTCAGGAAAAGTGCAATAAACCGCGTTACAGGATCTAGAAGGACATCAACGCTGCCCTCTCAATCTTTACCATCAACGGTTTTAAAAAGGAAAGGAGGGAGAATACTCATTCCCCCTCTCATTGACAATTGCTTCAGCCGCTCAAGACTGCTTATCTTGATAATCTTTCAGCAGGATCAGACGTCGAGATAATCCATAATCCCTTCAGCAGCCTGACGACCTTCCCAAATGGCAGTTACTACCAGATCAGAACCACGAACCATATCACCACCCGCAAACACTTTAGGATTGGAAGTCTGGAACTTGTACTTAGCCTGTTCGGGCGCAACCACCCCGCCCCATTCATTCAACTGAATATCATGGGAATCAAACCAGTCAGCAGGACTTGGGCGGAATCCGAAAGCAATCAATACGGCATCGGCTTCCAGAATTTCCTCACTACCCGGAACAGGTTCTGGACGACGACGCCCTTGCTCATCAGGCTCACCCAGTTTAGTGGTGATAACTTTAATACCTTCTACCTTACCATCGCCAACAATCTCTACAGGCTGACGGTTAAACAGGAACTTAACTCCCTCCTGCTTGGCATTGGCCACCTCACGACGGGAGCCTGGCATATTCTCTTCATCACGACGGTAGACACAGGCTACTGATTTGGCCCCCTGACGGATTGATGACCGGTTACAGTCCATCGCCGTGTCTCCACCACCGAGAACCACCACACGCTTTCCTTTCATAGCAATATAATCGGACTCGTCTTTTTCAAAGCCCAGATTACGGTTCACACTGGAAATAAGGAAAGGCAGAGCATCATGGACACCCGGAAGATCTTCACCCGGAAAGCCTCCCTTCATGTAAGTGTAGGTACCCATACCCATAAACACGGCATCGTACTCTTCCATAAGATCTTCTATCACTACGTCTTTGCCGATTTCAGTATTCAATCTGAATTCAACGCCCATTTCCGTGAATACTGCACGACGACGGGACATTACTGACTTATCAAGTTTGAACTCAGGAATACCAAAGGTCAGCAGTCCACCGATCTCTGGATTCTTGTCAAAAACGACCGGTTTTACACCATTTCTAACCAGAACGTCTGCACAACCCAGACCAGCAGGACCGGCTCCGATCACAGCCACCTTTTTATCCGTCCAAACCACTTTAGACATATCTGGGCGCCAGCCCAGAGCAAGAGCTGTATCAGTAATGTATTTTTCAGTAGCCCCGATCGTAACTGCACCAAAACCATCATTAAGGGTACAGGCACCCTCACAGAGCCGATCCTGAGGACATACACGACCGCAGACTTCCGGCAGGCTGTTGGTCTGGTGAGAAAGTTCAGCAGCTTCAAACAAGTTGCCTTCCGAAACCAGCTTCAACCAGTCTGGAATATAGTTGTGAACAGGACACTTCCATTCACAATATGGGTTACCACAGGAAAGGCAGCGATGAGACTGCTGCTTGACCTGCTTTTCACTGAAAGGCTCATAAATTTCTACAAAATCATTTTTTCGAACCCGAAGAGCCTTTTTTTCCGGATCCTTTCTTCCTACTTCAACAAACTGAAAGTGATTGTTGAGTCGACTGTTAAACTGTGACATGGATTTGACCTCATTCGCTGATTGTTTTTATAACGCTCATGGCGCTGCTTTCTATAAGCTCAAGGCTGTCTAGCTCAGAGCTGCAGCGCACATGGCTGTTCTAAAGACTTTCCTTGCAAGCGGGCAGGCATCCTATTCAGGACGCCCACGAGTACTCGCCAACAATGAGTCCAAACTGGCCGCCTTTGGCTTCACCAGCCAGAAACGACCCCGATAGTCGTAAAACTCCTCCTGAAGTTCACGCCCCCATTCACTGCCTGTCTCTTTCACATATTCATCCAGGAGTCCAATCAGGTGAGACTGGTAATCTTCCATGGATTCGGTATCAATACGATGAATATCCACCAGTTCGTGATTGTAACGGTCAACGAAGTTACGCTTTAGATCCAGCACGTAGGCGAAGCCACCCGTCATACCAGCACCAAAATTGTGACCCGTTTTACCCAACACAACCACCAGTCCGCCTGTCATGTACTCACAACAGTGGTCTCCTGTCCCTTCGACAATGGCAGTAGCCCCCGAGTTCCGAACCCCCAGACGCTCACCTGCTTGCCCTGCGGCCAGCAAGCGCCCACCGGTAGCGCCGTAAAGACAGGTATTACCGATGATTGAAGTTTCGTTAGAGTTGAAAACGCTACCCTGAGGTGGACGGATAATCAGATTGCCGCCGGTCATGCCTTTACCCACGTAGTCGTTGGCATCACCTTCCAGATACATATCCAGACCACCGGCATTCCAGACACCAAAACTCTGCCCAGCAGTGCCTTTCAGGTTCAGTTTTACCGGATTATCCGCCATACCCTGATTGCCATGACGCTTGGCAATCTCACCAGACAACCTTGCACCAATTGAACGATCACAGTTCCCTATGGTGAATTCAAACTCGCCCCCCTGACCACTTTCAATGGTCGGCAGACAGGTTTCGACCATAGACTCTGCTAACTCTCCTTTATCGTAAGAAGGGTTACGTTCTACCTGGCAGGTATGAGGCTTATCTTCAGGAATCAGGTCATTGCGAATAATAGGTGTCAGATCAAGACCCTTTTGCTTGTCGGTATCCCCTGGCAACAGATCCAAAAGCTCAGTTCGCCCAATGACGTCTTCGAGATTTTTAGCCCCAAGCACAGACAGCCATTCACGAACTTCTTCCGCCACAAAAGTGAAAAAATTCATGATCATTTCAACAGTGCCGTTGAAATGATTGTCCCTCAGATGTTGATCCTGAGTTGCAACACCCGTTGCACAGTTATTCAGGTGGCAGATTCTCAGATACTTACAACCCATGGCTACCATCGGTGTAGTACCAAAGCCATAGCTTTCGGCCCCCAAAATGGCTGCCTTAACGACATCAAGACCCGTTTTAATACCACCATCCGTCTGGAGACGCACCTTGCCGCGCAGATCATTAGCTCTGAGCGCCTGATGAGCCTCTGTCAGACCCAGCTCCCATGGAGAACCTGCGTATCTAATAGACGTCAACGGACTAGCAGCAGTACCACCGTCATAACCAGAGATAGTAATCAGATCCGCATAAGCTTTGGCAACACCAGCCGCGATGGTGCCAACACCTGGCTCAGAGACCAGCTTTACGGAAACCAACGCATTCGGGTTCACCTGCTTCAGGTCAAAAATCAGCTGAGCCAGATCTTCAATTGAATAAATATCATGATGCGGCGGAGGAGAAATCAGTGTCACACCAGGTACAGAATAACGCAGTCTGGCAATCAACTTGTTCACCTTACCTCCAGGCAGCTGACCACCCTCACCCGGCTTAGCCCCTTGCGCCACTTTGATCTGCAGTACTTCTGCATTCACCAGATAGTGCGGCGTGACACCAAAGCGACCCGATGCAATCTGTTTAATCTTGGATACTCGATGAGTACCGAAACGAGCTTCGTCTTCCCCCCCTTCACCAGAGTTCGAACGACCACCCAGTCGATTCATGGCTTCAGCCAACGCCTCATGAGCTTCTGGAGACAACGCTCCAAGACTCATGGCAGCAGAATCGAATCTTCTTAGAATATGAGTGACTGGCTCAACCTCTTCGAGAGCCAGAGCCTTATCGGCCACTTTGAGACCCATCAAGTCACGAAGTGTGGCCACCGGCCTTTCGTTAACCAGCTTTGAATAGCGACGGAACTCTTCGTAGTCACCGCTGGAAACCGCTTTCTGAAGCTGCTGAACGACATCAGGGTTGAATGCGTGATATTCGCTGTCGTGTACATATTTCAACAAACCACCCTGCTGAATAGGCTTTCTTTTCTTCCAGGCGGTTTCAGAGAGCAACTGCTGATCTTGCTGAATGGCTTCAAAACTGGCGCCTTCGATACGGCTTTGAACGCCCTTGAAGCAAAGATCAACGACCTCAGAAGACAGGCCAATCGCTTCAAACAACTGAGCGGCACGATAAGAAGCAATGGTAGAGATCCCCATCTTGGAGAGAATCTTCAACAGGCCTTTATCAACACCTTTACGGTAAGCCTTGTAGGCATCCAGTGGATCGGCCAGAATCTCCCCAGAACGAATCTGGTCATGAATAATTTCATAGGACAGGTACGGATAAATGGCCGTCGCACCAAACCCTAGCAGTACGGCAAACTGGTGTGAATCTCGGGCCGTAGCTGTTTCCACCAGAATATTGGCATCGGAGCGCAAACCAGTATCTATCAATCGATGATGAACAGCGCCCGTGGCCATGGCGGCATGAACCGGTAACTTATCATTATCGATATCTCGATCACTCAGATGAATCAACGCCTTGCCATCTTTTACAGCCTGCTCTGCTTCATCGCAAATACGCTCAACAGCCGCTTTTAAACCTTCTTCAGGCTTGTAATTGAGGTCGATGTAAACCACATCCAGATCATCATGCTGATGATGAGCATTGATCAAATTCAGGAACTTGGTTGTGGAGAGCACAGGTGATTTCAGTACAACACGCCCTGCATGCTCGGGCGTTTCTTCAAAAACATTTTTCTCACGCCCCAAACAAGTTTCCAGGGACATGACAATGGCTTCACGTAGCGGATCAATAGGTGGATTAGTGACTTGTGCAAACTGCTGTCTGAAATAGTCATACACCGAACGAACACGCCCCGACAATACAGCCATGGGGGTATCATCACCCATTGAACCTACCGCTTCCTGGCCACTTTCCGCTAAAGGACGAATGACCTGATCACGCTCTTCGAACGTGACCGAGAACATCTTTTGATGAACATTCAGCAACTCCGAGTCCAGGTGTTCAATCTTATGATCTTCACCCCTGAACTGGGAACGAATACGATAGGAGTTCTTTTTCAACCACTGTTTATAGGGCTGTCGAGTCTTCAACTGATTATCAATATCATGAGCCTGATGCAATTCGCCAGACTCCACATCAATTGCCAGAACCTCACCAGGTCCTACACGACCTTTTGCCACTACGTCTTCTGGCTGGTAATCGTATACACCCACCTCAGAAGCCACAGTCAGATAACCATTTTTGGTAATAACCCAGCGAGAAGGGCGCAGACCATTTCGATCCAAAGCACAAACCGCACGACGACCGTCGGTAATAACCAGTCCCGCCGGACCATCCCATGGCTCCATGTGCATGGAGTTGTATTCATAGAAGGCCCTGAGACCCGGATCCATGGTATCAACGTTCTGCCAGGCTGGCGGTACCAGCATTCTAATCGCACGGTACAGATCGACACCGCCAGTCACCAGAACTTCGAGCATATTATCCAAACTGGATGAATCCGACCCTGTCCGGTTTACCAGAGGAGAGATCTGACCCAGATCAGGCAGCAACTCTGATTTGAACTTGTTTCGACGAGCCTGTGACCAGTTTCTATTACCGGTGATGGTATTGATTTCACCGTTATGAGCCAGCAGGCGAAAAGGCTGAGCCAGCTTCCAGCGAGGCATGGTGTTTGTGGAGAAACGCTGATGGAATACGCAGATTGCGGTTTCGAATCGTGAGTCACCCAGGTCCTGATAAAAATTATCCAGATCCACTGGCATCATCAGACCTTTATAGGTCACTACCTGGGTAGACAGGGAACAGATATAGAAGTCCCGATCCTGCTCGAGCGCCATATTGGTAAAGCGGCGAGCCATGTATAAACGAGCAGAAAATTCTGTTTCATCCAGCTCACCCTGGTACCCGATAAATACCTGCTCAATAACGGGCAGCTGATCCAGTGCAATAGGCCCCAGACACTCACTATTGACCGGTACTTTGCGCCAGCCAATCACCACCAGGTTTTTCTTCTCCAGCTCGGCTTCCAGTTTTTTTCTGGCATGATCAGCTACTGCTTCATCCTGACTGAGAAACAGCATCCCCACAGCATATTGAGCCGGGAGATCTTTACCAAGCTGCTCTTTAACGACAGTGCGGAAGAAGGTATCAGGAGTCTGAATCAGCAGGCCACAACCATCGCCAGTTTTTCCATCTGCGGCAATACCACCACGGTGCGTCATGCAGGTAAGTGCTTCAATAGCGGTTTTCAGGAGATTATGACTCTTCTCTCCCTCCATGTGGGCTATCAGCCCGAAACCACAGTTATCCCTAAATTCCTCAGGATTATACAGACCTGCTTTCATAGGCACTCTCTCATCGCCAGTTATTATAAACCTTGAAACTTCTGTCACTTAAGGAGGTCGATTGAGGCTCATGCCCTTACTAACCTCCCTTGACGATCGTTATTCTCATTCTGCCCAAGGCTGTTTTTTCTTTAAATCTTGTTGCTCGCCGCTTTTAAATGTAATTTTTCTGGCATTCCATAGCTGATGGTATTTGCTGTCGAATCGTCAGGCGACGCCTCTGACCTTGACCGCATATAGACCCATGGCGGCCAAACATGAGTCAACCTCATGCTCCGACAGGGTTGGACTCCTTCTCTGTTGGGCAGCACAGCCCAGTATATTAATTCATTTTTATGGATTTTAATTCAAGCAAGAATACAAAAAAAGAGTATACCCTTAACTACTACTTCATGGAAAATAGGTCGAAGTTGCAGATATTTAGCCTCGCCACATAAGACAAGGGGCTGACCATTTTACACGGCCAGCCCCTTGATCACAAATGCATAAAAAGAACAATAGGTAATAGACTCTATACCCTGCACATTTCCTTCAGCATTCCATCCAGTACACTTCGGTCAAACTCATCTGTGACAAAGGCTTTGCCTACTTGCTCCAGAAGCACCAACCTCAGTCTTCCATCCAGAACCTTCTTATCCACTGACATCAGCTCTATAAACCGGTCAGGCGACATACCCTCAGGAGGCTCTACCGGCAAACATGCCGTTTTGAGCATATCCACAACCCCTTGCACCTCTTCCCGGGTAATTTGCCCCAGCCGGCAGGACAGTTCTGCTGCCATCACCATTCCAGTAGCAACCGCCTCACCATGTAGCCATTTACCATAGCCAGCATGTGTTTCAATAGCATGACCAAAGGTATGACCCAGATTCAAAATAGCCCGGAGTCCCGACTCTTTTTCATCTTCTGCAACCACCCAGGCTTTATCTGAACAGGAACGATGAATAGCATAGGTCAAAGCCTCTTGATCCCGAGCCATCAGCCGTTCAATATTTTCCTGCAACCACTGATAGAAAGAGTGATCACAAATCAGCCCGTATTTAATAACTTCTGCCACTCCAGCTGAATACTCCCTGTCTGGCAAGGTACTCAGAGAGTTCGTATCAATAAGAACAACATTGGGCTGATGGAAAGCACCGATCATATTCTTACCTAGCGGGTGATTGACGCCTGTCTTCCCACCTACAGAAGAATCGACCTGAGACAAAAGCGTGGTTGGAATCTGAATAAAATCGACTCCCCGCTGATAAGCCGCAGCAGCAAAACCTGTCATATCCCCTACCACACCACCACCCAGAGCAATCAAAGTGGTTTTCCGGGTATGTCGACCTTCAAGCAATTCATCAAACACCTGCTCAAGTGTGGCCAGATTTTTGTACTCTTCACCATCCGGAAGAACCACCTCTAGCAGTTCAACTCCCTCAAGCAGTGCCCTCACCCGATCCAGATAGAGTGGCGCTATGGTTTCGTTCGTCACAACGGCCACCTGCCGCCCCTTGATATAGGGCTGCAGCAACTCGGGTCGGGAAGCGCCCACATAAAGACCCGAGCCAATAAATATGGGGTAACTTCTATCCCCCAGATCTACATTCAGCTCAAGTATGTTTGGTTCCTGCATCAAACACCTCTGTTTTTCTCAACGGCTCGGATGATTTCATTAATCAAGGCTTTAGGTGAGAGCTGTTCCGTATCCAGTTCAATATCTGCAATACTGGTGTAGAGAGGAGCCCTATCACTCAGTAACCGAGTCAGCACCTCTTCTCTGTCAGGCCTTTGCAGCAACGGTCTTTTTTTGTCCTTCTCTGTTCTGGCCAGCTGCGCAGCCACTGATGCCTTGAGAAAAACCACAAAACCATTGGTGCCAAGTTGCTGGCGATTTTCAAGCCTCATTACGGCTCCACCACCCGTTGCGAGAATGATACCCCGCTCGGTGCACAGGTCATGAATTACCTGTATTTCACGTTGTCGAAAGCCCTCTTCGCCCTCAACATCGAAAATCCAGGGAATATCAGCACCAGTGCGTATCTCGACCTCATGATCTGAATCATAAAATGGCAGCCCCAGTTCTTTGGCCAACATCCGCCCGATCGTACTTTTACCGGCCCCCATAGGGCCTACCAAAAATATATTTGTTAATGGCATTGTCTTTGTTAGCCCGACTTCCTGCCTGCGTGAGGCCGAGCGTAGCGCATCCTAAGTCATGCTGACAATAAGATAAGGCATAAAAAAACGGGAGCTTAAGCTCCCGTTCTTATTTTTTCCCGGATTTCACCCTTACAGGCGAGAATTAGCGGAGGGTTACATTATCGTTAATTACTCGAGGGGTGATAAAAATCATCAGCTCGGTCTTCGTATCAGTATTCGTATCCTTTCTGAACAGTCGACCAACATAAGGGATATCACCCAAAACAGGCACTTTCACTATCCCCTTCTTCTTCTCCTGGGTAAAGACACCACCCAGAACAATAGTCTCACCATCCTTGACCAGAACCTGCGTATTCACTTCATTCTTGTTGATGGTTGGCACACCATTTGGCGCATCAGTTCCCTGTGAGTCATTCGTCACAGTCACTTCCATGATAATACTGCCTTCCGGAGTGATCTGCGGCGTGACTTCAAGAGATAACACGGCATCCTTAAAGGCTACGGAAGTCGCACCACTGGATGTTTTTTCTTCGTAAGGAATCTCTTTACCTGACTTGATCACCGCTTTGGTTTTGTCTGCAGTAATCACTTTTGGCTGGGAAACAGTTTCACCACCACCATCTGAAAGAATGGCTGAAAGCTCAAGATTCAGCAGGGTACTATTGGTAGCAAAACCAATAGCCAGCGTCGCAGCATTAGCTCCAGTGACTCCGAAGTCTACAAATGGAGCATTTTCTGGCAGCTGAACGGTTGGTATACCATCAACGATTCCGGCCTGAGTCCCTCTACCACCAATAGCTACGTCTCGATTAGGTGAGCGATCAAAGTCTGTTGCCCCTCCCCACTTAACACCCAGGTCGCGGGTAAAGTCAGAATTCATATTGACGATTCGAGCTTCAATCATCACCTGCCTGACAGGGATATCAAGACGCTGAATCAGAGCACGCAGCTCATCCAGTTTCTCCTGGGTATCTTTAACCAGAAGAGTATTGGTACGAGCGACTACCTGAACTGAGCCACGCTCAGTCAGAAGACTGGTTTCTTCACCTTCGCCGGCAAGAACAGTCGCAATTTCTGATGCATCCGCATAATTAATCTGAATCAGATCAGTGTAAACAGGAGCCAGCTCACGAATCTGCTTATCATTCTCCAGCTGCTGACGTTCTCTTGCAGCAATTTCTTCAGCTGGCGCAACAGTCAAAACATTACCTTCAAGACGCTTATCCAGACCTTTTGACTTAAGAACGATATCCAGAGCCTGATCCCAGGGCACATTCTGCAGACGCAATGTTACGTTGCCACTTACAGTATCAGAAGCTACAAGGTTCAAATCGGTAAAGTCAGCAATCAGCTGGAGGACTGCACGAACTTCAATATCCTGGAAGTTCAGTGACAACTTGTCACCTTTATAGGTCAAGCCTTTACGATCACGACCATAATCTTTATCCGAGACGGGTTTCACACTGACGGTCAGAGTGTTATCTGTCTGATAGGCGAGATAGTTGTATTCACCCTTAGGCTCAATGACAACAACCGCGTTACCATCTTCTACCTTGGCATCAATAAATTTTACTGGTGTAGCAAAGTCGATTACGTCAAGGCGGTTACGCAGTCGACCTGGTAACACATTGCCCTGAAACTCCAAACGAATACGGCCACCCAGTTCATTCATGTCCATGGGAATATTGGGGTTTGCAAGCGTAATAACAATATTACCTTCACCCTCTTCACCCCTTTGGAAATCAATATGGGTAATCCCATTACTGGCCGGATCTGCCAGAGGCGCTCCGGAATTGGCTACTGATGGGAGTGGAGAACTGGTATTCGAACCTTCAGCACCCACATATACATAGAGCACATTACCATCAGCTTTGGTGGTAAAACCGGAAGCTGATTTCAGATTAACGACGAGTCGGGTTCTATCCCCGGCTTCAAGTACCGTTACGCTCTCAGTATTCTGAAACCCAACTTCGTTGTACTTAGGCAGATCACTGCGAGTGTAGGGCAAATCCAGAGAAATTCTTGGCGGTTGTTCTATCGTATAACCCTTGGCCTCAGGTGCTGGGCCATCAAACATCAGACGCAGCTCTACGATGTCACCCGGCAGGGTGCCAGCATCCATTTTCTTGAGTGTTACACCCCAGACAGAAAGCGGCAACCACGCCAACACCGTATACAGCAACATTCGTACTGCGCTGGCTTTCAACACGGGCTTATTATTCATCTACTTAACCCACTTAGCATTTTAGAATTGTTGTTCTAATCGGCATAACATCAGAAAAATCCAGTTTTCTACAGTGATGCAGCCTACCTTGTCATATTAACCATGAGCACTCTCAATGAAACAAGAGCCATACCTTTATCACCTCCTCATATCAAAAAGACATGTAATGTAAAGGCATGCATGGCAAAGCGGGAAATCCATCTCGAAACTGATCGGGCTATCCTTACAAACAACACTTACTGTGAAAAATTATTTCATACCCCGAGCAACTGAAGATTGTTTTTGTTACTCAGGGATTTTCAGCAATTGCTTACCGATCAGGGCTGACCAAGATCCAACCTCAAGCTTCTGGGTCTTTCAATCCAGACCTCAGAACCTGCTGACACAATCTCGATAATTCTCAATTCACCGTCGTCGATATAAGTAATTCGACCATGGTTTTTACCCAGGAAATCACCCACTCTTACACGATGAATACCATCATCACCACGAATCAAGCCCCAGAGGCCGTCGTCGTTACTGATGGAACCCACCAAAGCAAAAGTTTCGATATCAAACTGTTCCAGGTATTGCTTGATCCGACTGTTGTCCGGTTTGACATTGCTATTGAACTCACGATCAGTGGCTTTCACTTTGATCGGTGGCTCAAACGGGCTTCTCAAGCCAGAAGCCCTATAAGTAAATGCCTCATAGGGTGTAAACGTCGGCAAAGGTTCAATTCTTCCGGATGGTTTAGCCTTCATTTCTGCCATGTACTGGTCCAGATCACTGAAACCACTGTTTCCGGAGCATCCTGCCAGAACAGCTCCTACACAGACAACCAGAAGTCTTTGTAAATACTTCATTACTGAGACTCCTTGTCGTTGTAGCGATAGGTTCTGGCCAGAATTTCCATTTTCAGAATCTGTCCATTTCTTTCCGGAGTAATGGAAAAGTCATGAAGCGTCACAATTCGTGGCAGACTGGCCACGCCACTGACGAAGCTGCCAATATCGTGATAGTTACCACTCACTGAAATACTGATAGGCAGTTCAATATAAAACTCTGTCGCTTTTTCAGGTTGCAGTTTGATGGTCTCGAACGTTAAACCTGCACCACGACCGGTAAAGGTAATATCTTCAAGCAATCCAGGCACTTCTGTATCACTGGGCAGCTGCTTTACCAGAGCACCAAACGAAGCTTCCATCTCTTCCATCTGGACACGGTATGAATCGAGGTTGGCGGCCTGGAAAGCTTTAACGCGGAACTGATCTTTTAGTTCTTTTTCCTTGGAGATAACGCTCTCATAACTTTTCTGAAGATTACTCAAGTGCAGTTGATAGCCCAGAAAAAGCACTACTCCCAAAGTCAGAACACAGGCAATAATCCTGACCGGCAACGGCCATCCGCCGACATTTTCCAGATCCAGTTCACCCAGATCCAATTCATTCAGTTTTTTCAGAGAATCTGCAAAGCTCATGATTCGTCCTCTCCCTCTTTCTCAGGTGATGTACGAATCACAGTCAGATCAAACTCATTCATCCGCTCACCACCCAGCGTCACTTTACGCACAGCGGTCAGATTGGGATTAGCAAACCATTCAGAAGAATCGAAATTACGCATCAGACTGGAAATGCGATTATTGGACTCAGCCACTCCGACCAGCTTCAGAGTATCTCCCTGAAACTGAAGACTTTTGAAATACACGCCATCAGGAATCAAACGAGCGAGTTGATCAAACACCCTGACGATGATAGGGCGGTTACCCTGCAGATTCTGTATGACCTCCATACGCTCCAGCAACTGAGCCCGCTTATCCTTGAGATCCTTGATTTCAGCAATACTCTTGTCGAGCTCAATAATTTTATTCTGAAGGTACTGATTCCGGCTCTGTTGCTGACTGATAGCATTAGCGGTGTAGAGATCTGCCAGAAAAATCATGGCACCTCCCATCAGAATGGTCATCACCCAGGCTGCAACAAAGCGCTTCTTACGCTCTTCACGCAGCTGTTCACGCCAAGGGAGAAGGTTAATTCTTGCCATCAGTCAAAACTCCTCATGGCTAATCCACAGGCGATCATCAAGGCCGGAGCACTACCGGTTAATTGACTGGCCTCCACTTTTCCGGATAGCGCCATTTTGGCAAACGGATTGGCCAATAAAGCCTGAGTACCGAGCTTGTCCTGAATCAGAGCCGCAAGACCTGAAATAGAAGATGTGCCCCCTGCCATCAGAATGGCATCGACATCATTGTACTGACTTGAGGAATAGAAAAACTGCAAGGATCGGGAAACCTGTTGAACAACGGCTTCTTTGAAGGGCTCCAGCACTTCTGGCTCAAAATCATCTGGAAGGCCACCTTCACGCTTGGACTTTTCAGCTTCTTCGGGACTCAGGCCATAGCGACGCTGGATCTCATCAGTCAGCTGTCGACCACCAAACAGTTGCTCCCGGGTATAAATGGTTTGCCCATTACTGAGCACACTGATGGAAGTACTGCTGGCACCAATGTCGACAATCGCCACTACCGGATCTTCTTCTGGCAGCTCCAGCATATCACTGACCAGCTCGTAAACCCTTTCCATGGCAAAAGCTTCAACATCCACCACTTTGGCTTTCAGCCCACCCAGACCAAGAGCCTCTTCACGCATCTCAACATTGTCTCGGCGGCAGGCGGCCAAAAGCACTTCTGCCCGTTCAGGATTATTTTCCTTTAAGCCAAGCACTTCAAAATCGATTGCCACCTCATCGAGGGCATACGGAATATACTGATCGGCTTCTACAGCAATTTGTGTTTCCATCTCATCATCACTGAGAGAAGAGTCCATCTCAATGGTCTTAGTGATGACAGCCGAACCGGAAACAGCCACTGCAGCATTTTTTACATTGCTGCGGCTACGGGACACTGCTCGCTTGATAGCCTCGCCAACGGCTTCAGGCTCCTGAATATTATTTTCTACCACAGCCCCGGGTGGCAAAGGTTCTTCGCCATAGGCTTCGATTCGGTAGCCCCCACTGCCACGACCCAGTTCGAGAACCTTCACTGAGGTCGAACTGATGTCCACTCCAAGGACAGCGCTTGTTTTATTTTTGAACAGCCCAAACACAGACGCGATTCCTGCTTTTTTCACCATGAAACACCGACCTGATCAAAATCCACAGCATGGGTGTTTGTCGCTCACGGCGGCTTTGTTATAAAAATTCCCTATTTTTCATTTAATAACAGTCCGTTCAATTGCGCAACGAAAGGAACCTTCCGGATTAACTTTATCTTGAACAGATCACGCTAAGCGCCTTCCCATGGCTACTTTTTATTCGATATGTCAAAAACAGAACATATCGACTTACTCACTTTGCTCATGACAGTTTCGACAACTATCTGTCACTTTTGACAAAAAAACATCGTCTATTCGGAACAACCATGGGTAAAAAATGCATTCCTGCCCGGTTGGGAGAAGGAACGCCCTTCACGATATAGCAACGTAAAGCCGAACATTACATTAACTAGCGATCCGGATTCTAGGGAAATTGAACATTTCCCTTTATAATGAGACTCCTGTAACTGCAGAGTGCCAGAACTGGACATCAGCCAAGAATGAATCGATCGGTAAAAATTTTAAAATTTCTGCTCTGGAGCTGCCTGGCAGCCGTCAGCGGCATCACCCTGATAGCAGCCAGTGCGTATCTCTATCTGAGCCCCTCGCTGCCTTCAGTCGACACTCTGCGTGACACTCACTTGCAGACCCCATTGCGTGTCTTCTCAAAAGACGAAAAACTGATCGCAGAGTTCGGAGAAAAACGCCGAACCCCGATCCACTTCTCAGACGCCCCTGATCCTCTGGTTAAAGCTTTTATGGCTGCCGAGGATGACCGTTTCTATCACCATCCGGGTGTCGACATAATGGGTCTGATGCGAGCTGCAGTGCAGCTGGTTTCAACCGGCCGAATTCAGTCAGGCGGTAGCACCATCACCATGCAGGTGGCTAAAAACTTCTTTCTTAGCCATGAAAGAGTCTTTTCCAGAAAGTTCAATGAGATTCTACTGGCTTTACAGATTGAACAGGAACTGACCAAAGACGAAATCTTTGAACTCTATCTCAATAAAATTTATCTGGGTAACCGGGCTTACGGTGTAGAAGCTGCTGCACAGGTTTATTACGGCAAATCCATTGATGAGCTCACCCTGGCTCAATGGGCCATGATTGCTGGCTTACCCAAGGCTCCTTCCCGCTACAATCCGATCAATGGACCTGAGCGAGCTCTGGTTCGCCGTAACTGGATCCTCGGCAGAATGCTTGATCTGGGCTACACCACCCAGGTCGATTATGAAAATGCCATCGAAGCCCCCATCACCGCCAGCTATCACGGCCCAAGAATCGAAATGCAGGCACCCTACATTGCTGAAATGGTTCGTCAGGAAATGGTAGAAAGGTTTGGGCCGGAAACTTATACCGAAGGCTTCAAGGTCTACACCACTGTTGACAGTGTTCTGCAAACATCAGCGAATGAAGCCGTAGCGAACGGCTTGTTTGCTTACACAGAAAGACATGGCTACCGGGGCCCTATAAGCAATCTGAATGTAGATGAAGCAGGCAACCCTGTTGTTCAGCAGGAAGAAGATACAACAGCTTTCTGGAAAAAGACTCTGAAAGAAACCCGCTCTGCCAGCGTTCTGAAACCAGCAGTGGTTACCGCTGTCGAGGATCAGTCTGTGATGATCCTGATGAAAGCAGACAAGGTCGACCGTATAGACTGGGATAACCTCAAATGGGCAAAACCTTTTATCAATGTTAATGCCTTTGGCTACAACCCTAAACAAGCTTCTGACGTTCTGAAACCCGGTGACCTGATCTGGGTGAGAGAAATGCCTGATGGCCGTTTCCGTCTAAGCCAGGAACCTGAAGCCCAATCCTCTCTGATTTCAATGGACCCTGAAAATGGCGCCATTCTCGCTCTGGTAGGTGGCTTCAATTTCTACGACAGCATGTATAACCGCTCTACTCAGGCGATTCGCCAGGCTGGCTCTGCCTTTAAACCTTTTGTTTATCTGGCCGCCCTGAATGAGGGATTGACGGCATCAACCATCATCAATGACGCTCCGGTTGTTTTCGCGGATGAAGGACTTGAGGGCACCTGGCGCCCAAACAATGACAACATGAAGTTCAATGGCCCAATGCGACTCAGAGAAGGTCTCTATCGATCAAGAAACCTGATCTCGATTCGCATCCTCAGAGAAATTGGTGTGAACCGGACCGTGAACTTCCTGACCGAACTGGGTCTCCCCAGGGACGCTCTGACCCGAAACCTCTCACTGGCACTGGGCAACGTATCCATGACGCCTCTGGAGCTGACTACAGGCTACGCCACGATCGCCAACGGTGGCTATAAAGTCATGCCATTCTTGATTCAAAGAGTCGACGTACTGGATGACACCGTGTTTCAAGCCAACCCTGTCACTGTCTGCCGGGATTGCAATAGAGAGCCAGCACCCGCCGAGGAAGTTTTATCTGAACTGACCGAAACCTCACCAGCACCACTGACAGACGATGAACCATTGATTCCTGCCGACCCCGTCAACGAAGCAGAAACGGTTATGGATAGCAGAACCAATTACATTATCAATGACATCATGCGCGACGTTATCTGGAAAGGTACTGGCAAGCGAGCAAGAGCCCTTGAGCGGCATGACATTGGCGGAAAAACCGGAACCACCAATGACAGTAAGGATGCCTGGTTTGTTGGCTTCAACCCTGATGTCCTGACCAGCGTCTGGGTGGGTATGGACAACTACTCCACTCTGGGCCGCTGGGAGTATGGAGCGAACGCTGCTCTGCCTATCTGGCTCAGCTACATGAAAACCGCCCTGGCCGACCAGTCTGAAAAGCGCCTGCCTCAGCCCGCAGGTATTGAAACCGTTCGAATTGATCCAAAAACAGGTCAGCTGGCCAAACAGGGTGATCCTGAAGCCATTTTCGAATTATTCAGAAAAGAGAACACGCCTAAAAGTGTCAGCGAGGGCAGCATCCCTTCTCTGGAAGACAGCGGATCATTCAAACCAGAAGATTTGTTCTAAGCCTTTAAGCCACACTTCTCATTCAGGAAATGAAAAACCTCTATTGCATACTGCAGTAGAGGTTTTTTTATCACAGAAGCCTATCAACCTATTAGAACCTGCTAACTTGAAGTAGACCAAAAACAACAATAGGAATATGGCACCTGTGACTTCTGTTCGTTCACAGTTTCTTTTACTTCTGATTCTGGTTTGTCAGAAAGCATTGCCTACCGTCTGGGAAATCAAGACCCTTTCAAGAGTCAGCAGCCAGTCTCTGGAAGCCAGAATGCTGGTCTCATCAGACAGTTCCTTTCTGTACGTTCATCAAAATCACTCCCAGACAACCAATATCAATACATCTTCCAGCTACTTGGAAATATTAATTCAGATACACATGCTAACCCTTGAGTACACCCCCTTCGGGAATGCACATTTGGGCGTTATCAGCCAGCAAGCCCCTCCTTCCTCGCTGTCAGGCAGCATTGTATTGATTGAATTCCTCCATCTTCACGACGTCTGTCAACTCAGCAGCTACCCGGGCATCAATCTTCTTCTGCCTGAACTCCTCCCCCTTCCAGCTCAGTTTAATCACCAGATCAGCGAATCTGGCATGAACCTGATTCACGCGACGCTAACACCTGTGACAGGCTTTTTGATTCCAATCACCATACAACATCAAGCCATTTCCAATGGCTTTACACTCAGCTTGTTTGAGGGACACCTACAGTCTGTCGTCAATCAACAACCTGTAGCCGTGACAATCAACCAGTTGCACGAAACCAAGAAAAATAAGACGAAACAACTCAGTTCTTTGGAATATGACCCGCCTCCACCATCAGCACAGCCACTGGAAATCGCATTAAAAGAACCGCAAGACATGAGAACGATAATGACTTACTTCTCATGGCAGCACCCATTATTGCGAACTCATTCACTCTCTCCTGTCTTTGCCAGGTAAGACAGAGTGCACAGGAAAGTTCTTATGATTTATTTCGTGAAATGAAACAGTATGAAGAGAAAGTTCAGAAGAGAATATCAGGCGTTATCAGGGTCTGATAATAACCAGACCCTGACTCTCTGAAAAGACGTTAGATATCGCCCAGGGACTTCAGAGGATAATGTGCAGGATAAGGTAAACGAGCCACACCGGAGTCCACAGCAGCTTTAGCAACCGCAGCAGAAACAATCCCCAGCAAACGAGGATCTGTCGGCTTAGGAATAATGTATTCAGGGCCAAAACTCAGCTGAGCACCGTCATAGGCATCCACCACTTCCTGAACCACTTCTTCCCTGGCCAGTTCACGGATCGCGTGAACCGCCGCCACTTTCATTTCCTCATTGATACGGCTGGCACGTACATCCAGAGCACCACGAAAAATGAACGGGAACCCCAGTACATTATTCACCTGGTTCGGATAGTCAGATCGACCTGTTGCCATAATGACATCTGAACGCGCTTCTTTAGCCAGCTCTGGACGAATCTCAGGATCAGGGTTAGCGCAGGCAAATACAATGGGGCTGTCAGCCATTTGTTCCAACTGCTCCGGAGACAGCAGGTTTGGACCCGACAAGCCCAGGAAAGCATCAGCGCCTTTGATAGCGTCGTCCAGAGTACGGCTATCGGTTTCAACCGCGAACAATGCCTTGTACTGATTGAGATCGTCACGACCGGTATGAATCACCCCTTTGCTATCCAGCATAAAGATGTTGGCCGGATTCATACCACAGCTGACCAGCAATTTGACGCAGGAAATGGCTGCAGAACCCGCTCCCAGACAAACCAGACGGGCTTCTTCTATTTTCTTACCTGCAATCTCAAGAGCATTCAGCATACCTGCGGCAGTAACTATGGCAGTACCATGCTGGTCATCATGAAAGACAGGAATATCACATTCTTCGATCAGGCGACGCTCAATTTCAAAGCATTCTGGCGCCTTGATATCTTCCAGGTTGATACCACCAAAACTGCAGGCAACACGCTTAACTGTGTCGATAAAATCCTGGGGACTTTCGCAATCTACTTCCAGATCAATGGAATCAACGCCGGCAAAACGCTTGAACAGCAGCGCCTTACCTTCCATAACAGGTTTACTGGCAAGCGCACCAAGGTTACCCAGACCAAGAATCGCAGTACCGTTACTGATGACTGCGACCAGATTTCCCTTCATGGTGTACTTGTAGGCATTTTCAGGGTCAGCAGCGATTTCACGCACTGGCTCCGCGACACCCGGGCTATAAGCCAGAGACAGATCTTTTGCAGTTTCAGCCGGCTTGGTCAGTTCAATCGAGATCTTTCCGGGTTTAGGCTTGGCATGGTAATCCAGAGCGGCTTGCTTCATATCCTTGTACTTTCACCCTAATGAAAATATGAGATGGGAAAGGGGGGAGAATATAGGATCAATGTTTATCGAACAAGGATTCAGAAGGCCAGAAAAGTATATCTACAGACCAGACACCTGATTTCATGATCGGTAACGAACAATACAGATCACCAACCGAACCCGTTTTATCAGTATCAGAGCCTTTGAATACCATCCCGGCTGTAAATACCTATCATCCAGCGCTTATACTGCCTGCTTCCCTTATTTTTATTCTTGCGATCCACTAGCCAGCCTCTGAACTCAATACGTTTTCCCACCAGAGTTTTAAGCCATTTCGTTTCAACAGACGACTTGGGTACACGAATCACTACCGGCCCTTCCATTTCCACCCATAGAAAGTCGCTCTTCCTGGGGCTGACCACCTTTACCACTTCCCCCCTGAGCATCCGAAAGCCCGGCTTCAGTCTGTCTGCCCGGATATCCAGAACAGTTTTTTTTGACCACACTCCCCTTTTCGCCTTTCTGGCCTCAACTTCCTGTTGCTTCAGACAACTCCTGTAAGGATCAGACTGTTCGGAAAAAAGCTGATAACCCAAACCTTTCTCAATCAACAACGACTCAATAGATCCACCTCCCATTAAAAATGGATGAGCTAACACCCGACCATGGCGATCTTTACCCACTACTTGAATCCTGATTTTCTTCGAACCAGACAGTAACTGCTTGAGGACCAGAGAGGCTTCATCTCCAAAAGGCTCTGCAGGCTTTTTTTCGTGAGCTACTTCGGGAGTGTTGATAGAAGGGAAACGAATTTTACGGCCATCCTTAAGCCACAGAGTGTCGCCATCAGCGATGTAATCCCACATTACGGTTTCTGAAGAACCTTTTAGCGTACAAGGCTCAACCGCTGAAGCAGGAAGAATAAAAGAAAATGCCCAAGCATAAAAAAAGGCGCTCACGACAACGTGAAACGCCTTTTTAGCACAGCCAGTAAAGTTATAAGAAACCATTCTGCTACCTTTCGAATCACTCTTCGAACAAGCATAGCGACATTTTTAACTCATGTTACTTCTGGTTCATGACTGTCCAGCCAGCGGTTTGCAGGGCAAGCATGGAAATGCTTACTTGCGAGTACCAACCTTGCCGAAACGCTTGGTGAAGCGCTCGATACGACCGCCTGTGTCCATCACTTTCTGAGTGCCGGTGTAGAATGGGTGGCACTTGGAGCAAACTTCAATGTGCAGGTCCTTGCACAGAGTAGAGCGAGTCTCAATCTTGTTACCGCAGGAGCAGGTAACTTCGATAGCTTCGTAGTTCGGATGGATTTCCGGCTTCATGGGATCTACCTCAAAACAATGCATGCCGCCACCCGGTCTCTGGCTAATAGCAACTCGGCCAAGGCACCGCACGCGAAATGATCACCAGCAGGCATTTTCAAAGCAATATTTCAAAAAATACTGCCCAGAGGCTGCCATTCAGTGACCCTAGAAAATTGAGGCGGAATCATACCAGAGTATACCCGTCAAGCAAATACCAGTATTTCACGAGCCACTCATTTCAACCCGACCGCAACTCAGGTTAAACTGGTCAGGACTTCTGCCGGAAGGCCCGCCATGCCATTAGCGAACGAAAAGCAGCCTCATGACCTCATGTGACGATCATTATCTCAGCATCGCCATACCTACTCCTCTGAGGCAGATGTTCGACTACCTTCCCCCGGATAATGAAGCAAACCTTCAACCGGGTATGAGGGTACAAGTGCCTTTTGGCCCCAGAAAGCTGATTGGCATTGTCGAAGCTATCAAGTCAGAATCAGACTACCCCAAAGAAAAGCTCAGGCAAGTCACTGCCGTTCCAGATCGAGTCGCTTTGATTCCTGAAGATATCATGCAGCTTTGCCGCTGGGCCTCCAGCTACTACCATTACAGCCTCGGCGAAACCCTGCTTCAGGCCCTGCCCAAGGTTCTTCGTCAGGGAAAACCTGCGACCAGAGAGAAAATAGCTCTCTGGAGCCTTATTTCTCCACTGGATGAATCCATCGCAGTATCTCTGAAAAGAGCGCCCAAGCAACTCAAAGCCCTGCAATGGCTTAGCGAATACCCTGAAGGGTTGTCAGAGCCCGAACTCCGAGAAGTCGGTTTTAGCAAAGCCATTCTTTCCCAACTACAAAAGAAACAGCGGGTATTGGTTCGTGAAATTGAGTTGGTTGATCGACTGTTTACCGAGTATGCCAACCCAGTCAGACAAACACCCCTGACACTCAACTCTGAGCAGGCATTTGCCCTGGACGGCATTCTGGAATCTCCATCCTTTCACCCCATTTTGCTTGATGGCGTGACCGGCAGTGGTAAAACAGAAGTCTATCTTCAGGCTATAGAAGCGACACTGAAAGCCGGTAAACAAGCTCTGGTTCTGGTCCCTGAGATTGGCCTTACCCCGCAAACCGTCAAGCGTTTTCGCAGCCGCTTTTCTGTTCCCGTAGCTTGTCTTCACTCCGGACTGAGTGATGGTGAACGCCTGCAGGGCTGGCTCGCAGCCAGTCGAGCCACTGCCGGAGTGCTCATTGCTACCCGCTCAGGAATTTTCACTCCCTTACCCAAGCTGGGATTGATCATTGTCGATGAAGAACACGACAACTCTTACAAACAGCAGGACACACTCAGATATAACGCCCGGGATCTGGCCATATACCGGGCCAAAATAGCTGATTGCCCAGTCGTTCTGGGGTCAGCCACCCCTTCTCTGGAAACCCTCGTCAATGCCCGTAAAGGCCGTTACAGCCACTTGGAAATCAAGAGCCGGGCAGGACACGCCCGTCCACCCACACTCGAACTACTGGATATTCGTCAACAGACACTCCATGAAGGCTTTGCCCAGAGCCTGATAACGAAAATGAAATCTACCCTGGATAAGGGTGAGCAGGTCATGGTCTTTTTGAACCGCAGGGGCTATGCGCCTTCACTGATCTGCCATGATTGTGGAGAAGTGATTGACTGTCCGCACTGCGATGTCCACCTGACATTGCATCGCATGCCGCCCCATATGCACTGCCATCACTGCGATTTTCAAACGCCGATCCCCTGGTCCTGCCCCAAGTGCCAGAGTAAACGCCTTCAACCAGTGGGCCAGGGTACCGAACGCTGCGAGCTAGTACTGGAACAAATGTTCCCGAATACCCCCCTAATGAGGGTGGATCGAGATTCAACCCGACGAAAAAATGCGCTTTCAGAAATCCTGAATACTGTTCACTCCGGAGAGCCCTGTATTCTTCTGGGCACACAAATGCTGGCCAAAGGTCATCACTTTCCAGACGTAACACTGGTGGCTATCGTCAACGCAGATTCAGGGCTCTTCAGCTCTGATTTCAGAGGGTTGGAAAAAACGGGGCAACTCATTCTTCAAGTCGCCGGACGAGCAGGAAGGGAGAAAAAACCGGGTCATGTCATCATTCAAACTCATAACCCCCAGCATCCAGCCTTGCAAATGCTGGCCAGCCAACAATACAGCCGCTTTGCAGACAGCTTGTTAAGTGAACGGAAGCAACTCCAACTGCCGCCAGAAGGTTATCTGGCACTTTTCAGAACAGAGTCCTCCATTGCAGCAACCGGTGAGAACCTTTTAAAAAACCTCAGAAATCTATTACTGAGCCATCAACAGGACCATTCTGTCAGGGTATTGGGACCCATCCCGGCTCCCATGGAAAAAAGGCAGGGCCGCTATCGTTACCAGCTATTTTTGCAAAGCCACCAGAGAGTTTCTCTGCATCGCATGCTGGACCTTGCTGTCAAACAGCTGGACTCACTGAAATTACCGAAAGGCCTGCGTTGGACACTGGACGTAGATCCGCAAGAAATGACCTAGTAGCCTGGCCCGAATCAGAGAATTCGGGCTATGGCCTGAATCTGACCTCGTTGAAAGTTTTGCATCGCTGTACTTCTGGCAAAATCCAGGTAAGCACGAATCTCATTATCAGGAAGGCTTCGGTAGGTATAGAGGTAAACATACCTCATATGGTCATTCATTCCTTTGCGAATCACCGGCTTCTCTCTGGCCTTGAGAATCTCGGGCGGCCTTAAAGGACGACCGTCTTTTATTGGCATAACCTCATGAAGAATTCGTTTGGCACCCACCGAGGCACTGGCCGCCAGCTCAGTGCCCAGCTCAACAGCATCCAGTGTCTCCATCAATTCTTCAATCAGACGTATGCGACTGGTTCTGGGTAATTCTCTGGATAACTTATCTTCAATGTAAGCCTGCATATACAGTGTATTACGAGGGTCATTGGCTTCCATTTCCAGACGCAGAATTTTCTGGCCCAACGCTGAGTTATACCAGTCCAGCAACTTTAATAATTCACCAACACTTAAAGCTTCATCCAATGTAGCTTCCATTGACGACTTAAAAAGATCTGCGCTGTAGCGCACTTTGACAACCTGATTGACCGTATTGATGACTTCAGGAGGAAGCGTGTACTTCTTTTGATCAATAGTCATACTGGAAAGCACCCAGCCAAGCTGCTGCTCCAACTGGGCATTATCATAGAGCTCGCCCAGAAGAATCCCTTTATCAGCTGCTGAGAGCATACTGCTCGAAAACAACGACAAAACGAATGCCAATGTCTTTGTAAAACGGCCAAGACCCGAGCATGAAAAGTTGATTTGTGTGTCCATACACTTACCCTGCGAGCAGGAAGGCTCTGTTTACAACATACCTAAACTGTATGACAGTGTAAAATGAGTAGCCTATTCAGTCGTACAATTTGCTGATAATAGCGGTTACTGCTGTTTCAACCCGAAGAATCCTCGAACCCAGATGAATTCGTTCCAATCCAGCTTCTTCGAGCTTTTCTACCTCATAAGGAATGAACCCACCTTCAGGTCCAATCGCCAGAACCACCTCGTCATTCACCTGATGAGGGCATGAAACACCTCCGACAGGATGAGCAACAAGACCACGTTTGCCTTCCATGATGGCTGGCAAACGATCCTCAACAAAGGGCTTAAAACGTTTCTCAAGAATCACTTCAGGCAACAGAGTATCTCTTGCCTGCTCAAGCCCAGGAACCAACTGCTCATGGATTTTTTCTTTTGAAAGCCAGGGTGACTGCCAGAAGCTTTTCTCCACCCGGTAACTGTTCATCAGGATTATTTTCTTTACACCAAGAGACGACAAGTGTTGCAAACTTCTTTTCAACATCTTCGGCCGGGGAAGTGCCAGTAAAACAGTCAGAGGCAAAGGTCTGGGAGGCTCTTGATCCAGACACACATCCAGCTCCATGGCCTGATCCGACAGAGAAACAATGACACCCTCTCCCATCTCTCCATTTAACATCCCCACTCTGATGCTATCACCCTGTTGAGAGCGATGAACTTCAAGGACATGTTGAAGCGGTCTCCCCGTCAACATGACGCGGCTTTCAGAAATAAAGTCGGAAGGAGTTAGTAATAGCAAGTTCATATCAGGACGCGTCAACCGTCAGAAAAGAAAACACGGCATTCTCCAGATAAAGCCTCTGCAGTGAAAGCCTAATTTTATCGGATATCGGGTATAGGAATACCATCGGACTCCCAAAAAGGATGCCCCTGAGCATCGACTGAAGAGAACCTTTTCTCAGGATCAATTTCCAGCAAGCTGGCCAACAGATTCTTTAGCTTTGGTGATCTCATCAGAGCTGGATGCGCCATGGCTGACTCCAACTCAGCCTTTATATAACCTACAGGGTCATCCGGCTGTATCAGAGTAGGAGCATTTTTAATCAATGCCTCACCCGTCGACATTTCATAAAGAACACAGCCAAACGCCCACATATCCGCCTTGGTTGTTCGGCCAGAGGATTGATCAAAAAACTCGGGTGGAGCGGTTCCATGATTCCCTGAAAAATCATCCCAGCCAATCTCAGCCTCATCCTGAAGTGCTGACGAACCGAAATCAGATAATTTAGCCTCACCATCGGCTGTCACAAGTACATTGTCCGGCTTCAGGTCACCATGTATAACAGGCGGATACTGGGCATGCATATATGCCAGTGCATCCAACAGTCCTTCCGCTATTTTCATACTCAATGAAGTAGGTAGAGGACCACTGGGAGTCATTACCCCATTCACGTCTTTACCCCTGACCAGCTCATGCAAATTCTGCCCGACAAACTCCCTTTGAATGCCTTCTCTGAAACCAATATCTCCAGAGGAAGTCTGTTCAGCTAACACACTCCGGTAATAATCCTCTACAGACACAATATGAGGATGCGTAAGAAGAGATAGAATTTCGAGCTCTCTACTTCTGTCCGCATTCAAAGTGGTTTTTAGGGCTTTAACAGGTCTCGCTAACCCTGAACGAGACGTAACCGGAACAACCTCACCATAGCTGCCCTGCCCAACCACAGGCCCCGAGGGGCTTACTTGCATGTGATCAAAGACATTCTGCCTGCTTTTCTCCTCTGTTCGCTCTCTCGGCAAATCATAAGGGACAAAGTCAGGGACATAGAAACCTTCTTCCTGACCTGAGCGCTCCTCAGTTGATTCTTTCAGGTTTTCATAGGTTTCACTCAATCCGCCCAACAAATGCCTCGCGTATTTCAAAGGGGCATGCTCGAGCAATTCTCTGACCATATCTTCATAAGAATCACAGGACCCAATACTTGTTTTCAGAGCTTCCAGTTTCTTAATATCCGGCAGCTCCTCGGGATTGATCTCGGAATGGGGAACAACAATGTAATCTTCCAAATCGTCACTGAGTTGAGAAGCGGTATCGTACCCGGAAGAAGAGACAGACGAAAAGGGTCGATTAAGTCGAGCCCCAGTCATTGCTGGGGGTTCAGTTTCTTCCCCGTCAACAGGTTCACCCCGTGTGGCTTCTGCATAGAATTCTTCCAGTATTCCCCTGATAACATTTTCAATATCGACCACCAACCCTTTTTTAAGGTCAATGACCTGTTCAGGATCCCGGGATACATGACTCCAGCTTAAATCCATCGATGAACTGTCTTCCCGTTTTTCACGATCCTGCAGATATTGCCCGATGGAGGGATCCAGCTGTAAACAATCTCCAGTCTCTTCGCAAATCTCACTGAAGGCTGTCAGCAAACCATGGGTATATTTTGATGGCGAATCCTGCTTGATCAGAGAAAAGGCTTCATTGATATCACTGGCATTCATTAAATTCAGGGCAAGCACACTGATTTGATACTGCACCAGACGAGATCGATCATCTCCTTCACCGTCTTCATTTTTGTGAAGAACCTCTATTAATCCGAAAAACTTTTCTTTGAACTCACTCAGCTTATTCGCAGAAGCAAGCAATGATACCTTCATATCTGGGGCATCCTGCGTATACCCTGACTGTTCCATCATGCTTCTGAGTTTCAGGATATAGCAATACTGTTCGCAACCATGAAAATGGCTATCGAGAAATGAAACCAAAGTGGGGATATCCGTTGCCAGTTGAACCGCTCCCAATAAACTGCGTTCATCAGGCTCATATTGACGAAACCCTTTAGCCAGGCCTTCAATAGGCTGGCCCAGTTCGGTTTTCAATAATAGGAATAGACTCTCCTTAATGGCTTCCATAGCTTCGTTTGGAACCATGGACTTCAACCAACGCCTACTCTTTTCTGATAACCCTAACTCAGCACCACAAGTCCGGCCTATCTGTATCATGCTGACGTACAACCTTTGTCGATAAGGCGTTGGAACTTCTGCTGTCACCCGCTCTAAAATTTCATCCAGAGAACCGCAATCATCAATCCTATGTAAAAGGTAGCTCTTGATAGTGCTGTAGAGCCCTGCTGCCTCTTCACCTTCAACAGCAGCAATATCATCCATGATATCCTTAATCCTGAGTTTGAAAGCCTGCTTAAACGCCTCCATTTCAGGAAATGAATATTCTTTTAATATGGCTGATAGTTTGAACTGTCCCATAGGCACTATAGAGCGTTGATCCAGTGGTGGTGCAGAAGGCTTGAAGAGGTTGAGTCTTTTTTTCAAACGGGTAGGAATCAGGACAACAGCGACACTCCTACAAAAAGCCTTAGCCTTACCAAGAGCCAGAGTAGTAGCCTTACCAAGACTGGAGACAGCCAGTCTGAGATGGTACAGGATACTGTCGTCCTGTGGTGGTTTCTGAACATTAGCCATGCGTGTCCTTAAATTATGACATTCCTCTATTCAACTTAGACAAAACAGAGGGATGCCTTTTCAGTGACAGGCTCTATCCAAAACCTGGCCATCAAAGAGATCGCGACTTTAATCTGGCGTCGAAGGCTTAATAAGCCTGGAGAAGAAAATACCGGCTTCAAACAGCAGCCACATGGGAATAGCCAGTAAAGACTGGGAAACCACATCCGGTGGTGTCAGCAGCATACCTATAACGAAACAGCCAACGACAATATAGGGCCGCTTTTTGGAAAGACTGCCTACTGTTGAAATACCGCTCCAAACCAGCAAGACAGTGGCTACTGGAATTTCAAAGGCCATGCCGAAAGCAAAGAACAACTTCAGTATAAATTCGAGATATCGATTGATATCGGTCATTACGGTAACCGATTCTGGTCCGACAGTAGTGAAGAAAGAGAAGATAATCGGGAAGACCACATAGTAGGCAAAGGCCATGCCCAGATAAAAGAGCACAACACTGACCACCAGCATGGGGATCGCGACCCGTTTCTCTTTCTTATACAAACCTGGAGCAATAAACCCCCAGACCTGATGCAAAACATAGGGAATCGACAGAAAAAAAGCGACGAACAGAGTCAGTTTGAACGGAGCAAGAAAAGGTGACGCCACTTCAGTGGCAATCATGGTGCTCCCTTCAGGCAAGTGAGCCCTCAGTGGCTCAGAAACAAACAGATAGATATCGTTGGAAAAATAGAAGAGCCCCAGAAACACAGCTAATACAGCAATGAAACTTCGAAGCAAACGACTCCTGAGTTCAATCAGATGTTGAACCAGAGGCTGTTCCTTGTCGGCTCCACCTTCATTCATGCGCTCTTATCTTTTTTTTCTTCAGTTTCGTTTTGCTCTTTGTTTTCACTGTTACCGAGACTGTTTTCACCAAGATCAAGGGGCTTGTTTAATGCCTCCAGAGGATCCTTGATCGACTCGGTCACCTGAGAGCGCGTCTTTTCCAGCTCTTTCATAACCTGCTCGTTATGAATCTGCCTTTTGATACCATCAACATCCAGCTCTTTCTCAAGCTCTTCCTTGGCAGACTGAAAACTGCGTTTTATCTTGCTGATCCAGTAGGCCGTGGTTCGAATAGCACCAGGCAGCCTCTCAGGCCCCAGTACGACCAGAGCAATAACAGCAATAAGAAGCAGCTCTGTGAAACCAATATCGAACACTTTATCTCCAGAGATATCTCAAAAACATTTTGATCGTGAAATGCAGTTTACTCTGTGACCTGCAATACAGGAGAAGGAAACCATTTCATTCCACTTCAGGTTACCAGCAGACCACCTGCCTCAGGACTTTCGCTGAGTATCTTCAGGCTCTTTTTCCTGCTTGCTGCTATCAGACTGCAGTGGCTTCTGTTCTTCTTCAGAAGAGATAGCCTTCTTGAATCCCTTAACGGCACTACCCAGGTCGCCACCCAGACCTTTCAGTTTCTTGGTACCAAACAACATCACCACAATCAGCAGGACGATGAGCAACTGCCAGATACTGATTCCACCAAATCCCATAATCCACCCTCCTTTAAGCTAGGAGCCTGACCGAGAATAGACAGGTCGGCCTAAAATCCAGAAAGAGCGGCCCATTTTTCCGATGAATTTGCTTAAATAGGTCAACTATTCGCACAAATCCATCGAAAAAATGGCCTCGTTCTACTGAATTTTAATCTCGACCGCTATTCTCGGTCAGGCTCCTAGG
>NZ_JBPCXO010000322.1:0-3937 GCF_051008435.1 Endozoicomonas sp. | reverse complement strand
AAAAGTCCGGTTTGAGACAGTTTTTATGATTATTTGAGGCGAATAGCGAGCTATTCAACGAAAAGAATCATAAAAAATGGCCAAATCAGGCTTTTTCGCAGTAGGTCAGTGGTAAGTCCGACAGGCTTCTAGACAGCTTTACTTAATTTGTGCGAATAGTTGACCTATTTAAGCAAATTCAGTGGAAAAGATGACCGTTCTTTCTGGACTTTAGGCTGAGCTGTCTATTCTCAGCCAGGCTCCTTCTAGCAGTGGGTTTGATGCCTTGTTAGAATCCGTTACTCGCTGATCAAGTTGATGAAACTCTATGTCTAAAGTTCAGACTGTTATCGAGCAGGGCGGGGTTATAGCCTACCCTACGGAAGCGGTCTGGGGGCTCGGATGTGACCCCTGGAATCGGGAAGCTGTTTATCAAGTGCTGGCTATCAAGCATCGCCCTGTAGAAAAGGGATTGATACTGGTAGCTTCATCTATGCAGCAGATTGATCCGCTGCTTTCGAACCTGACTGAGACTCAGCTTGAAACTCTTTCAGCCAGCTGGCCAGGCCCCTACACCTGGCTACTGCCTGACCCTGATCAGTGGACACCGGACTGGATTCGTGGAAAGTTCAATACGGTGGCTGTCAGGGTCAGTGCTCATCCGGTGGTGAACAGGCTTTGTGAACAGGCAGGGCATCCACTGGTATCTACTTCTGCCAATCAGGCAGGAGAATCTCCATTGATGACAGAGCAACAGGTTCAGGAACAGATGGGTAGCCAGGTGTCACTGATTGTTTCCGGTGAAACCGGCCCACAGACTGAACCCTCTGAAATTCGTGACCTTCAGACAGGACAAGTGATCAGAGCCGGTTGATGCTATACCACACCAATAATAACAAGCGGAATCTTTTGTAAACTTGGTCTTCCACCAAAAACAGGTGGTCAGAAGAGTGTTGTTGCCAATAGAATATCCGCAGTTACGATAGCTGATAAAATCAGCACTTTGTTATAGCTACATAGGGCAGTGAACGTGTTTTTTGAATGGGATGAGAATAAAAACCAAATAAATTTAAGAAAGCATGATATTGATTTCGTAGAAGCCGCAAAAGTTTTCAAAGACCCTAATTTTATAGTGAGTGGAGACGGCAGGCATGATTATGGAGAAGCACGCTTTCAGATCATCGGAGCTGTTGATCCTTACGGGATTCTGCTAGTTGTATATACTGAGCGTCACGAAGATACGATTAGGATTATTTCAGCTCGTAAAGCAGACAAAAAAGAGCGCCGTATATATCAAACAGGGTAAAATTATGGCAATAGTACGTCACTCTCAAGATGAATTGGACAAAATGAAAGGCGAAACAAATGAAGAACGCCTTAAAAATCTGACTGAAGAGGAGATAGAGGAACGAGCTAAGTCTGATCCAGACAACCCGCCTCTGACTGATGAACAATTGAAAGAATTCAAACGACCCAGTGAAGAATACCAAAAGAGGTTTCAAAAAGATGACAAATAGAAGATACACCCAAAACGACATAAATAACCAAAAAGGTAAAACTGACTGGAATAAGTTAGAGCAGAAAACCGATAGTGAAATAGCAAAAGCTGCATTGAATGACCAAGATGCCCCTTTAACTTCTGACTATGACGCTAACAAGTTTAAGTCCAGAAAAGCAATGCGGCATAAGCTTGGCTTATGATATTGACTCTCAGTACAATTGAACCGAAATTTGAGTAAAGCCAGTAATCGCCGGAGTTGTTCTTGAGTTGCCGCAACCTTTCAGTTAGATGGCGCTTGCGCCCATTCTAAAAACCCATGACCAGCTATCGCCAGCCAGGGGTTTTCAGTTCTGTTAAACTTGATCCTCATTTTTCAGCCAGCCCAGGGAATATTATGGTGACCGACGCCCATACTGGAAAAGCCACTGATCCAGAAAACAACAGCGAACCGGTAGACAGCCTTGAGCCTATAAACAGCCATGAACAGGTAGAGCGAGTCAGGCAATACCTGTTGTCATTACAGGACGCTATCTGTAACGCCCTGGAAAAAGAAGACGGTGGTACTGTTTTTCGCGAAGAATCCTGGGAATACCATGGCGGCGGTGGTGGTCGTGCCCGAGTGATTGAAGGCGGTTCGCTGTTTGAAAAAGGCGGCGTTAACTTTTCCTACGTGAAAGGCAATAAATTGCCTCCTTCCGCAACAGCAAAAAGACCCGAGCTGGAAGGCCGCAGCTTTCAGGCTATGGGGGTTTCTCTGGTCATTCATCCCAGAAATCCGTTCGTTCCCACCTCTCACGCTAATGTTCGTTTGCTGATTGCTGAGAAAGAAGGCGCTGATCCGGTCTGGTGGTTTGGTGGGGGTTATGACCTGACACCTTATTATGGCTTTGAAGAAGACTGCAGTCACTGGCATCAGGTGGCCAAGTCAGCCTGTGAGCCTTTTGGTGAAGACGTTTATCCCCGCTACAAGAAATGGTGTGACGATTACTTCTTTCTGAAGCATCGGAATGAGCCTCGTGGTATCGGTGGTTTGTTCTACGATGATCTGAATGAATGGCCTTTTGAACGCTGCTTTGAATTTATGCAGGCCGTAGGTAGCAGCTATATCGAAGCTTATCTGCCCATTGTCCAGAAACGCAAAGACACTGAGTACACTGAACAAAATCGTTATTTTCAGGAGTACCGGCGCGGTCGTTATGTTGAATTCAATCTGGTCTACGACCGTGGCACATTATTCGGTCTGCAATCCGGGGGACGCACCGAGTCTATCCTGATGTCTCTGCCTCCTGTTGTGCGCTGGGATTACAACTGGCATCCGGAAGACGGAACAGAAGAAGCCCGTTTGTACAATGAATTCCTGAAACCCAGAGAGTGGGTGTAATAAAATAGGAAACCCTATGGCTATACCTGTTGATCATTATGCTGTGATGGGTAATCCCATTGAACACAGCAAGTCACCCAGAATTCATGCCATGTTTGCAGAGTCCGTTGGGCACAAACTGAGTTATAACACTCAGCTTGTTCCAGTTAATGACTTTGAAGAGGCCGTCCGACGTTTCTTTAATAATGGTGGCTACCTTGGCCTGAGTGTGACCGTACCTTTCAAGGAGCAGGCCTGGCAGCTGTCTGCAGTACGCACAGCAAGGGCTGAGAAAGCAGGCGCAGTGAATACGCTCTGGATGGATGAGAAAGGAGCCCTGAACGGTGACAATACCGATGGATTGGGTCTGGTTCAGGACCTGATGGTTAACCACGGTGTTTCAATCAAGGGCGCACGGGTTCTGGTTCTTGGAGCTGGTGGAGCGGTAAGAGGTGTTCTTGAGCCTATCCTCGCACAAGAGCCATCTGAATTGGTGATAGCCAACCGTACTGTCAGCAAAGCTGAAACGCTGGCAGGCCTGTTCCCGGAAAAACCGGTAAAAGCCTCCGGCTTATCAGAGCTGGAAGGCAGTTTTGACATCATCATCAATGGTACCTCTGCCAGCTTGCACGGAGATCTGCCTCCTGTTCCTGCGACAGTGATCGCACCTGCGACCTGCTGCTATGACATGATGTACTCTGCGACTCACACTGTATTTAACCAGTGGGCTTTGGATCATAGTGCTGGAAAAGTCATCGATGGACTGGGTATGCTGGTAGAGCAGGCAGCCGAGCAATTTGCTATCTGGAGAGGTGTTCGGCCTGAGACTAAACCTGTCCTGCAAATGCTCAGAAATGAGCTCTCTGGAAACTGAGCAGCTTGAATAACGCAGGGCTCTTTTCCCAAGAGCTCTGTGCTTTATAGAAAACCTTCTGTGCCAGGCTCAATACTCTGCTATTTTCCTTGTTGTTTATCGGTTGAGCGTAAAACCCCGTACTTTGAGTGCGGGGGTGTAAGCTCGTCGGCGATAGCCGACTAATGCGGTGTTCTCTGCTGCTGAACGTACTGTTTGATGACTTCTATAGGAGCGCCACCGC
>NZ_JBPCXO010000321.1:0-7669 GCF_051008435.1 Endozoicomonas sp. | reverse complement strand
TAGGCATATGGCGGGGCGAGATCTTGGTAAACGGGAGCCTACGGAATCACTCAAATCTCATGCTGGGAAATTTGAATTATTGGATGCAGCCTGATTGTCAAGTGAGAAAAACTGCAGAATCGAGTGTTAGGAATAAAAGAGCAATTCCAGTTCAGTCCCGACCTTCATCTTTGTCAGCCCCCTGAATGAGATAGTAGAGAACTGGAGACCACACTAAGTTCAAATGATCGTTCAGGCATGCCCCAATAAACGAAAATTCCAGTTCTCTACTTTTCCTGTCTCCAGGCGCTCTATGACTTTATCCTTCCAGCTCTCCGACAACCTGTTTTGGTGCTTTAGCGCCTCAAGTCCATTCTTGCCAAGCGGGTCCCCAAAAAAACTTTCACAAACTTCCAGTATTGTCAGGGCATGGTTAACCCGCTCAATCAATTCCAATGGTTTGTTAGCACTCACCGCACCAGGTTGAATGACTCTGTATAACCAACCGCAACGGCTGTTGCCCTGCATATCAACAGACAAACCATCAATACCCCAGCGTTTATTGAGTTTGTGACAGGGTGAGCGAGGTTGACTCACTTCTATGACTGCCTCACCCCACTGGTAACGATCACCCAAACAAACAGTGTCTTCTGTCATACCTGCTGAGCTCAGGTTTTCTCCCATTCCTGAGGGCTTCCATTTAGCTGGCTCACCATACTTCTTGCTCCAATAGGTATAGTGTTCAGAAGGATAATGATGCAATGCTCTCTCTGGGCCACCGTGATGTCGCCTGTCAGCAGACTCATCGCCTTGCAAACCTTCGAAGGAAAGATAAATTTCCTCATTCACTTCTGATTTTTGAATCGCCGTTTCAAAACCAAAGCTCTGCTGAACGCGCCCTCGAAATACCTGACCAAGATAGTATTGTCTTATCATGCCAATCCTTCTAACTGCTGAAGATTCAGACGCAGAAGTGTAATTCCCTACAGCTTGATAGCACTACCCTTTTCATCTGATTTAATTATTTTCGAGCTGATTCTTTAAGATTGATCTTTATACAAGAAGTGAAAGTAATGAACTCAATAGCACCCTGATCTTTGACTGATGATACTTCAGTTATTCGTTTTGATTCAGACCCAGCTCTTTTTGCTTTTTCTTGGTCAGGCCCAGTGAAACCATACGATAGGATTCAGTAATGTAGTATTTTAACTCTTCATCCTCATCCCCGGGCACATCAAACTGCTGAATCCATTTCATTCCTCGAGAGGCAAGATAGGGAGCCGGCTGATAGCCCGGCTTTTCAGACAGGAAATGAAAGTTGGATTCTGAGGTCTTGAAGGTGAAAGCGGGCTTATCTGCTTTTCCCCAACCACCTACGGCAAATACCTTATCTCCCACTTTCCATACATGGGAGTCTCCCCATTGAATAACGTGAGAAGTCGCCTTGAAGCTAGCACAATAATCATTGAATTCGTCGTAAGTCATAAGGAATTTCATATCAGAGGTGTGATGACCTTATCTATACCATACACCTGTTACCGATTGGCAGTTAGCTGAGATAACAGCTGCAGTGGAAGGAAGAGTCCAAAGGATATATTTCGACTGATATCATGGGAGCGGGCTACTCTTCAGAGGTGTTACTGGAACTGCATTATGGTCGCTTAGCCTGCAGGAATAATTAACCCAGTTATCGCAACACACCCTGAAGATAAGGTTTTGACTCCAACCGTTCTTATGGATTCACTATCTGCACTGATAGAGCGTCGATATTTGCACCAGCGACTCTTTCAAACGGGCAGTCGCGTTACTGTCCTGCTCAAACCAGGCATTTCTGCCGCTCAACTTTCTCTCAGCATATCCCAACACGGAACAAGAGAGACTAATGTTGACAGACTGTAAGCGAATAGCCAGCTGCAATGTATGAGTGAACCACTTCAATCGCACATTATTTACCCACCGGGATCTTGAAGTCATATCCCCTCCCCTGGAGGTATCGATTACAGTACCATCAGGTAAACGAGGGGGCTTTTCAGAAAGACCTGCCACCAAAGCTATAGGGATATTTCTGGCTTCCAGACTCTCAAGCTGCTTTTCAAGTTCTGTGACCTGAGCTTCAAACTCAGCTAATTGCTTAGACAACTCATTGGATAGCTGTTTTTCTGAATCTAACAGGTCATATTCATTGAGACTTTGCAGAGTCAGCAAATCAGTATCGTTCAAAGCGCTGGCAATATTAGCAACCCGTCGTAAAAGAGTTTCAGCGCCAACGGAAACCGCCCCCTCTACCACTCTCGACTGATAACCTATAGCGGTACCTGCAGCAAAGGTCGGCTGGCCATTTTTAGCCATTTTCAATACAGAAGCGACAGAATAATCCGGAGTTTCTGAGCAGGTGTATTCACAAAACTGAAAATCAGGAAAAGGAGCGCATGTTCCCGGAACCGGATCAATACGGATAACAGGCTCACCTGCGGGTATGAAACCAAAATCAGCTTGAGTTGGATCAAAAGGTACCGAGCAGTCATAGGCTGTAGCTGTGCCATCACTCAAGGATACCGAATCCTTGGTTATTGACTTGACCATAAAATCAAAATAGTTCTGACCGCCATTATTCGAAGCATTCGCTTCAAGATTCCAGCTTTGGCCCAAACCATCAGCCAGAGCTGTATCATGGAATCGGATGCCGGTATTGTTCTCTTTGAGTTTAAAAGTGTCAGAACCGAAGTTCTCACCATTAACGCAATCAAGACCCACACACTTGTTGCCCTGAACGATCAGATCATCATTCTTAACAACAGCAGCAGACCCCCCAAGGGGTATTAACAACCCCAAATACACAATCTTTTTCGGTAACATAAAATTCTCGAATGGTTATAGCTGTTATACATTTCAAGTCAGGATAACGATCATTGAACGTTATTGACTCAGGGCATCAAGCCTTTCAGCAATACTCTCGAGACGACTACCAAGATTGTCCAAACGACCTTGTAAACTAGTTAATTCACCATTCAATGTATCGATATTCGATTGATTCTCGCTTTGCGCTATGGCTTCAAACGCCTTGAACTGTTCTAGATTGACAGCATCTGTGTCGTACACACCCTGGGCAACATTGGCTACACGTTTTTCATTACCGGCCGCCCCTACTGAAACAGCACTATCAACCAACTCTGCTCCTGCTCCAATGGCTACACCGCCCTCAGGAGTTGAAGACAGTTGCAGCACTTTATTCTGACTGTCAGCATCTTCAATATAAAAAATACTGTCACTGGTCTGTACCTGCCCGGACATCCCCATTCTCCAGTCATTCGTGGGAAACGAGGCCGAAACACTGGTATCTTGAAAGAAAATACTGGGGCTTTCCGCTTTCAGTTTAAGCGTATCAAAATCAAAGATTTCACCGTCATCACAACTAACACCGACACACTCTGACCCGTTAACAATATGATCATCAATAACGACAACATCAGCAGATATATGTGATGCCAGTAAAGTAATAGCCAGACAGCTTCCTGCAAACAATTGTTTTTTATTATTCAATGTCTTCTTTCCTTGTTTCAATAGAATGTTAACACTCTGAAAATGCATTTCAATCAGCAGAATTGATAGGCATAAATGTAAGTTAACAGAAATAAGTTTGCAGAAAAAAGATATTATCTAGAAACAGTCGTGTTATCTAAAACAAGACCTGTCAAAATCATAATCATTCAAAGATTAACTGATCAAGATCATGTACCGAAACCGATCTGATATCTACATTATCTCTTTTCATCAGTTACCCTTCTCGATGCTCTATAACCAACCTTGCTAAATCATACGCTGAGCTTGCCTATCTCATTCATTATCCAAGGAGCCTGTTGTATTTAAGCTTTCTATTAACGAAGTGACTTTTCTACTGCATAGAAAGACAATACCTTAAGGTGATTTTTCCGTTATTACTTTTCATATAAGAGTGTCAGATAACTCGTTTCATGGGTACGTAACGAATACCACTGCTTTCTAATTCTTCTTCAGTAGCTTTAAACCCCAGTTTTTCATAGAAACCAACAGCATTGATGGATGCTTTTAGCTCAATCGTTTCGGCGCCACTGATCCTTTGCATTTCAGTCACTAACTGTCTGCCAATACCCAGCCCCTGATATTCGGTGCTTACATAGAGTTGAGCGATATAACGACCTTGTCGCCAGGCGACATAACCAATAATTCTGCCTTCTGCGACAGCTTTAATGGCTGTATAAACGTCCTTATTAATGACTTGCTCAATGTCAGATCTGCGCACACGTCTCATTGTCTGTTGCCCTTCAGGATTCAAACATGGAATGACATGCTCCTCATTCACCGACTCGGCTAATTCAAGAATCTCAGACAGATCGCTGGCAACTATCTCTTTAAGGGTCAACTCCACTTCCTCTGATCTCCCTGACACAGTGTTCGAAGTTGGCAGACACTTTAGTAATCTGCCAGATCCCTCATTGCTATAGAGCTGCTGTCAAGCCTGCCAGAAGACTCAATGTAGAATAGGCTTTTACATCACTTCCATAGTTTTTCTTATGAAGATCGAACGCTTCATTAATATCATGGGTTTCAATGATATCACCCACAGTAAGAAACCCTTGATTAAACAGCTGCCTTTGCTCTTCCAGATACGTGCGTGCATATTGGTCAAGGTAAGTCGTCACTTCACCATTTGTGAAAAACTGCACTCTTTTCATTCCTTTCTCCCTGGATGACTCTCTTCACTATCAGCAGCTCCTCGCTGTCTGACTTTTTCCTATTCTGCCACTGGTCGAGCATAGGTGTATATACCTACCTTCCGTCGTACACCTTTCTTTATATTTCAGTAACAAACCTTTACCCGTTACTTTGAGAAGACTTACTTTTCAGACCTCAATCCAACAAAGCCTTTGGATCAAAAAGTTTTATGCAACCAGCCTTCTTATTTCTTTCCTGAGTCATTATGATGCTCAAGCGAAAATATTTATTCGGGAAGTTAAGATGAAATCGCTCGCCAAAGCCCTCTTTATACCACTGGCCCTGTCCGCTACCTTCATGGCGTCAATGCCTGCCTCTGCTCACGCTCACGAAGACCATGCCGTTGAGCTGAATGCTGAAATGAAAAAAATGAGCTTCAACTTCAAGCGCTCTGGCTCAGCTAAGACCATTGAAGATCTGCAGAACTACGTGACTGAGTTTCGTACACACGCCGAAAAAGCAAAAAATGCCGGTTATGCTGACGCACCTGAAGCGTTCCAAAAGGGTATTGATCAACTGCTGACCGGTCTGGCCGGTGTTCAGGCTGCGCTGGATCAAGAAGATCTGAAGCTGGCCAAGCAGAGAATGAAAAAGCTGAACGACATCAGGAAGAAGTATCATCGTGAGTTCGACGTCTAAAAGATTTCGATGGCCACGTGCCATCCAGTTAATTCACTGGATGGTTGCCGCCCTCTTTCTCAGTAACCATTTCGTGGTTGAGGGAGGCGATCAGTACCATGAGTATTTTGGCTGGAGCATTTTTGCTCTGGTGGGTCTGAGACTGCTCTACGGTTTAACCCTCGCTCCCAAGCCAGCTCGCCTCAAAGACATCAAACCTTCTTTCTCGGGTATTAAACAGCATCTTCATGAGCTGAAAACCCGCCAACAGGGAGAAGATGGTCACAACCCGATGGGAGCTATAGCCGTCTGGTTGATGTGGTCCACCCTGGCACTGGCAGCGTTTACCGGCTGGTTACAGGACACCGACTTTGGCTTTGAACACGGCGTCTATGAATGGCATGCCCTGCTGGTGAATGGCCTCTATTATTTTGTCGGCCTGCACCTTCTGGCTATATTCATGACTTCCTGGCTGACTCGGCGCAATCTGGTTAAAACCATGATCTAACGGCCGACATTAGCATTAGCTGAAAAGAATTTTCTCAGTCAATGTCGCCCTGATTACATTGATCGGATCATGCAGTATCAACGGTTCAAAGGATGGAACCCTGATGCCCCAGACAGCCAAACGCTACGGCTTTTATTTGTTGGATGCCCTGCTGTTGCTAGCCATTATTCACTGGCTCGACAGCAGTGCTATTCATCTTCTTGATCAATCTCCCCAAACCTCAACAATACAAGCCAGCACCAGCACGACTGCAGAAAAACAAACGGTTGCCACTAATCTGCCTGGCATTGATGCCTCCCATTATCAGGGCAACGTTGATTGGGAAGAGGTCTCCGAATCCTTTCATTTTGCTTTTGTGAAGGCCACTGAAGGGACTGACTATATTGACCCGGATTTCACCCAAAACATCAGCCGTATCGATGACACCGATCTGGCCTACAGTGCTTACCACTTCTATCCACCCGATGAAGATGGTCTGGAGTAGGCAAAGCACTTTATTGCTACCGTTCAGAAACTGAATTTTACCCTGCCCCCGGTTCTGGATGTTGAAGTCGCGCCTGATAATGATATCGCTGCTTTTCAACAGTCCGTAAAAAGCTGGTTGATTTTTGTTGAGAATATCATGGGCTGTCGCCCCATCATTTATTCCGATAAAAACTTCTGGAATGAATATTTAAAAGAGACCTTCAGCCATTACACCGTCTGGATCAGCGATTACAGCAACGAAAGATCGGATGTTGCCAGTATCAACTGGGCTTTTTGGCAATTCACAGATCAGGGAAAAACCGAAGGTGTTTCTGGATTTGTAGATCAGAGCCGCTTCAAAGGCAATGAAAAACACTATTCGCACTGGGAGACTGCCAGATATGACCAGCCAGACTCATACCCTGATCGCAAACAAGGGTTCTCTGTGGTTTAAGTATCTTTTACTGCTGTTAATGCTGGTTCTTGCTGTTTGCACTTCCTGGCTGGCAAGTACCGGTCAGCTGGCCTCTCTGGATGAGCGGCTACTGGGTAACCTTTTTCACTCCAATGATGCATTTATTGACAGCGCTGAAGATCGTGCTGAATCCATGACGCTCACTCTGTCCGAACTGCATGCCGGGCTCCTGGTTTTACAGAGCAGTGAATTTGGCATCAGTTTTATCGTTGATGCCAACATCCAGCTGGGCAATATCGTTGCCCAGGCAACCGACCTGGCGGCTTATGGCAGAAACTTTGCTCTGTTCAACCTGCTGGCTCTCCATGTGATCGACAATACCCTGAAGCTGGTTCAGTGGTTAACTCCCTGGCTGATTCTTGTTGGCCAAGCAGGTCTTCTGTCAATCCTGATTGCCGATACCTGGCTTTCCGCCAAAAACCGCTGGCATATGTCACTGATTCGCTTTGGTGAAGGTGCCGTAATTACCGTACTGCTGCTGGTGATTATTTTCCCGTTCTCAATCAATCTGGTCAGGCAATCCAGTGAAGCTGTCACCGAATCCCTTTATCATGAAAGCTACCAGGCTCTCCTGAATACCCAGGAACACATTCTGGGCAGTTCGAGTTCTGCATCGATCAAAGATGACGCCAGTGACTCTATAGCACTGTTCAAAAACGCCCGCGTTAAACTCTCCGAAAAATCCAGTTACCTGGCCAGCAATCTGACACGCTATGTAGCAGTGACCATGATGGAAGTCTTTCTTCTACCGCTACTAAAAACCTGCGACAATCAGTGATTCTCTGGGTTTATCTACACCGTCAACACGGCTGCATACCGGAGTATGTCTTACGCCACTCTTGTGTAGGGTTTAAGGTCGAGCTGTAACGTGT
>NZ_JBPCXO010000320.1:0-7637 GCF_051008435.1 Endozoicomonas sp. | reverse complement strand
GGTGGCGCTCCTATAGAAGTCATCAAACAGTACGTTCAGCAGCAGAGAACACCGCATTAGTCGGCTATCGCCGACGAGCTTACATCCCCGCACTCAAAGTACGGGGTTTTACGCTCAACCGATAAATTCATCCGCTTGAGCCGGTAGGCTTGAGACAGCAACAACCCCCGTAATAGCCGCTGACAGTAATGTTACCTTTGTGTGTTTCAAAGTCGTCTGCTCCATTTCATGGTGACCGGTTAAAAAATAGACGACTCCAGACCAGACTCCAGGCAGTTAATGTAAGCAATTTTTGAGTTATGCATCTAAGGTATGAATACGAAAGAAGGCTCAGCTTCCGCATTAGCTGTCAGAAATGTTTTTTGCAGGCCGAACAGGGGATCAAAAAAAGGGAAGCTGAAGCTTCCCTTATCGTTAGTATCAGAAGCTCAAACCAACCCACAACCAGAGTTTATCGGTGTCTACCTTGCCTGCAGCCTTATCACCTGCAGAGTAGGTCGCATACTTCACACCCGCGTTGTAGTGTTTACCAAACTTCTTGCTGAAGACCAGATCAATTTCTTTACCCAGATCATCAATCGTCGAGGTATCTTCGTCAGCACTGAAGTCGTGATAGGTTACGGACCACTTACCCCCAAATAGCTTGCCACCTACCGAAGCATAAAGATCCTTCAGACCCTGTGCCGGTGTTCCCAGGAACTGATCCGTCCAACCATTAAACTTGTGTGCAGTGGCCAATGGCGTTGAGAAACCATACTTGCCATCATCGGAGCCCAGCACCTCATAACCCACTTTGGCTGTAATGCCGGAGATCACCACACCACCTTCTGCAAAGTAGTAATTGGCATCGTATTTATTTGAGCCTGATTCGCTCTTCTGACTGGCATACTCACCGGTGTAGAGGAATTTCAGATCATTGGCTTCAGCCGAACCTGAGAGTCTCACACCATAAGTGTCCAGACTGTTGTCAGTATCGTTATCCAGCTCAAGCAAGTAGGCATAGCCGATCAGCTTTCCTATCGGTGTTGAGTAGGATGCATTGAGCAAATGATCTTTGGATCTCAGATCCTTTTCTTGGGCAAAAATACGGTTGCGCTTGTTGATGTAAGCGTATTTCAGTGACAGTCCTTCAACAGGCATATAATCGGCGGTAAGGGCGTTAAAGGTTTGTCGGTCCTGTCGCCAGCCCACATGCCCCAAAAAACGTTGATTATCATAAGCAATGACCTGTCTGCCCAGCTTCGCTGTCAGCCCTTCCATTTTATATTGAATAAAAGCCTGATCGACTTCAGTGACTTCCGGATCAGCGATGACAGAATAGTCCGTACCATTGCCCACCGTATCGTTGTAATCATCAATACCGGCTATAGACCTTGAATCTTCAAATTCCAGAAGACCGGAAAAACCATAATAATCACCTGTCTTGTAACCCAGACGTGATCTGAGCGTCAGAGCTTTACCGTCTTTCAGGGCATTGTCCTGATCAACCGTCTCGTACCTCAGGCGGAAGTCACCAAACGCTTCCCCTCCGGTAATGGCTTCAATGAATTCATCGGCCTGAACCTGTGTGGTTGAGACAGCGGCTGCCCCCGCAATAGCCGCTGCCAATACTGTTACCTTTGTGTGTTTCAAAGACTTCAACTCCGTTCTTATTATTGTGGATTGAGCTGCGTTTTATCCCCCCGGATATTAGGGACTGTTGACGTTTTGTTTTGCGACTCAGTGCTACCGAAAAGCGGTCATATACAAGGCAAACCGAGGAAGGCCTAGCTCCCCTACGTCAAGGAGGTTTAACGCTGTAGATGGCCGCTTTTCGGAGCATCCATAACTGCTGAGCGCTAAAACAAAACGTCAACAGCCCCTATGCAGCCTGAATGCCTTCCTTACCGCTGGAAGATTCTTTTTTGGTTTTATGTTTGCTGATGCTTTCCACCTTGCGTTGCTTCTCATAAAGGAACTTCAATACTTCTGAACGCAGATGGGTGTATTCCGGATCTTCAGCCAGAGCCAGGCGATCCCTGGGGCGCTCCAGATTGATGTCGAGAATTTCACCAATGGTGGCTTCTGGCCCGTTGGTCATCATGACGATTCGATCCGATAGCAGTACGGCTTCATCCACATCGTGGGTAATCATAATGACGGTGTTGTTGAGCTCCTGCTGGATCTCCATCAAAGAGTCCTGCATGTGAGCTCGGGTCAGAGCATCAAGAGCACCAAAAGGTTCGTCCATCAACAAGATTTCCGGTTGCATGGAGAGTGCTCTGGCAATCCCGACACGCTGCTTCATTCCACCAGAAATCTCGTCAGGCCTTTTGTGCATCGCATGTTCCATGTGCACCAGCTCAAGGTTGTACTCGATCCACTCTTTCGTTTCGGACTTGCTTTTTGAGCGTCCAAATACCTGCTTAACCGCCAGCTCTACATTCTGATAGGCCGTTAGCCAGGGCAGCAGTGAATGATTCTGAAAGACTACCGCTCGTTCCGGTCCTGGTTCGCTCACTTCCTTACCATTGAGAACCACGCCTCCTGTAGAAGCCTGATACAAACCGGCAACGATGTTCAGTACCGTTGATTTTCCACAACCTGAGTGACCGATCAGCGAGACAAACTCGCCCTGACTGATCTTCAGATCCACCCCTTTCAAAGCCGTAAATGGGCCTTTGGGGGTTTCAAACACCATGTCGATATGGCTGATGTCTAATAAAATGTTCGCTGTTTTTTGAGCGTTCATGGCTTTTGATGAGTTCATGACTGTTCACCTCCGTGTTGAATTAACTGGCTGTGCCGGCTTTGTCCCAGGAGACATAGCGCTGCAACTGGAGCATAGTGCGATCCAGCAGAAAACCGATCAGTCCGATGACGACAACGGCAACCATAATCCGGGCCAGCGAGTTGGAGCTGCCATTCTGAAACTCATCCCAGACGAACTTTCCAAGTCCGGGGTTCTGAGCCAGCATTTCTGCTGCGATCAGAACCATCCAGGCGACACCTAACGACAATCTCATACCGGTAAAGATCATCGGTATGGAAGCAGGCAGAACAATTTTCTGCACATGCTTCAGAGCTGGCAGTCTCAGCACACGGCTGACATTCACCAGATCTTTTTCAATAGAGGCAACGCCTACTGATGTATTGATTACCATGGGCCACAAACAACAGAGCGTGACGGTAATCATGGAATTTAAAAAGGACTTGGCTACCAAAGGATCAGGGCTGACATAGACTGCGCTGACAACCATAGTCACCAAAGGTAACCAAGCCAGGGGAGAAACCGGTTTAAAAATCTGAATAACAGGGTTAACTGCGGCATTCAGGGTTTTATTCAGTCCTATGGCGATCCCCAGGGGTATGGCGATGACCGCCGCCAGGACAAATCCACTCAGCACAGTGATAAGGCTGGTGAAGATCTGGTCCAGAAACGTTTCCTTACCGGTGTAGGCACGGATTTTGGGTGAATAATCCGGGTCCTTGGCCAGTCTGGCTTCTATACGCTTCTGCTGTCGTTCGTAGAAGGCCTGCTCTTTTACTCGTTCGGCGCTGTGTTCTTCGTAGAGCGACCCCATTTGCTCCCAGACCACAGCCGGTCCGGGAAACTTTCCTAGTGATGTATCGATCTTGCTGGCAGCGCCTGACCACAGCATCAGGAAGACGAGTATGCCAATCAAGGGCACCAGCAAAGTTTTAAAAGCCTTTGCTATCCCTTCTTTAAGATTTTCAGAAATAATTGGCTTGTTAGTATTATTATTTGCCAACGCAGTTTCAGTTGTCATGTTTGTTCTCTCCCCCAAACAGCCTTGAGCGGAAAATGCAGCTCACTCTGGAACATAAAAACGTTGCACAAAACTTGATAGAGCTGGATTTTCATACTCAACAGCCCGAGCATGAAATGGATCACCTCCGTGATCCATTCGCGACAGAATTAAATCTTGTCGCCTTGCTTCAGACCAATACTGAACTTGTTGATGTAATCATTTGGTTTCTTACCGTTGTAAACGATGCCGTCAATAAAATGAGTCTGTGGATTTCTGAATCCATCTTCTTCAGCAAAGTTCGGAAAGTCACTGGCCTTGATCAGCTTCTCTTTAATCAGGGATCTGGCGGCTGCTTCGTAGATGTCTGGACGATAAACCTTCTTGGCAATATTCACGTACCAGGAGTCCGGCTTATCTTCAGAGATCTGTCCCCAGCGACGCATCTGGGTCAAGTACCAGATGGCATCGGAGTAGTAGGGATAAGTTGCGTTATAACGGAAGAAGACGTTGAAATCAGGCACGTCACGCTTGTCGCCTTTTTCATACTCAAAGGTACCGGTCATACTGTTGGCAATAACGTCGTAATCAGCACCGACATAGTTGGACTGAGAAAGAATCTTCACAGCCTCAGGACGGTTCGCGTTATTGTTTTCATCCAGCCATTTAGCGGCTCGAATCAGGGCACGGGTGAGACGAGTCGTGGTGTTTGGGTATTTCTCAGCAAAGGCTTTGGTAATACCGAACACTTTCTCTGGATTGTCTTTCCAGATTTCATAATCAGTAACAACCGGTACACCGATGTTTTTGAAGACTGCTTGCTGGTTCCAGGGCTCGCCTACACAGTAGCCATAAATGGTTCCGGCCTCCATGGTGGATGGCATTTGCGGTGGAGGTGTTACTGACAAGAGGGCATCTGCATTAATCTGGCCTGAAGTATCGCCCTTATGTGGCGCGTAAAAGCCTGGGTGAATACCACCAGCTGCCAGCCAGTATCTCAATTCATAATTGTGTGTGGAAACCGGGAAGACCATGCCCATTTTGAAAGGCTTGCCGTTCTCCTTGTACTTTTCCACAACCGGCTTAAGAGCATCAGCTTTAATAGGATGCTGCGGTTTGCCGTCCGCCTGTTTGGGAATGTTGGGCTTCATCTGTTTCCAGATTTCATTGGAAACAGTAATACCATTACCATTCAAGTCCATGGAAAACGGGGTAATGATTTCTGCCTTTGTGCCATAGCCCATGGTGGCTGCAATAGGTTGCCCTGCCAGCATATGCGCACCATCCAGGCGTCCATCAATGACGCCATCCAGCAGTACTTTCCAGTTTGCCTGAGCTTCAATGGTGACATAGAGCCCTTCATCTTCGAAGTAGCCTTTCTCGTAGGCAATGGCTATGGGAGCCATGTCGGTCAGTTTGATAAAACCAAACTTCAACTCTTCTTTTTCTGGATAACCCAGATCAGCCTGTGCCTGCATCGATGCAAGACCACTGACGCTAATCAGGGCGCTCATTGCTACCGACTTTAAGGGTTTAAACCACTTCATTCACCACTCCCAAATCTATCCATTGCTGCTATATCCGGCCAACCTCTCAGGGGAGGAATTCGCAACAGCCCGCCTTTCCATGAACAAAAAAAAACGCCCACCGCTCCCTGGAAAATCTTCCGGGAAGCGATGAGCGTCTTTGCTCGTCTTCACAGCGCCTTTGCTGTGAATGTTTATTCCTGCCGCCCTTGGCAGGAACATTTTTATTGTTGTGATCTACTTAATGCATTCTACGCATTCTGCGTGCCAACTATTTACAGCCTCTAACTATGCTTATTTTGTGAATTTTCTTTCATTTTATTTCAGTTTGATGCACTGGACTTAAAACACGCACCAACAACGATCACTCTGCCAGTTATGAGGCGTTTTCTTCCAACATGTTAAAAACATCGATCACATTTCTGGCCACCGCTGCCAGAGTTTCACCTTTATCCATCGCCATCTTTCTCAGCTTTTTATAGGCCTGATCTTCACTGATCCCCTGTCTGGACATTAGCAACCCCTTGGCCTTGTCGAGCAACTTGCGATCTTCCAGTCGGTTGCGAGCCTGCACCAATTCATCTTTCAATAACTGATATTCCTGAAAGCGTGCAACGGCAATATCGATAATGGTTTTCACGCGTTGGGGCTGAAGGTCAGCCACAATATAGGCATTAACACCAGATCGTATGGCTTGCTGGACAATGTTATCGGTGGATTGTTCTACGAACATAACAACAGGAAGCGGAGAACTTTTGCTGATCAAAGCAAGGGTTTCAAGGAGAGAAGAATCAGGTTTATCCAGATCAATCACCAGTATGTCAGGAGAGAGACTGGAAACCATTGTTACAAGATCGTCAGCCTGCTCCAGCCGACCTATCACTTCATAACCCGACTCATTGAGTGCCTGGTTCAAAACGGATAGACGAGATGAATGGGTTCCTATTAACAACACTGAATCCATAGTCTGAGGCACTCTCTTCCCTTTTCAAATACCTATTCATGGATATTTTTAAGCAAAGCTTATACCAGAGCACTCAGCAAGAAGTTAAGTAGGCAGAACAAATACCTATCTATAGCTATTTACTTTTCGCTATTCGAAACTAAACGACAGTCTATAAATAAGCTCAAAAGAAACTGATTACTTTTTAACCAATCAAAAAGAAACCCCCATATCATGGGGGTTCCAGATGTATCCAAAAAGAAATCACAAGGTTATCCACAGTTATTGTGGATAATGACACAAAGCTGTCATCATCGAGCAGATATTACGTGATATTCCAATAATCCACGATGCTGCATCCAACGAATGAACCACACCAACAGCCTTAAACGAATCCAGACTTTAGGCCGGGTAACAGGCGACAGTTGACGGAAGTGCTGAGAGAACCAAAAACAGAAGCCGGATAGAATATCCTGACTGATATCAACAAACTCTACTTTCTCAAAGCCAGCTTCTTTCAGATTCGAATCGTATTTCTGATGAACCATTAACCCTTTAACAGAAATACCACAGGAGCGTGCCAACAGATTCACCATTCTCTGCTCCATACGATCTTTGTACGGACGACTGAGCACCATATCGGTCAAGGTCAGACTGCCGCCATCCTTAATGACTTTTCTAGCGTTGTGGAAAAACTGGGGCTTGTTATCAAAGTGGTAGGCGCAATCCAGAGCCAGCAGTTTGTCAAAAGAGTCTGTATCCAGCTTGGCCAGTTCCAGCTCATTGCCTCTTTCCAGTTTCAACTGATCATAATGATCACACTGATCCTGCGCACCCGCCAATAACTGTTCTGTTTCTGCCAACGCAGTCAATGACTGTACCTGGTAATAATCCAGCCAGACCAGGAGCTGGTCATAACTGGAAAAGCCGACATCAAGGACCTTATCTTGATTGGAAAGACAGGCTTTATCAGCGAGAAGACCTGCCAGCTCAGAGCAAGCCTGACCATAGTCGGAGGTTTCGCGCCAGTAACCAATCAGTCTCCAGCCAGAAGACGTTGCAACGCCACTGTTAAGAAGCCACTGATCCGCCAGCATGCCACGCTCTCTTTTGGAAGAAGGCCACCAGATGCTGACGATTAAACTGATCAACTGGGATAACAAACCCGACATTACCAGCCAAGTTAACAGGACGCCTGAAAGAAATGCGAAAATGGTCATAGATAAAAAATTATTATTTCCCTTGGATAAACCTGTATGTGCCTGCAGTGCCATGACACTGGCAGTAAGCACTTGTTGACATCCTCCCCGCCCTAAAGGACGGGGATTCCTACAGCTAGACGGTCATGCCCGACCGCAAGAATGTTTCTTGCTGCGTTTACGTCACGCAGATGTTCAGCTCCGCACTCTGAACAGACCC
>NZ_JBPCXO010000319.1:0-7292 GCF_051008435.1 Endozoicomonas sp. | reverse complement strand
CAGCAAGTTTGATTAGATATTTGCACTCTGGAGGAATAGTAATGGTGGTCATGGCAGCTACAGTCGTCAAGAGGGGAAAAGTGGCACTTTACTGCGGTAAGCTTTCTTGTGCCACTTCCCTAAGGCTGAATATGTAAAAAATAATTGGCCAGTATTGTTATTGTCCCATTTAAGGACTCCGAATAGTGTTAACTCCAGCCAACTTATAACAAAAAAAATAACACACAAGGCTGGTAGTAGAGCATGCGTCATAAGCAGTAATGGAATTTTCTGCAAGCATCTCAGCCTCCTCTTCGGGGCCTCTTATGAAAAAAAATATAATAAAGACTGTTAAGCAGGACGCTGTTTCTCAAGAACGCAATAACCGCATCAAACTGCTGCCAGTGGCTATCGCCACAGTGGTCGCCAGTATGTCTGCTCCTGCTTGGTCACTTTCTTTCCAGCCTACCGATGAAGTGTCTGTTGACTGGGATACCACGCTTAACTATTCAGCTGCTTGGCGGATGAGTGATCATAATGACGATCTGATCGGGAGTCCTTTGGGAGATGACGGTAACAGGAACTTTGACAAAGGTTCTATGGTTACCAACCGTTTCTCTGTGATCAGTGAAATGGATATTCGTTATCAGAACATGGGCGCTTTCATCCGTGGCAGTGCTTTTTATGATGATGCCTACTTCGGAAAAAATGATAACGACAGCCCGTTGACCAATAACAATATCTCAGTGGCTTATAACGAGTTCACCGATGAGACTAAAGATGCTCACGGTAAAAAAGCTCGTTTGCTGGATGCTTTTGTTTACGGCAATTTTGAAATCGGTGAGCGTAACCTTAATGTCAGGGTAGGGCGTCAGGTGGTCAGTTGGGGGGAAAGCCTCTTTATCAGTGGTATCAGTACATCGATGTCTCCATCAGATGCCACCAAAGCTAACGTTGCTGGTGTGGAAGTCAAAGATATTCTCCTGCCTGTAGGCCAGGTTTTTGCCCAGCTGGATTTGACTGATAACCTTAATATTGCAGCCTATAGTCAATGGGAATGGGCCAAGACAGAGACTAACGCTGTGGGCAGTTTCTTCAGTGTTACGGATGGACTTGATGAAGGGGGAGAGCAAATTCTCCCCCCTGCTATTGCTGCTCTGGCCGCTCAGGGCGCTTATCAGCAAGCGCTGGCAGTTCTCAGGGCTAATACAGGGAACCCTGATGCTACCTTGCCAGCCTATGATCAGGCATACAGTCTGACCAGAGGTAAAGATGTTGATGCCAGCGATAGCGGACAGTGGGGTGTTGCCTTTAATTACTTTGCAGAAGGTTTGGGTAATGGTGTTGAGCTGGGCCTGTATTACCTCAATTATCATGAGAAGAATCCTGTAAACGTAGTCAGAAGCGGTGCCTATGATCCGTACTCTGAGCAGCCAGGAGGGTCATTTAATCCACTGAACTCTGTCACTATTCCTCAAATGCCAACGAGCTATCACCTTGAGTACTTTGAAGATATCAAGTTGATTGGTACCAGTTTCGGAACTTTGATTGGCGACACTAACGTGGGTGGTGAGCTGGCATTGCGCAAAGATACTACAGTGCTGGATCAGAATGGCAGTGCGATGAAAGCTGATACTATTCAGGCCCAGCTTTCCATGATTCATTCCTTCGGTGTGACACGTTTGGCAGACGAAGTGTTGTTTACCGGTGAAATTGGTTACAACAAAGTGCTTGGGAAAGATAAGGACGAAATTCAGTCGACTGCTGAACTGCATGGCTCTGGCCTGGCCGGTATGGTCACTCTGAAATACAACAACGTCTTTCCGGCCACTAATCTGGAAGTGCCGATCAGCTTCAGGCATAACATCGATGGAAAGTCAGCTGCAGGTGGCTTTACAGCCACGGCAAATAACACCGATCGTCTGAGTATCGGCGCCAAATTCTTCTACCAGGATCAATGGGAAGCAGGACTCAGTTACAACGCCTATTTTGGTAAAGCCGAAGATAATGCTTATACCGACAGGGATTATGTCGCTCTGAATGTGAAGTACAGCTTCTAATGTAAGAGAGTCATTGGGTTTCTGGGAGTCTGATCGAGAATAGACAGTTCAATTGAAAGTCGAGCGCTATTCCCGATTAGAATCCAGAGCCCGGAGCGTTGAAGTGCAGCGTACCTTGAAGTAATGAGAGCTACTGTGTTAGTAAGAGGCCGCTGCATTTTCAGAACAAGGAGTAGAATAATGATAAGAACCGTTCTGGCTGCCCCTATGGTTATGGTGGCTGCGGCATTTGCCCTGAGTGCCAGCGCTAAAGTTTCACTGGAAGAAGCCAAAAAACTGGATTCTGTTTTAACGCCCATGGGGGCTGAAAGAGCAGGTAATAAAGAAGGTACTATTCCCGCTTGGAATCCAAATTTTAAAGCACCGGAAGGCTATCAACCTGGTGATCGGTATCCGAATCCTTATAAGGATGAGAAGCCGATATTAACCCTGACAAAAGATAACTTCAGAGATCATGAAGATAAGCTCACTCCTGGTCTTAAGGCCATGTTCAAGAGCTACCCACGTTCATTCAAAATGAATATTTATCCTTCTCATCGAGACGGTGGGTATTCTGACTTTATTATTGAAAATACTCGGCTGAATGCTACTCGATCAGAAGTGGTTAGTGGTGGTAATGGTATCGAAAATGCCTTTGGTGGCAGCCCTTTTCCTATTCCACAAAATGGTCAGGAAGTGGTTTGGAATATGACCGTGCCTGCAGGGCCTCTTTATCGAAAGTCTACAACGCATGATGTGATGGTCTATCGAAATGGCCGACATCTTGTGGGACGAAACACCGTCATCAGACTGACACCCTATTTTGATTCTGACCTTGACTTGAAGACTTACGAGGATCAGGAACTTCCACTTCTGTTGCAAATTAACCTTTCCCATACACCCACCCGGGATAAGGGGAAAAGTACACTCGTTCATGAGTTTTTGAACAGGGATGAAAATCCCAGGGCTGCCTGGTCTTATACGCCTGGTGTCCGTCGGGTGCGTCGGGCTCCTACTATTTCTTACGATACCCCCCAAGGGCTGGGTAAAATCAGGACGACTGACAGTTCCTACGGCTTTAATGGCAATGTCGATAAATATGACTGGACTCTGCTTGGCAAGAGGGAGATGTACATTCCTTACAACAGTTACAAGTTCGAGCAGGAAGGTGTCGAATTTAAGGAACTGTTGCCAAAAGGCCACCCAAGTCCCGAATTTATGCGTTATGAACTGCATCGTGTTCTGGTTCTAGAGGCCAATCTGAAAAAAGGTGAAAGGAACGTCTATAAAAAACGTCAGTTCTTTATAGATGAAGATACCTGGTTGCCCATTCTTGTCGATCAGTATGACAATCGTGGCACGCTCTGGCGCACGAGTTTACAGAATACGATTAATATGTATGACTTGCCCGGAATTCAAAGAAGAACGATGTTCTACTTTGATTTGATTTCACGAGAATATCTGGCAAATGAAGTTTATAACAGAGCAACACAGAAGCCTGTTAATGAAGATGTAAAACAAATCTCTTACTTTACGCCGGGTACACTTAGAAAACTGGGTGTGCGTTAATTCTAACTAGGTATTCATCGCCTTTTAAATTAAAAAGAGGATCAGACAGAAGAAGGTGTTTTCGTGCTGAAACCACTCTCCAATGGAAAAGTTATTTTTGTATTTGATGTGATAACTGATTGTGTTTCTTGATAATGCGAGCGTTTTCACGTGCCGGGGCAGGAATTACCCTGCTTTCGGCTGCTTGCCAAAGCATTGAGTCTCTGACTGAAAAATAGAATGATTATGAAAATAAAAATAAAAAAATCACTATTGGCAGCCCCAGTTGTTAGTTTGTTAGCCACCATGACCGCGATGTCGGTTCATGCAAAAGTCTCACCGGAAGAAGCCGCCAAACTGGGTAAGGAATTGACCCCGGTGGGTGCAGAAAGAGCCGGTAATAAAGATGGGACTATTCCTGCCTGGAATCCGGATTTTAAACCGCCAGCTCATTACAAAGGCAGCGGCAGTGTTTATGTCGACCCTTATGAAGGTGAGAAACCTTTATTTACCATTACGGCTAAAAATGTTGATCAGTACAGGGATAAGTTGTCTCCAGGTACAATCAAGATGTTTTCGACCTTTCCAGAGACATTCAAGATGCATATTTACCCTACCCACAGGGATGGTAAGTATTCTGATTTCACTGAAAAGAACACGATCCTCAATGCGACCCGTGCGACCATGGCACCGGGTGGAAATGGTGTGGTGAACTCTTTTGGTGGAGCCCCCTTTCCTATTCCCAAAACCGGTGAGCAAGTGATTTGGAATGCCAACCAGGCAGGTACTCCTTATTTTTACAGTGAAACTGCCAGCACTATTGTCGTTTACCGTGATGGTACTCAGCTGGTGGGCAGTAAAACGGCCACTCGTCTGGCGCCTTATTTTGATCCAAACAGTGATATTGAAGAGTTTCAGGCCAAGAATTATCCGAAACTGTATCAGCTGGTTCAAAGGCACGCACCGACCCGGGATAAAGGTAAATCCATTGTCGTTCATGAGCCCCTGGATCAAAGTGCTATGGCACGGGCAGCCTGGTCTTATACACCGGGTGTTCGCAGAGTGAGAAGAGCACCCACAGTTGCTTATGATTCACCTCAGGGCCTGGGTAACTTCCTGCCGGTTGACAGTTCTTTCGGCTTTAACGGTGCTACCGATAAATACGATTGGAAACTGGTTGGCAAGAAAGAGCTTTATATTCCCTATAACGCTTATAAGTTTGAAGACCCTTCGATTGAATTCAAAGAGATGTTCCCTGCAAGTCATCCTAACCCTGAGTTTATGCGCTATGAATTGCATAGAGTCTGGGTGGTGGAAGCCAATCTTAAAGAAGGTGAGCGAAATGTCTTTAAGAAGAGGGTGCTCTATGTTGAAGAAGATGGTTGGATTCCAGCGGTTGTTGATATGTATGACGGCCGTGACAATCTCTGGCGTGTGACCTTTGTGAACTCCATAAATCGTTATGATATGCCTGGAATTGCCAGACGTACCTCGATTTATCAGGATCTGATTTCCAGAGAGTACATGGCAGGTGAGGTTTACAACCAGAGCAAAAATAAGCCTATCAATACTGACATTAAAGACGTGAGTTATTTTACTCCAAGTACTTTGCGTAAGTTAGGCGTTCGTTAATGGTTGGCAGGATTGGGCTCAAACGGGCTCAATCCTGCAGCTACTGCATGATTTTTCTTTTTCGTTTTTTATATTAGGAGGCAATATGAAGCTCTTTTCTGTTGATGATTGCCTGGGCGCTAAATGCTAATAATAAATGGCCAGAAATGTTATTGATGAGGTTGCTGCTAGAAGATAGTTTTTGATTTAAACCCTATGTGAAATGGAGCCATTAACTTAACCGTTTCTGTCTTAGGAATTGTACGTAAAAGCTGTTTTTGAGGGTGTTCGACAATTTCCAGTCATACCACTTGGGGCTTATGAGAATAATAATAATAATAATAATGAATTGTGAGCGGGATCAGCCCTTTCTTCTAGCCGATAAGGCTGACGTCACCGTCACAGGAAATAAACGTACAATCACGGAAGCCTTCCCACCTCCTGAACGTTTCAGGAACCAGTCTGAGCCAATGTCGCTCTGTACCGTGATCGTCTCTGCTTTACCGAATGCCGCAGTCGGAGAAAACCATCCGTCCTTTTCCTCTTGTGCCTGAGAGGAAGGCGATGTGTTGCGGTTCAAGTGCCTAAAGCGCATGAAAAGCCAAGGAAAGAAAAAATGATAATAAAAAAATCTCTTCTGGTCGGAAGTATTGTAGGAGCTTTAATTACTGCAACGGGTCTATCTGCAAAAGTAACCCCTGAAGAAGCCGCCAGGCTGGGTAAGGAGTTAACCCCGATAGGTGCTACACGAGCGGGTAATGCTGAAGGAACGATTCCGGCCTGGAATCCTGACTTCAAACCACCTGCCAGCTATAAAGGAAGCGGGTCTGCGTATCCGGATCCCTATGGGGATGAGAAGCCGCTTTTTACCATCACGGCTGCTAATGTGCAGGAGCATAAGGATAAGTTATCACCAGGGCAGGTAAAGCTCTTTGAAACCTATCCGGAAACTTTCAAAATGCATATTTATCCGTCTCATCGGGACGGGGCCTATTCCGACTTTATTCAGAAAAATACGACTCTGAATGCAACGCGGGCGACTCTTGCTGAAGGCGGTAATGGCGTTAAAAATGCTTTTGGTGGCGCACCGTTCCCAATTCCAGCTAACGGTGAGCAGGTAGCATGGAATCTCAATCAAGGGGGTTCACCTTTTTTTGATGTGCAGACAAACAATACTGTTGTTGTCTATAGAAATGGGTCACATCTGGTCGGCAAGCGGAAGGAGACCAGCCGTGCACCTTACTTTGATCCCAATAGCAGCATTGAAGCGTTTCAGGCCAGTAATTCCCCGCGCCTCTACCAGATTGTGGAGCGCTTTCAACCTTCCCGAGACAAAGGGAAATCCATACTGGTTCATGAGCCCATCGATCAGTCGGTTAGTCCACGTTCTGCCTGGTCGTATACGCCAGGAATTCGTCGGGTAAGACGTGCTCCTACCGTAGCTTATGATTCACCGCAGGGGTTAGGTAACTTTATCCCGGTAGACAGTTCATACGGTTTTAATGGTGCTACTGATAAATATGACTGGAAGCTGTTGGGCAAAACGGAACTTTATATTCCGTACCACTCATACAAGTTTGAGAATGCTGAGCAGCCTATGGATCAGTTGCTGACGGCAGGTCATGTCAATCCTGATCTGATGCGGTATGAACTGCATCGCGTCTGGAAGGTTCAGGCCACCCTGAAAGAAGACGAGCGTAATGTCTTCAAAACTCGAATGCTGTATGTGGATGAAGACAGCTGGGTACCTTCTGTCGTAGATCTCTACGATGGCCGTGATGTGCTCTGGCGTGTAACCATGCTGAATTCCATTAATATGTTCGATCTGCCGGGCGTCAGGAGAAGGGCTTCCATGTACCATGATTTATTGTCTCGTGAGTATTTGGTGGATACCCTCAAGAACTACATTGATTCTCAACAACCGATGAATACCAATGTGAAAGACGTGGCTTACTTTAAGCCCAGTACGCTTCGCAAGCTTGGCGTTCGCTAGGAGCCTGTCGGACTTACCACTGACCTACTGCGAAAAAGCCGGATTTGGCCATTTTCTATGATTCTTTTCGTTGAATAGCTCGCTATTCGCCTCAAATAATCATAAAAACTGTCTCAAACCGG
>NZ_JBPCXO010000318.1:0-2685 GCF_051008435.1 Endozoicomonas sp. | reverse complement strand
TGCCTGTGGTCTGACCAGTAAAGGCCCGTGGCGTAGTTCGAAGACACCGGGAATTAATCAGGCATTGTCGAATGCCTATTTAAAATCGCAGGGGTTATACGCACTACGCGACGGATGGATCAAGCTTTATCACGGCTGATGAAACGCCCTGTGCGGAGCCGCATGCAGGGTGTTGTGGGGGCTGGGGGTTAGAGACCTCTGGCTACCCGATTATGTGGCTGGTTCTGATACTGAGCACAGCCTTTTGATTTTTTATTGCTTTACTTCTTCTTTTTCGAGCAAACTTGCAAGATGCTTCTCTAGCTCTGCTTTTCCTTTTGCAGAAATATCTCCTGGCATCTCTGGAGAATCTTGATGGATTTGCCAATAATCTTCTTCAGGAAAATAGACAGCGTATTCTGTTGTTCTTACTCCATATAAAGCTGTTATGGGAAAGCAAGATCTACCACCGGTTTCCAGTGATACAGGGTCAATCTCGTGCATCCAAGCAATAATAGGCTCATAGTGATATACGATTGAGTTATCACCGCAGTCTCGATCACAATCAACCAAATATGCTTTGACTGTGGCAGGAGTTGTGGTGATCAGATTAGATTTCCCAGTCATTTCGTGTCCTCTGTGAGAGTTTAGGTGTTGTGCTCTATAGCACAGAGCACTTTGACAGAGCCGATCCAGTTTAGTTCAAATGTTATTTATTTTGGGTGCCACATAACGCCAAATTCAGGTGCGCCGCAGGCGTCTGATCTTCCCCCGATAAAATGGACACCTGTCTACAGTTAAGCAGCCATCTCGTATTCTACCGGAGATTTGTGATTAAGGCTCGAGTGCAGTCGAGTCCGATTATAAAAATGTTGTATATATCCCGCTATGCCGTCGCGCAGTTGATGAACGCTTCGGAACGTCGTTCCCGTGAAGAACTCACCTTTGAAAGTATGGAAGAAAGACTCCATCTCAGCATTGTCTGTACACCGGTATGCCCGGTTCATACTGGGCGTGAAACCATAGCGATGATGTATTTTCTGTATCTCACTGGCTCGATACTCTATGCCCTGATCGGTATGAAACAGCAGTCCCTTGCCAGGTCGACGATTGCGAATGGCCATCAGCAAAGCGGCTTTGGTTAAGGCAGCCGTTCTGTTGTTTTTCAGCGACCAGCCCACAACACGCCGGGAGTAAAGATCCATCACCACGGCCAGGAACATCCAGCGCCCATTGAGCTTTAAATAGGTGACATCAGAGGTCCAGTGCTGATTGATCCCCGTTGGTTTTGGTAAATCCTTGCGTAGGTTCGGAACCGGATCACAGGCCCGTTGAGGCAAAGGCTTACGCCGATAAATACGTGCCACACGGGCAACCAGGTTTGCTTCCCTCATCAAACGTTCAACCCGTTTGCGTCCAACGGCGAGACCTTGACTGCGGAGCGCGAAAAAGACTTTGGGGCTGCCATAGCGGCCTTTGCTCTTGTTAAAAATAGATCGAATACGCTGAAGCAAACATTCATCCTCCAGCTTCCGCTGGCTGGGTTTGCGTGACTGCCAGGCATAAAAGCCACTGCGGGTAACATTCAGCCGCTTGCAGAGAAAGCTGATACCAAAGCGCTGGCGGTGCCAAGCTACGAATGCGAACCTTTCCGGCGTTGCTCCGTGAGAAACGCTTCCCACTTTTTTAGGAAGTCGACCTCCTTCTTGAGAGCAGTATTCTCAGTCTCAAGCTTCTTGATGCGCTCGCTGTCAGTCAGCTCCTTCTTCTTCGGCACACTGATCAGGTTGTTGGTCACTTTACGTTCGTCGGCCACAAGGTTGCCCTCAAAATACTCTTTGCGCCAACGGGACAACATAAACGGATGAATGTCCAGAGACTGGGCCACATCTTTGATCATGACACCGGGTTTGAAGGTGAGCCGGACAGCGCTGACCTTGTACTCGTTGGTGTATCGACGTGTTGGTTTATCGGGTCTGTAAGAACTCATAAAACACCTCGCTCAGTTAGGAATGAGGTGTCCACTAAAGCGGGGGAGGTCTAGTCACCTGAATTTTTTTGTTATGTGGCATGTATAATCAGAAAAATCTGGTACTCGCTCTACTTGTTGTACGTACTCTGAAGGAGATTCTGACGCTAAATGAAGTAGGATAAAAGAATCAATTCCGTTGTTATTTATAATAATTTTAATTCTATTTGAAGCAACGTAAAAAAAATTAGAAACTTTCGTAGAATTGTTTGTACCTGATTCAGAGAGAGTAATAGTAGATGAGGGATTTTCTGATCCAATTTCAGTGTAGGAGCGCAAGATATAACTCTTACCCTCTGCAATACCGGAATATTCTGTAACAGTTACGGTCTGCGCTTTTAAAAATGGGCAAGTAACTATAAAAAATATAACAAACCAACTTCTTATATTCATAATCTAAATCATACTAATTAGATGATTTATCAGCTTAGTAGATTACTCACTGACAACGCCACATAATCGGGATAGGGCAGAGCCTCACGACTCTGCTCCTCCCACAACACCGGCCATACGGATCACGTACCACGGCGGTTCGGTTGATTGATTCAGCAATCTTCCGAACTATTGAAGAATATCCGTTCTCAGGTTCAACAGGCCATGAATGACGTGTACTTTACTACCAAGCAGGAAATTAGAACCCTATGACCCTCTATCCTTCGGATGCCTACTCAGACAAT
>NZ_JBPCXO010000317.1:0-12283 GCF_051008435.1 Endozoicomonas sp. | reverse complement strand
CCGGATTTGGCCATTTTTTATGATTCTTTTCGTTGAATAGCTCGCTATTCGCCTCAAATAATCATAAAAACTGTCTCAAACCGGACTTTTTCTCGCTACGGTCGGCTAAGTCCGACAGACTCCTAGTAGACAGTATTTTTACAGGTTTGGGTCGACCATGTGGTTGTATATCCATTCACCCAGTTGCTCCATCTCGAATGGCCAGCTGATTTCTTCACCCGTGTCCGTGGCTATAACCGGAATTCTCACACCATAACGTTCAATCAAAGCATCAGATTCACTGATTTCGACCGAAGACCAATGGAATTGGCTATGAAGTTGTGGATGTTGGCCGAGAATATTAAGGAATTCCTCTGCGTGATCACACAGATGGCAACCGGATGTGGTATAGAGAGATAAGTGCAGCACAAGTTTTCCTGAACAGCGGGAGACTAAGTCAGGTACAATTGTACCAGTTCGCACCGATTTATGGAGCCTGCCTGATTTCCTGTTGAGCAGGCTCTGTATTGAACTTTCTTCCAGTCCAATAAAGATAACCAGGTCTGACTAACGATGGACTTTACCTTTTTCAATCAATTGATGTTAATTCTGGCTCTCTCCGTGGGAGCCATAGCGTTGTTTCATCGCCTGAATCTACCAGAAAGCCTCGGCTATCTGGCAGTAGGTATCGTAGTAGGCCCCACCGCTACTGGCTTAATTGATCATAGCTTTGATATCAGCCTGCTGGCCGAAATAGGCGTTGTTTTCCTTTTGTTCACACTGGGTCTTGAGTTTTCCCTTAAACGTATCAAGTCCATGAAACGGGAAGTTTTTGGGCTCGGAGGGGTTCAGGTCTTACTCTGCGGGGCTGGAATATTTGCTGCTCTGCTGGTAGTCGGGACACCTGTAAAAGAAGCGTTGATAGTCGCGGCAGCGCTGGCCTTATCTTCTACCGCCATTGTTTCCAAGGAACTCACCCAGAGTAATGAGATTCGCAGCCGTCAGGGACAAATGGCCATTGGTGTGCTTTTGTTCCAGGACATTGCGGCGGTATTGTTCCTTATTCTGGTACCTGCTCTGGCTGGAGCCGGTGATAAGTCTGTTCTCACCACCATCAGCATGGCTCTGTTCAAGGGTTTGCTGTTTGTTCTGGCCATGATGGCCATTGGAAAATGGGTTCTGCCTCGAGTCTTTAATGAGGTGGCAAGAGCGCGATCCGAAGAACTTTTTGTACTGACCGCTCTCATGATTGCATTAATGGCGGCCTGGTTAACCCACGTGCTGGGTTTGTCTATGGCACTGGGCGGATTCATTGCCGGCATGATGATGGGAGAAAGCAATTACAAACACCAGGTTGAAGCTGATATTCGGCCTTTCCGGGATATTTTGCTGGGGCTGTTCTTTGTTTCTGTAGGCCTGATGCTGGATTTAAACATCCTGCTGAAATTCTGGCCTGCGATCATTCTGGGCACAGTGGGTCTGGTTATCTTCAAGCTGGGTGTCATCACCCTTCTGGCGAGAATTCTGAAAGAGAAAAAGAGTACGTCTCTTAAAACCGGTCTGGCGCTGGCTCAAGGTGGAGAATTCTGCTTTGCACTGATTGCTCTGGCTACACAGTATGGGCAGACAGGCGGCGAGAGAGCTTCAGTGGTTCTTGCGATCACCATACTGTCTATGATCATTGCGCCTCTGCTTATCAGAAACAGCAGTCGAATCGTCAATATCCTTTACAAGAAACAGGAAGCCATACAATCACAGATTGATCAGGGCGATATTGAGCAACGGGTATCCCATATCAATCAACACACCCTGATTTGTGGTTATGGCCGTGTGGGACAAACCATCAGCCGATTTCTTGGGCAAGAGAAATTAGCCTTTATCGCTATAGATGATGATCCGCTCCATGTTCATGAAGCCGGTCTGGCTGGAGAACCGGTATTTTACGGTGACTGCCGTCGACTTGAACTGCTGGAGTCAGTCGGTTTGAAACGTGCAAAACAGGTCATTGTCTGCATCGATCGCAGTGAGAATGCCCTGGAAATTGTCAAAACAGTTCGCTCTCATTATCACGATATTCCTATTCTGGTGAGAACTCGTGATGACACTCTGACAGCCACTCTCAAGGACGCTGGTGCAACCGCAGTCATTCCAGAAGTGCTTGAGTCCAGCCTGCTGATTGTTAAGCATGTACTACTCATGCTCGGTATGGACCGGAATCAGGTCAGAGGTAAAATCCATACGGCCAGAGAAAAGCAGTACGATATTCTCAATAGCTACTACCCTGGCTACGAAGATGTGCTGGCTGATAGTGACGAAACTTCTTTGCGTCATGCGGTGAACGTCTGCAGTGGCAACACCTGTGAAGGGTTGAATCCTTGTGAATTACCCCTGGAGAAAGATGTCTCTGTTGTTGAGGTAAAACGTGGAGGACAAAGCCTGGATCCCGGAGAAGTCGAGACCCTTGAGCAGGACGACATTGTCATTTTGACAGGCCCTCTTGCTCCCATGCAGCAATCCGAAAAAAATCTTATCTGATCGAAGCAGCAGCCCTGAAATAAGGGCTGCGTATGTATTCTGCTCTCAAAGACCGCCCTGCCGTCCATAATTCTCTATGGAAATGAATAAAAACTTACATAATAAAAATAAGTTAATTAATTTCAATCCGATACAAGAATGACCGCATAGTGATTCAAACAGCCACTATAATATTTCTTCCTAAGGACTTAGAAAAAAACAAGGAGTTAGCAGAAACTTATATAATTCAGGTGAATATATGGCTACTCGATCGACTCAGCGCTTTCTACCTTTGTGTTTTTTGCTGATGTTGATCCTGATCACTAAACCTCTTGAAAGCCATGCTTACTTCTTCGATTTTCATCTGCCGTCCTATATCTCAGGGATGGACGATCATGCCACTCCTCCTGCATCAGAGCCTCCTGAGAATGTCACCATCATTCAGCAGGAAGAGTCCTTCTTTTGTAAGGACTACCAGACAAATTATGATGAGTTTAACAGCCAGTCGTGGACTTCTTTACTCAAATTAGGCGTATTTGCCATTCCCGGCGCGGCATTGACTTATTTTATGGCTGGTGGGGTCAATCCAGATAATTACTGGCACAAGCCAGTCTTTCTTCTGAATCTGGTCATCATTCTCTCCTGGTCAATTCCCCAGACCAGTTATACCAATGAATACGCTTTACCACCTGTAAAAAACCGTAAGGTTGAAAAAACAGCCAATCACATAGCAACTGTTGGCAGTAACAGTACCCAACTGTACAAAGAGGAGTCTGCAGCAGGCTATGCCATCACAGGGCTTTCATTTGCAGGATTGAATCTACTGGCTGATCTTTATAATGCGAATAATCCATCTCCAGGGCCAGGCGTGAATTCTCTTGAGAACTTCGCTATTGGAGCCAAGTCCATTGGTTTTACCAGCAATATGGCGTCAGCACTCAGAACCCGTTTCAAGAATAACTATCTGAGTAAAGGCTACACAAACTATGAAGCGACTGCTGCAGCATCTAGGGATGTAGCCATTATCTATACCGCAGCACTGGCGGGCGTGGTCAAAACCGGATTGCTTAATTCGGAAGCACTTCAGGGGATCAATGCGGGTGATATGGAGAGATTCTCTTGGGCCATGGCCCATTATGTTGGTAGAAAATACTACCATGTGTCTCTCTCTGCAGGCCTTATGATCAGCGCAGCGTACGAAAGTATTGGCTCGCTTGAAAACTATTGCATGGCAAATTTTGATCAGGTTTTGCCCTACTCCCATTATGAAGAGTCAGAAAAGCTGGTTTTGTGTAAAGGGGTAGCTTCTGTTTCTGTAGCTAGCATCAGCGGTCTGGCTTTACTGAAATATTCCAGTGGTCTGACCTGGATATACCTCACAAATGCCGCTGAAGCCTCTGGTCTGGTAGGCACTGAAATGGCGATCACTATGGGGCGAAACATGTTTGATCACCCCGTGGCAAAAGATACAGCGGGTTTGACTATGGGTGGCGCTTTAACTGCAGGCTCACTTTATCTTAACCTCTATTATTTCCCTGGATTACTTATGACAAATTTTGTCCATGGTTCCGGGTTGATCATGATCTACGAAGGCGGATCCACACTGGTCAGTCACTCTTACCCTGCTGCAGGAAAAATCCTGGCACTTGGGCACACAGTTATGGGCAATTATGACTACGTGTGCAAGCCAAGAGTGAATCCTGATGTCAAAGCCATCGCTCATTAGGCCCAATAATAATTTAAGCCGTTCTGTTGTTTAAGGATGCTCCATGCAATCAATGGTCAGACTACCTTTTTTATTGGCAATATTTTTGTTATTGAGTATTGAGTCGATAGCAGTTAGCAGTCATGAAGACAGTATTCCAATATTAAAGCCTACAGTCATGCCTGAGGCCCAACAACTTTTTAATAAGCTGCTGGATAAGGAAGCAAGTTCGTTTCAAGGTATCTTTGAAACCAACTCAAACAGTAATAAGAACACCGACAATGCGGTTGTTCTCAGGCTGCCGGCAATGAGCATGATTAATGCCATGGCTTATGTGCAAAATGAACTGCATACGCACAATAAAGGACGAGAGCTGGCTCAAAGTTATGTGCTTGAATGTGATCAAACTACACACGAATGTGAAATGCAGATTCATTTTTCTGAGAAAGATCTGCCAGATGAACCTGTTGTTGCAATATATCAATTCAAAGTTCTAACGGAATTTGGGCCAGTAACAACAGAAACCGTTGAAAACCTGACAAGCAAACCTGAAGGCAATAATAGCCAGGAAAAAGAACAATCAGAACCATTTTGTGAGAGAGACTATCCCTGCCCAACACCAAGCTCCAGTTACATCCCCAGACCCAGCCCTACTGTAGATGGTTCGATGAGTTCAGAAACGTTCCCGGCACTTTCTGAATCTGACCTTCCTGCTCTTGAACCAAACTGGTATGAGAAGCTGTCTATTTATCAAAACATACACACTTCTGACACTTTGGTACTGCGCAATAACATTATCTACTACACCGGTAAATCATTACCTCTGCTTCTTGATCTTTTAAACTCACTGCTTTTCTATGCAGGAACCATAAATACCAGTTATGGATACTATTCACACTTTGCCAATACTCAAGTACTGGCAGAGATTCTTGCACTGGGCGATAGCTTACCCAGAGTGATTAACGATCATAACCTGGTTCTGGTGACTCCTCAGGCTGACGCAACAGCCTACTCATTAGCTGCAGCCATCTATGTAACCTACAAATACTATTGGAATGATCTCGTACTGAATAAAAAGAAGATGAGCCAGGCCGATGTTCGCGTTTTCTTCGCCTGGAAACTCTTTGCCAATATTGCGACCAAAGCATTGAGTGAATTGGGTGAATATCGGTTGTTTGCTGATGAAAGTGATCCTGAAATAAGAAAAATGAAGGCCTCAGTTTTCACTAGTCTGGTAACGGCTATGCCCTACGGTGCCAAGCTGGTGGTTTCTGTTCTGACAGGTAACAATTACGCTAATCATCTTCTTAAAGCGATTCCAGCTGATCATCTTCTTTCCTGCTCAATCAGTACCAATGGCAGTTGTATACAGCTGTTTTTTCACAGACTTCTGGGTGAAGCAGACATGACGATGAAACCTGCTATAGGGACTGAGCCAGCAATGAAAGTGCAGTCTGGCCTATCCTATCTACCTTCAGCTATTACCCAGGCGACCATAGGTCAAGTATGCAGCAGAGTGGGCTTGACTGTTGTTGGGAGGCATTATACCAAAGGGGCTGGTTATGCTCTGGTTGATGGCGTTGACAAGTATATGATCGCGCAGGGTAGTAGTGATTTAACGCGTTACACCGTGCTCACAGGGGGAGCTTTAATGATGAGTGCGGCAAATTACCAGTACAGTAAAGCCTTTGCGACTGGATTTAGTAGTCGTTATGCAAAATATATGATGATGTATGCTGCAACTGTTATTGGGACAGTCATAGAGTTTTATTTCCATACAACAATACTCAGATAAGACTGACTGAATAGAGTAGATTATTGGTATCTCTAATCACTTGCCATTTCACTCTCAGGATGTAATAAGATGAAATGGACGGGCTGATTAGAGATTTGTCATGGCTAAAGGTACAGGCTTTATATCCACGCTTCAGAGTGCTCTGGCGTCGGCATTTGGTGTCCAAAGTGATAAAAACAGGGCGCGGGATTTTTCGGAAGGCCGGCCGGCGCACTTCATTATCGCCGGAATAATCGGAACGGCACTCTTTATTCTGGTGCTGGTGCTGGTAGTGAAACTGGTGCTCAGTCTGGCGGGTTGAACTTATTGCTGACTGACCCAGTAAACGGCAGTAACAACGATCAGCATTATGATTGATATTGCGGCCATTGCATCTACGGTACTGTCTTTCATGGGTTTTCCCTGAGCCATTTCTCGTCCCCTCAATCAGTAGTTCATTAGTGTTACCCCAAACTAGCTGATTATCTCCTTTCAGGCAACTGCTCTCGTTTTCGTTATTGTCCAGATGAAAATATCTGGCAAGCTGGGCTTCGTCGGCTTCCCCTGAAAAACGGGCATAGCGATTCTTTTGCTCTTCCGTAAGAAATTCTACTTACAAACTCAGCAAACGCCCCTATCACGGACAGCATCAACGTTGCTATCTGCCAGTGTATGCCTATATTTTGGGTTCCTAAACCAAATAGCATAGGATTACGATGACAAGTAAGCCACTTTTTAGCCTTCTCGGTTTACCAGCCTTACTTACAGTATTTTCTTTTCAGTGTACTTTTGCTTTTGAAGAGCCTGAAAATATTACTCTGAGTTCTCATGGGTTGATGCTAAGTGAAGAAAAAGTCCTGCTTGGATTTGAAGGCTTTGATGTAATGACAGACGACACTCTGACACAACTAACTCCTCGTCATAGTGGTTGGTTGAAACTTTATTTGTCACTGGATGACATACAGGGTAATAATATTGTTTTCCCTGATGGTTCGATATTCCCAATTGATACCTCAATGGAAAATGACCTTATTTTTTGGCTGGAAGACAGAAATGTTCAAAGCGGCAGTGGTCACTTTGTTCGATTATCTCTTTCCTCTGACTCTGACGCTTTACTTCACTCTATTGTCAGTATCGATGGGAGAAAAATACATCTAGGTGCAATCAAGCAAGAACAAGAAAGAAGCAATAAAGACAGTTTGCAGTTGGAGAACCTCAAGCTGTCGGCCGTGGTTATAACCTCCTCTGATGAGGGCCGTTCTCCTGCTACCAGAGAAGATGATTTATCATCACTTTACTCTGATTATCCTGATAATGAACAAGACACTCCATACAGCAAAAAAAAACCTCCTCCTACTTATGGTAATGCTCAGATCCCGCTATTTAATCAGTTGGATGCCATCTCTGAAATAGCTGGCTCTATAGGTTCTCCTTGGTTAATCAGAGATGGAAGCAAGATAGATTTAGCCATCAAACAACTGCCCCAAATGCCATTATCCAAACAGTTCTATCTGGATAGCATTGTTGACAATTTGACCCATAGTGAGCGAATGGTACAAGTAAATATGCTATTTGTACCTCTCACTCCGCAATCACCCGATGCGGCTACAGCAGCAAATCTTGAAGCTCTGGAAACTATCATGAACTGGTTAGCAAAAGAGGTAGTTAATGCGGATGAAATGTATTCCATTCATCGGGCTTTACTTCAAACTCAAGGTGATTTCCAAGGAAAAGACATTTTCTTGAAAAACAATATTAATAAAAAAGGGCAGCTTAGAACCAAAAAGTTACTTCAAAGCTGGAAAAACAGAATGGGAGAGAAGTTGCCTGACGAACTCAAGAGAATTCTTCAGAGAATGGGGTACCGTTTTTCTCCAGAAGTCAGCAGTGCTTTTGATGAAATAGTCGCAACCCAAGATATGGTTAAAGGAACCAAGATAGTTGCATATCAGCCTAAAAGAAAAAAAGTAAGTACACTAAACTCGCGGTTAGCGGCACATCAACTTGCAAAGGAGTACCGGCCACCATTACCCGGAGTGACCTATGCGGATTCCTTCAATTTTTACAGTGTTGCTCAAGTTGGGCAAGGTGGGCAACAACTTGTAGCAGGGCCAGGCATTAGAGTTACAGGACTGCCGAACAACGTCAGGGTAGTTCAAGCTGTCAGTGACCCCTCAAAAGCTCAGCCCGAGAGGCGACTAGGAAAAGATGGAAAACTAGAGTTGCCTGCCAACGAGGAAGAAGAAGATAAGTGAAATGATATTTTAGTTTAAACCTAATACCCCTTCTCATTTGGGGCTGAGGTCCTTATCGTAACTTTTTGTTTCATTGGGCTTCAGCCCCCTAAACCCAAACAAAAACACCCTCAGAATCCCCTTCATTCATGCATTGGTCAAAACAGATATGCTGTTTTCATCTAGTTATATAAAAAAATTTTTTATTACTAAAGCCTATTTTGCTGGTATCGTTTGGGCTCCTGGTCGTGGCTGGAATCTGAATCGAGCATGAAACAGATTTCTGGATAGCTCGCCAACTCAATTAGAATAAATGATTCCCATGTATAAATACGATGAGTACGATCAGCGCATCGTCGACGAAAGAGTGAGTCAGTTCAGGGACCAGACTCGACGTTACCTCGCCGGTGAAATCGCAGAAGACGAGTTTTTACCCCTTCGCTTGCAGAACGGTCTCTATGTTCAGCGATTTGCCCCTATGCTGAGGATTGCCATTCCTTATGGCTTACTGAATACCCGTCAAGTCAGACGACTCTCGGAGATTTCACGCAAATATGACAAGGGTTATGTGCACTTCACAACCCGTCAGAACGTTCAGCTCAACTGGCCTTTACTTGATCAGGTTCCGGACATTCTGGCCGATCTGGCGGAAGTTGAAATGCACGCAGTCCAAACCAGTGGAGCTTGTATTCGTAACACCACTACGGACCAATTTGCAGGTGTTGCTCGTGATGAGATAGTAGATCCAAGACCCTGGTGTGAAATCATCCGTCAATGGTCAACATTCCATCCAGAATTCGCTTTTTTGCCCCGTAAATTCAAAATCGCCGTCTGTGGTTCTGAAGAAGATCGTGCTGCAACAATGGTGCATGATATCGGTGTTCACGCCTTCCGTGACAACAGTGGCAATGTTCGATTCAAAATCCTTGCCGGTGGTGGATTAGGACGAACGCCTATGGTTGCCAGTGTGGTCAGGGAATCCATAGAGCCTGAGCATTTATTGACTTACCTTGACGCTATCCTCAGAGTTTATAATCGCTACGGTCGTCGGGATAATAAATACAAAGCACGCATCAAGATTCTTGTTAAAGCCATGACGCCTGAAGTTTTCACTGAGAAAGTGGAAGCCGAATGGGAACAGATCAAAGACAGTGCGTCCCTATTGCCACAAACAGAAATTCAGCGTGTCAGCCAACATTTCATTGATCCTGAATATAAGGGCCTCACCGATCAGGACTTTAATGATCTGGCTTTGAGAGCTCCGGCAGGTTTTCAATCCTGGTTGAAGCAGAATGTATTCCCACATAAGAAACCAGGCTACAGTGCGGTCACCCTGACCCTTAAAGCCACTGGCGATGCTCCTGGTGATGTTTCTGCAGAACAGCTGGATGTTATTGCCGACCTGGCAGATCAATACAGTTTGGGAGAACTCAGAGTTAGCCATGAGCAAAATCTGATTCTCGCGGATGTTGAACAAACAGCACTGATTGAGCTCTGGGAAAAACTGTCTGCTGTCGGTCTGGGTACAGCCAACCGTGGTTTGTTAACCGACATGATCTGCTGCCCGGGTGGTGATTTCTGTGCACTGGCCAATGCTCGTTCTATTCCATTGGCAGAAGAGATTCAGCGCAAGTTTGACGATATTGACTACCTCCATGATGTCGGAGAGCTGGACCTGAATATTTCTGGTTGTATGAATGCCTGCGCTCATCATCACGTGGGTCATATCGGCATTCTTGGTGTCGACAGGAAAGGCATTGAGTATTATCAGATTCAGGTAGGTGGTTCGGCGGCCAAAGCAGCTGCTCTGGGCAAGATCCTTGGACCTTCATTCAAGCGTGAGGAAGTCCCTTCCGTCCTGGAAAAGATCCTCGGTGTTTATGTAGAACAGCGTCATGAAGATGAACTGTTTATTGATACCTGCCAGCGCATTGGCATAACCCCTTTCAAGGAGCGTGTGTATGGCCAGGCTGCTTAAGAATAATGAAGTCTTTGAGGAAGACTTCCTCATTCTGGAATCCGAAACCGACAGCAATGGCTCTTCAGACATTCTGCTGATACCAGCAAAGAACCTGGAGCAACACAAGGAATTGCTTGATCAAGAGCAGCAGACAGGTTTGTTTCTTGATAGTGATGATGAAGTAGAAGCTTACGCGGATGCATTGTCCCGCTTCGACCTGATCACGATCAATTTTCCTAAGTTCATGGATGGCAGGGGCTACTCTCTGTGCCGCCTGCTCAGGGAGCGCTATCAGTATCAGGGAGACATAAGAGCTATCGGTGACGTGCTCACCGATCAGATCTTTATGATGAAACGATGCGGTTTTTCGAGCTATTACCTGAGAGAAGATCAAAAGGCTGAGGATGCCATCAAGGCCCTGGATACTTTCACCCTCAGGTATCAGGGAAGCACTGATGACCCTGAACCTTTGTACCGAAAGAGAGCCTGATCCTTCATTATAAAGGCTGCAACCAGCAGCCCTGCTCTTTTCTTTTTTCTTCTCAGCGGCTTTAACCGATGTAATAGCCAGACCGCCTGCCACACTCCTTAACTCGACCTTATTGGGCTCATAGCTAGGGCCTGTCAGAAACCAGTCAATTTTAAGCCTTAATTTCAGAAAGAATGTACTAAAGCTTAAGTCCGACGGGCTCCTTAGGTATATACTTGATCTTTTAGCTTCATCCAAAATGCGGGCTGGAAGAGCCCTATTTATAAACAATCATTTATTTGGCGAGTCTAATGGAAAGTGGTTCCCTGCTATTCTCTTTCTTTCTTATTTTTAGTGGTGCTGCTGTACTAGCTACCGCTGCACTGTTTACCCGTCAACCTCTACTGGTCGCTTATATTGTATTGGGTGCTTTTCTAGGTCCTTATGGCATGGAAATGGTCACTGATACCGGGCTATTAAATGATATTGCCCATGTCGGAATCATATTCCTGTTGTTCCTGCTGGGGCTTGATATGCAGCCAGGCCACCTGGGACATTTGTTGAAAAAAACGGCCACAGTGGGACTAATCAGCTCCATTATATTTGCTTTGACAGGTTACGGTCTGGGTCTGGCTTTTGGTTTCACACAAAAAGAAGCCATCATTACCGGCGCCACGATGATGTTCTCCAGTACCATTATTGGCATTAAATTATTGCCAACCACGGTTCTTCATCACAAGCACACCGGCGAGATTCTTGTCAGCCTGTTGCTTCTTCAAGATCTACTGGCCATTCTGGTTCTGCTCTTGCTTTATAACTTCGATGGAGGCTTTGCCAACAGCAAAATGGATGTTTTGATGGCCCTTGCCGCCCTGCCGATGATTATTGCAGCTGCTTTTCTTGCTGTTCGCTACGCGCTTTTACCCTTGATGGCACGCTTTGACCGCTTCCATGAATACATGTTTCTGCTAGCTATTGGCTGGTGTCTGGGCTTTGCCGAGTTAGCGCATGCCTTGAATTTGTCTTATGAAATTGGCGCCTTTATAGCCGGAGTCAGCATAGCAACCAGTCCGATTTCACAATATATAGCGATTAATCTTAAGCCATTGAGGGATTTTTTCCTGGTACTGTTCTTCTTTTCAATTGGTGCCAGTTTCAATCTCAGCCTGATTGATCAAGTCTGGGTACCTGCCCTGATTATGACAGCAATTTGTCTGCTTCTTAAGCCGACGACATTTGGAGTTCTACTCAGAGCCAATGAAAAGAAATCGACTGCCTGGGAAGTGGGTTTCAGACTGGGGCAGACCAGCGAATTTTCTATTCTGATTGCAGTGCTGGCAGCAGGACAGATGCTTATGGGAGAGATTGCAGCTCATGTTGTACAGGCAACAGCGATCTTAACCTTGATCATCTCTTCGTACATTGTTGTATTTAATTATGAGTCTCCTATCGCAGTGTCTGAAAAGTTGCGAAGAGACTGAAATGCTTTGTAAGGCTAGAAAAAACCCCGCATGATCAGCGCAATGCTGTTCACTTAAGCGGTGCAGCATTGCGATTAACTGGATACCGGGTTTTAGACATCTTTACAATCCGGGGCCTACCTGGCCTCGGCTTTCTCACTAAAAACAAGCTACTAATACCACTTCTT
>NZ_JBPCXO010000316.1:0-2578 GCF_051008435.1 Endozoicomonas sp. | reverse complement strand
TAATGTCCACCAGATTAAAACCGACTTTTTCACACAATGCCTCCAGCTGTTTTTTGCGGGTGCCTTTCCCCCTGGGATTGGAAAAATACACATTCTGGTACTGCTGGCTTTCTTCATGGGCCATCATACGCTGGTACTGTGGATTGGCCTCCAGCTTTTTCATAGCACTCACAAAAGTGCCCGCCCCCTCGCCATGCACCAGCCAGTTGACCCGAGCGTCTCTGGCCATGGCCTGTTGCAGAAGCGCCAGCAGAATACTGGCGTGCTTGTCCGATGAATGCTGATCTTTCTGCCAGAACAGTGAGTAATGGTTATGGAGCTGGTTAATATCTCTTTCTACCAGCTTATAGGCATTACGGATGTGTTCAATCAGCTTTCTTCCAGCGGCCTCTTTGTCTTCAAACTTTCCACTCACCGCAGCATAGTGAATATTGTTCCAGCCATGATCCAGCCCCAGATGTTGCCTGTATTCATTATTCGTTTTCCACTTTTTATCTTCCTGATCGTATTCAACCCGATAGACTCCGGTATTCTGATTGCCTGAAGGTGAAATACTGTCATTGATCTCCAACAGGTAGATGCCCACATCACCCTTGGAGTCGATGGTGTAGTGCAGGCTACCGCCTTCCAGATCCAGTGATTTACTCTCTCCATTGCGCGCTCCTGCCATTGAGCAGAGTTGATAGGCCGTGCGTACAATAATGGTCTTGTAATAGTTACCGGTATGAGTGCGTTTCAGATTTTCCCACAACGGGTAGTGCTGCTTGATCACATAAACATTGCGACTGACGTTGGAGCTTTCATCTTTACGGATAATCAGCTGCCAGGTTCGGTTCAGCTGGCTGATACTGGTCATAACAAATCCCTTGTCGTGTTATTCGTGTGGTTCTTATGGCCTTGTTAACTCTGAGTACGCCTATTCAGGATGCAACTCCGGAGGCTGACTCCCCGGTTTGGTAATCACGGTATCGGGCTCAACTTCATATTCACCCTGCCGCCACTCCGGGTAAACCCAGGGTTCCGGAGTGCGGTATTGGCTTGCCCTGTCATTGGGCCAACGCTTCCTGGCATCATCCAATGCCGTCTGAGCAGAAGGGCTGAGTGAAAGCTGAATACTGTCTATAACCGAGTCCCGCAATTCGTTCATATGTTGCAAACAAGACTCAACCGGGGCATAACCCAGATACCAGAAATTAACCCGGAGGAAAAAACGTTGACCCAGCGGGATAAATAAATGGCTGTCAAAACTGGCGGGCTGACTGGCCAATAGCTCTATGCCTTTCTTTTTGTACTGGGCAAAGTCCATATGCACCTCATGGTAGACCCAACTGTTGCCATTCACCTCTTTAACACGCCAATTAATGGGTGCACTAAAGTAGCCTTTTGTTGGCCTCATAGGATACCGAAAGTACAGATTTCGAATCAGAACCTGCTCGAAATGGTTAGGGTTAAAGCAGCTCATGGACTCGGGCAGGGCATCAGACCGGCAAGCCACCATAGAAAAAGCTACAGTACCTACAGGCTGTTCCCGCCAGACAGGGCCGAATAACTCCCAACTGCGCTTGGTGACTCCCAGGGTCTCAAGCCCTTTCTTCTCATGGAGTTCCTTGAACCGCATATCGCCCAGCTGCTCTATGCTGGTAAAGCTGCGGCTGTCGTAAAGATTGATTTGGGTTTTGACCGGCTCGGCAGGGAACCCCTCATAATCATGATGAGGTGGCAGCTCTATCTTGAGAAGACTGCCCGAGAAGTCTATTTCATACGTTTCCCGCTCATATCGGCCGGGAATCCAGGGGCTTTTACGGGTGGCAAAAAGTCGTTTCAACATCCTGTATCTACTTCTTTTGAGAGACGGTTTGTTTTGAGAGGCGGCTTGGGAAATTTGACACTTCGGTCTGGATTGTTAGCCGATCCAATATTTTCCAAACTGCCTCTGTGAATCAGACTATGCAACTCAGTAACCCGCATATTGCATGAAGTGTCGAGCTTCTCGCTCTGCTATTTTTTCGGCTGACACTTTTTGTCGTCATATTCATGCTTATTGCATGGATCTGACGACAAAATGCTGTCATGGCGGGAAAAGAGCTAGCGAGAAGCCGACAAGCGCCCACATGACAGTTTGTATTTTTGCCATTTTCATCCGTAGCCTTCGATAGACGAGGCTTTTCGCATGAAATCGTAGTGGCTTCATGCAATATGCGGGTTAAACAGTGCCACTGATACTAAACCAGGCCCGGTTAGAACACCATAGTTCTCCAGTTCCCTGCCAGGCATGGTTTAGAATGGGCGCAAGCGCCCTGTGTTATGAAGATCACACTACCTTGATTTTTCCGGTGACAGCGCTGTTGATCAGGGTAGCCCGGTATTCTTTCAGCTTATCGATTTGTTGTTGCTGGAGTGTTATAGCTTTGTCGATTTTTGCTGATTCCTGGCCGATGTGCCCAATAATTTGTGGCTCTTAATGGATTCCGGGGAGTTATCCAAACAGCACCTCCAGAAGACCGGAGAGAGCTGCTTTTCCCCGTTTTCTGATGTTGTGCAGACACTCGAAGAAACCTAAATACAGCGGTAACTTCTC
>NZ_JBPCXO010000315.1:0-10900 GCF_051008435.1 Endozoicomonas sp. | reverse complement strand
CATTTCGCTTTGAGGTTTTGGCTAATAAGCTTCATTTGAACCACTTTGAGCTGCGAGCAAAGCTTTATCTTTCGGCACTGAAATCATCGTTCCAGGAGCTTCAGACGATGAAGTGCGTAACATGAGTGAGTTAAAGGCCAATGGAGAGAAAAGGAAGGCTTTTGACTTCTAGCTAAGAGGCTTTAGGCAGAAAAATAATATTGCAGACAAAAAAACGGCTGCCAGGGACAGCCTAATACCTTGTCGCACACTGCTTAGCTTAGAAAAAGCTATCGGATTTTGTTCAGATGATGACGGGTTAAATAAACAAAATTCGATAGCGCTTTCATTGCATAAAGTTGTACATCTTTTAGAACAGTACGGGTCTTTCTGATCCTAATAAAATGTATTTAATATTTTAATGTTTCGCTTGGCTTTAAATCCTGATCTTTTTGGTTCTGTTGATCTTTCATTGTCGGAGGTTGAAAGGCACAGAATACGTGTTGTTGTCTGATCTGATGATGGTGGACTGATTATAGAGAGATAGCAGACTGTCTGGATAATCAATAAAACTACATACTCTTATAAGCTAATTTTATGGGTTAGCTGCATTAACAAGAATTAGCGTCCTGATTATCAGTTTTTAAGAAGCTTTTTAAGAAGCTATTTAAGAAGTAAGAGAAGTCAGAAAGGGTGAGTAGTTTGTGGTTTCTAATCAGACTATAAGCTGAGCTTAATTGTGATATGTAACATTCAATTAATAAAAAAGGGCTACAAATAAGTAACCCAATACCTTGTCGCACACTATTTAGCCTTGAAAAAGCTATCGGATTTTGTCTTTCATGAGGTCGGAAGAGTGGACTAAACTCGGTAACTTTTTCGAGGCAGTATTATTTCAGATGCTTATCAGCTTCTCGAAAAAAAGCTCCGAGACTATCAAGTGTTGAGGTATGCTTCCTTTTTTGTTTGCAATACATGATCTTTTCAAGAACGGAAGTTTGTTTTTTAAGGTCTACCCAATGCTTTACCGCTGGATCACTATATTCACTGTGCATAGCTACTCCTGATCTTATGATCATCATTTGAATCTTTTAGGTACAGGGTTAAAAGATTCTTGTAATGGTTTGTTTTACTGGTCTGGTGATGGTGAGCGCATTATAAGGAGCGGCTTTGAACCTTGGATAATCAATATATCAATAGAGTCTTATAAGGAGGTTTTATGGGTGTTTTGATAACATGCTAACTAAATGGGCCGTCGTTTATTTCAGAACTTTGTCGGCTTCCTTGCAAAAATCCTCAAGGTTATCGAGAGATGAGGTGTTCTTCTTTACAATTTGTCTGTAGCGAAGTACTTCCTTAAAGGCGGGTGTCATTTTTTTCAGTTCCACCCAGGTCTTGATGCTTTGTTCGCTCATATTTACTCCGAATCATTAAGGTTTTAACTGGATGAGAGGAGTATGAGAAATTAGCTTTATAATTAAAAATCAATTATCTGTGCTAGAGCCATAATATTACATTATAGCTATTGATGTTGGTTTCAATTTTCCTTAATCTTGCCACCCAAGGTCGTACCGTCCTTTTAAGTTGGCAATTGATATCGGAGCAGTAGATGCATATCACATTGAGACAGCTTGAAATCTTCAAGGCGGTCGCCCAGTCCGGCAGAGTGACTGCAGCTGCAGAATCACTGTTTATTTCTCAACCTGCTGCGAGTATGGCTCTGTCCGAACTTGAAAAGCACTTGGGACCTTTGTTTGATAGGCACGCTGGTGCCTCCATGACATTGAACGACTCTGGGCGAGCATTGCTGCCCATGGCTGCCGAGCTTATCGATAGGGCCCATGAAATTGAAACCCAGTTTATAGAGGACAGTTGCTATGAAGAGGGAACTCTGAAGATTCATGCGAGTTCCACCATCGGCAACAACCTAATGCCGCGAATTTTGGGCGATTTTTTCAGGGAATTCCCCCGTATCAGGGCCGAACTGGCTGTTGATAATACAAGGAGTATCCAGAAAAGGATGCTGGCTATGGAGATTGACCTGGCGGTAGTAGAAGGCAGTTGTCTGCATCCGGATATTGAAGTGATTCCGTGGCGTGAAGATGAACTTGTGATTATTTGTCACCCTGATCATCCATTGGCCGGGCAGACGGTGGGTCTCCAAACGCTTAAAGAGGAAGCGTGGATACTTCGGGAGCCAGGTTCAGGAACGCGAGAACTTTTTGATGAAGTGTTGGCTACACGCTTGTGTAGACCTAACGTCATTATGAGCTTGAACCGGGCTGAAGCAGTGAAACAAGCCGTCATGGAAGGACTGGGTATTGGGTGTATATCTAACCTGGCGGTATGGCGAGCCAAGAAAGCGGGTCTACTATCTACTATCAGCGTGTCAGACCTGACGCTTAATCGTCACTTTTATTTGTTACTAAACAAGAAAAAGTACCGAAGCGGAGTGATCAAGAAAGTCTCTGAGTTTATTTTGAGCTGGGACGACAAGCTTTTAATCAGTTAACTATTAAGGGTAATTGTTTGAAGGTCGCGGGATATTCGTATTCCGCAGTCGTATAAGCGCTAGCCCTTAAGATATTAGTTGAACGTAGGTGCATGTCACTAGTATACTTGCGCGCGCCGGAGGGGTGAAAAAAGTTCTAAAATTTTCAGTCGTGTGGAGTTTTGTCATCTGATGTTTCACCATCTTCACACACCGCAAAGGCTGAAACCCCTGCTAGTTTCTGAGGGGGCGGATTAAGACTTATCAGGGCTGATCAAATTTTGGGCCAAGTACAGGAATCTATGTCTGCAGTAAGGGCGTGGAAACACAAAAGTGGCATGATGTTCAGAACTGGAAGCGGGGAAAAATACCCGCATTTGCAACAGCCTCGCATGTATCGTGTTGTCGTAGCCCAGCTGTTGACTACAGTATGTTTGTCATTGCTTTTGTTACCTCTGGGTAAGTCTTTCGCTATATCCGCTCTGTCAGGTGGTTTGGCATGCAGTATCCCCAATGCTTTTCTGGTCTGGAAAGCGTTTCGTTACAGGGGTGCCAGTGCAGCACAGAAAATAGCCAGGTCTTTTTACCAGGGCGAAGCCGGAAAGTTTGCATTAACAGTCCTGGCGTTCATTCTGATTTTTACACTGTTACCGTCAATTGAACCTTTGGCGTTATTCGGTGCTTTTACTCTGATTCAGGCGGTGAACTGGCTGACCCCCTTGCTCATAAAGAGCTGAACGCTGGTTTACTGACGACAGATTTATACAATGATGATGGTGTACGGGAAAATTCATGGCGACTACTGCATCTGAGTACATAGGTCACCACCTGCAGAATCTTACATACGGTAAGCTGCCAGCAGGTTTTGAACGTGTTGATAATTATGGCACTGAACTGGGTGTTCTGTCGGAAGACACCTGGACCTTTGCTAAAACCGCTGCTGAAGCTAAAGAAATGGGCTTCTGGGCGTTTCATGTAGACAGTTTGTTCTGGTCTGTTCTGTTGGGTGTAGTGTTTGTCACTATCTTCCGCATGGTCACCAGACGCGCCTCTACAGGCGTACCAGGTGGTATGCAAAACCTGGTGGAAATGGTTGTTGAATTTGTTGATGGCAGTGTAAAAGACACATTCCATGGCAAAAACAAACTGATCGCTCCACTGGCGCTGACTATTTTCTGTTGGGTCTTCTTTATGAACCTGATGGATCTGGTGCCAGTTGACTGGATTCCTGGTTTGGCCACCGCTGTGGGCATTCCATACATGAAGATCGTACCAAGTACTGATCCTAACATTACTCTGGGTCTGTCCCTGTCTGTCTTCATGCTGATTATTTTCTACTCCATTAAAGTGAAAGGAATTGGCGGGTTTATTGGCGAATTGACCCTGCACCCATTCAACAGCCCCAACAAAGCTATTCAGGCTGTTTTGATTCCTATTAACTTCCTGCTGGAATTCGTTACCCTGATTGCCAAGCCTATCTCTCTGGCTCTGCGTCTCTTCGGTAACATGTATGCAGGTGAGCTGATTTTTATCCTGATTGCTCTGGTGGGCTATGCTCAGTTGCCACTGCACTTTGGCTGGGCAGTTTTCCACATTTTGGTGGTAACACTGCAGGCGTTTATCTTCATGATGCTGACCATCGTATACCTGAGTCTGGCACACGAAGATCACTAATGATTTAAGGTCGTAAGACCGCAGGGAGCTGCTTTTTCTGAACGTTTTATCAGAATAAGCAGCGACCAGAAAAGAGTTCAAAAAAATTTGGGTTGCAGCCAAGCTTGATCAAAAAACTGCAACCTGGATCAACGCAAAACTTACTGATTTTATCTAAAAAATCGACATAGGTCGGGAGGAAATATGGATCTGGTAGTTGGTCTGACCGCAGTTGCAGTTGCTCTACTGATTGGCTTTGGTGCACTGGGTACTGCTATTGGTTTTGGTCTGCTGGGCGGAAAGTTCCTGGAAGGTGCTGCTCGTCAGCCTGAAATGGTTCCAATGCTGCAGGTTAAAATGTTCATCGTTGCAGGTCTGCTTGACGCCGTAACCATGATCGGTGTAGGTATCGCCTTGTTCTTCACCTTCGCTAACCCGTTCGTAGCCCTGGTGCAGTAAAGCTGCAGTTTAGTGCCCGGCTAGGTGTTGCAGTACGGCCGGTTACTTATTGAGTAACGCTTTATAAGTAGCCAGAGTCGGAACAAAAGCCGAAGCAAAACCCGGTTCAGTAGTCACACTGATCATTCATAGTCGCACAAGACTTTAAAATGAGTTCAAGACTGTACTGTCGGGTTTGAAACAAAATAACTGGAGCATTTGGAGTTCGCATGAATATCAATGCAACTATCATTGGTCAGACAATCGCTTTCGCTGTCTTTGTCTGGTTCTGCATGAAGTATGTATGGCCACCCATCATGCAGGCCCTTGATGACCGTAAGAAACAAATCGCTGACGGACTGGACGCTGCAGCTCGTGGTCAAAAAGAGCTGGAACTGGCTCAGGAAAAAGTCCTCGAAGAACTGCGTGAAGCGCGTGAAAAGGCTCAGGAAATCATTGAGCTGGCTAACAAGCGTTCTGCCCAGATCGTTGACGAAGCTAAAGTGCAGGCTCGCGAAGAAGCTGATCGTATCAAGGTGGCTGCACAGGCTGACATTGAGCAGGAAGCGAACAGGGCTCGTGAAGTTCTGCGTACTCAGGTAGCAGCTCTGGCTGTGGCGGGTGCTGAGCGTATTCTGGGTGAAAACCTGGATGAGTCTGCGAACAGCCGTCTGGTTGATGACTTGGTTGCGGAACTCTAAAGGGGATAGACCATGGAATTAACCACATGTGCCCGTCCCTATGCTAAGGCAGCCTTCAAGTTAGCAAAAGAGCATGACCAGTTGTGTGAGTGGTCTCAGATGCTAACTTTATGTGCGAGCGTGTCCAGGCGTGAGGCTGTGGGCAGGATGTTGAAAGACCCGTCCACAACTGGGGACATGAAGGCAGAAGCCTTTATCAAGCTGTGCGAAGGCAGCCTTACGGTTGAAGTCGAGAATTACATTCGGATCCTTACGAATAAAAAACGCATTTTTCTGCTTCCCCAGATCGACGCGATTTTCGAGCAGATGAAGGCACAAGATCAGAGTTATCAGGATGTAGTCGTTACTTCGGCTTTCCCGCTGTCCGATGAACAGCAGGACAAGATCGCGAAGAAAGTTGAAAAACGTCTTGGTCGCTCAGTACGAATGCATACACAGGTAGACGACTACCTGATTGGCGGCGTCATCGTGAAAGCTGGAGACCTCGTTATCGACGGTAGTGTCCGCTCACGCTTGACTAAGCTTGCCGATGCGATGATTTCATAGTTACTTTTTTTTAAGTAAAAAGTTTGGCAGGTAAGCTATGCAACTGAATCCTTCAGAGGTCAGTGACATTATCAAAAGCCGCATTGAGCAGCTTGATGTGTCCAGTGAAGCCCGCAATGAGGGCTCCATCGTCAGTGTAACTGACGGTATTGTACGTATACACGGTCTGGCAGACGTAATGTACGGGGAGATGATTAAATTCCCCGGTGGTGTATATGGTATGGCGTTGAACTTGGAGCAAGACTCCGTCGGCGCTGTTGTATTAGGTGACTACGGTCAGCTGGCTGAAGGCCAGACTGTCCAGTGCACCGGTCGAATTCTTGAAGTACCTGTTGGCAGGCAGTTGCTGGGACGTGTTGTTGACGCTTTGGGTAACCCCATCGACGGCAAAGGTCCTGTTGAAGCTACCGAAACCTCCCCAATTGAAAAAGTAGCACCAGGGGTTATCGCTCGTCAGTCTGTAGACGAGCCGATTCAGACAGGTTACAAGTCAGTCGACGCCATGGTACCTGTTGGTCGTGGTCAGCGTGAGCTGGTTATCGGTGACCGTCAGACCGGTAAAACCGCTCTGGCCATCGACGCGATCATCAACCAGAAAGGCTCCGGCATCAAGTGTGTGTACGTTGCGATTGGACAGAAGCAGTCTTCTATTGCCAACGTAGTACGCAAACTGGAAGAACACGGCGCAATGGAACACACCATTGTTGTGACTGCAGGTGCTTCTGACCCTGCTTCCATGCAGTTCCTGGCTCCGTTTGCTGGTTGCTCAATGGGTGAATATTTCCGCGATCTGGGTGAAGATGCTCTGATTGTTTATGATGATTTGACCAAGCAGGCTTGGGCTTATCGTCAGATCTCCCTGCTGCTACGTCGCCCACCAGGCCGTGAAGCCTACCCGGGTGATGTCTTCTATCTGCACTCCCGTCTGCTGGAGCGTGCTTCTCGCGTAAATGCTGAGCACGTCGAAAAGCTGACAAATGGTGAAGTGAAAGGTCAGACCGGTTCTTTGACCGCTCTGCCAATCATTGAAACCCAGGCAGGTGACGTATCCGCATTCGTACCGACCAACGTAATCTCCATTACTGACGGTCAGATCTTCCTGGAAACCGATCTGTTCAACGCGGGTATTCGTCCTGCGATGAATGCCGGTATCTCTGTATCCCGTGTTGGTGGTGCAGCCCAGACCAAGATCATCAAGAAACTGGGCGGTGGTATCCGTCTGGCTCTGGCTCAGTACCGTGAGCTTCAGGCCTTTGCCCAGTTTGCTTCTGATCTGGATGAAGCTACCCGTAAACAGCTTGAGCATGGTCAGCGTGTTACTGAACTGATGAAACAGAAGCAGTATGCACCAATGTCCGTTGCCGAGATGGGTGTTGTCATCTACGCCGCTGAAAAAGGCTATCTGGAAGACGTTGAGCTGAACAAGATCCTGGACTTTGAAGCTGCTCTGTTGAGCTTTGTAAACTCTGAATTCAGTGAGCTGATGGCTCGCATCAATGAATCTGGAGATTACAACGGTGAAATTGAAGCGGGTATCAAACAGGCTATTGAAAAGTTCAAGGCCACCCAGTCCTGGTAACAGGCTCATGGTTGACGGCTGCCTGCCTCGGTAGCCGTCACCGGTAGCTGAGGAAACACAATGGCAGGCGCAAAAGAGATCCGGACGCAGATATCGTCCATCAAAGGTACGCAGAAGATCACCAGCGCCATGGAGATGGTGGCGGCGAGCAAGATGCGCAAAGCTCAGGAGCGGAGAGAAACCAGCCGCCCTTATGCTGAACGTATCCGTCAGGTTGTAGGGCACGTAGCTCACGCCAATGCCGAGTACAAGCACACCTTCATGTCAGAACGTGAGGTGAAGCGTGTCGGTTTTATCATCGTTTCTACGGATCGGGGCCTCTGTGGGGGTCTGAACATCAACCTGTTCAAGAAAACCATTGAAAGCATGACTCAATGGAAAGATCAGGATGCTGAGATAGATCTTTGCCTGATCGGCAGCAAAGCAGTTGGATTTTTCCGTAGTTACGGCGGGAACGTCGTGGCAGCCACAACCCATATTGGTGACTCACCCAACATTGCTGATCTGATCGGTGGTGTAAAGGTGATGCTGGACAAGTACGAAAATGGTGAAATTGATCGCCTGTACGTTGTTCACAACCGCTTCGTCAACACCATGACCCAGTCTCCCGAGGTATTGCAGTTGTTGCCTCTGGTTCCAGATGAAGATGAGTCACTGAAAAGACCCTGGGACTACATTTACGAACCTGATGCCAAGCAGTTGCTGGATGGCCTGTTGGTCAGGTATATCGAATCCCAGGTATTCCAGGCAGTAGTTGAGAATAACGCCTGTGAGCAGGCCGCGCGAATGATTGCAATGAAGAACGCAACCGATAACGCCGGCAACCTGATCGATGAGCTTCAGTTGGTATACAACAAGGCACGTCAGTCAGCAATCACACAGGAACTGTCCGAAATCGTCAGTGGCGCAGCGGCTGTATAAAAGATTAAAGGGTAGAGGAAAGGCTATGAGTAGCGGTCGTATCTTACAAATTATCGGCGCCGTCATTGACGTCGAATTTCCCAGGGAATCTGTCCCTAAGGTCTACGACGCCCTGAACGTCGAAGGCAAAGAACTGGTACTGGAAGTTCAGCAACAGCTGGGTGACGGTATTGTTCGTACTATCGCCATGGGGTCCACCGAAGGTGTGTCTCGTGGTTTGGAAGTAAGCAGCACTAACGAACCCATTCAGGTACCGGTTGGTACCAAGACTCTGGGTCGTATCATGGACGTACTGGGTAACCCTATCGATGAGAAGGGCCCTATCGGTGAAGAAGCACGTTTAGCTATTCACCGTAAGCCACCCAGTTACGCTGAGCAGTCTGCTTCTAACGATCTTCTGGAAACCGGCATCAAGGTTATCGACCTGGTTTGCCCGTTTGCCAAAGGTGGTAAAGTCGGTCTGTTTGGTGGTGCCGGTGTTGGTAAAACTGTAAACATGATGGAGCTGATCCGTAACATCGCGATCGAGCACTCCGGTTACTCAGTGTTTGCAGGTGTTGGTGAGCGTACTCGTGAGGGTAATGACTTCTACCACGAAATGACTGATTCCAACGTAATCGACAAAGTATCCCTGGTTTACGGTCAGATGAATGAGCCTCCTGGGAACCGTCTGCGTGTAGCTTTGACTGGTCTGACCATGGCTGAGCAATTCCGTGACGAAGGTCGTGACGTACTGCTGTTTATCGATAACATTTATCGTTACACACTGGCAGGAACCGAAGTATCTGCTCTGTTGGGTCGTATGCCTTCTGCGGTAGGTTATCAGCCAACTCTGGCAGAAGAGATGGGTGTTCTTCAGGAGCGTATTACCTCTACGAAGAAAGGTTCTATCACGTCTATCCAGGCGGTATACGTACCAGCGGATGACTTGACTGACCCGTCTCCTGCAACCACGTTCTCCCACCTTGACGCTACAGTAGTACTGAGCCGTGACATCGCTTCCAAGGGTATCTACCCAGCGATCGATCCTCTGGATTCTACTTCTCGTCAGCTGGATCCGCTGGTTATTGGTCAGGATCATTATGACGTTGCTCGTGGTGTTCAGACTGTACTGCAGCGTTACAAAGAATTGAAAGACATCATCGCGATTCTGGGTATGGACGAATTGTCTGAAACAGACAAACAGACCGTTACCCGTGCTCGTAAGATTGAACGTTTCCTGTCTCAGCCATTCTTCGTAGCAGAAGTATTTACCGGAGCTCCTGGTAAATACGTTTCTCTGAAAGACACGATCAGTGCTTTCAAGGGTATTCTGAACGGTGAATACGATCACATGCCAGAGCAGGCGTTCTACATGGTTGGTGGCATCGACGAAGCCATTGAGAAAGCCAAGTCCATGTAATGCCCGGGATACTCTTCCTTTATATAGGAAGAGTATCTTCTCTGAATGGAGGTGACACAAATGGCGATCACGGTTCACTGTGATATCGTTAGCGCCGAGGAGGAGATCTTCTCCGGACTGGTAGAGATGGTTATTGCTACTGGTTCTCTGGGTGACCTGGGTATTGCCCCTGGCCACGCGCCTCTGCTGACGGATCTGAACCCAGGTCCAATTCGCCTGATCACCCAAGGTGGTGATGAAGAGGTGTTTTACATCTCAGGTGGATTCCTGGAAGTGCAGCCAAACCAGATTAAGGTACTGGCTGACACAGCTCTGCGTGCAGACGATATGGATGGGCTGGCTGCTGAAGAAGCCAAGAAACTGGCTGAACAGGAACTGGCGAATCAGAGCGGTGAGTTTGATTACTCCCGTGCAGCAACTCAGTTGGCTGAAGCCGCTGCCCAGCTGCGTACTCTGCAGGCTATTCGTAAAAAGCTTGGTAAATAAGCTTCTTACGTCTTATAAAAAAACCCGGTGTATTCCGGGTTTTTTTATGCCTGTCGTTCGGTCATCTATAAAGCTCAATCCCAGTCAGATGAGTCATCTTCAACATTGTCGTCTGTTAACCATTGATTTGCTTCGGATAAAGGCAGCGTGCCACTGAGATCGGCTTTTTTTGTCGTTAACAATTTCTTTGCTTCAGTAAGGTGGGACGACAACATGGGTCGAGCATCCTTGGGGGGATCCTGATCCCGGTTATGTACCCGGAATAAAAGATCTTTCATAAAAGCTTCGTCATCCGGAGTTTCAGATACGTCAATTGTGGTTGGGTTCTGACCCGTGATAATGCATAGATAAAGAAAAATGAAGGCCAGCACTTCATGATTGGCTTCTGTTGGCGGTAACTGCTTTTTCAACGTGAGCATGGTTACTGCAAGCATTATAGAAAGCATTTCAGGACTATCGCATTGAGCCAGAGCCTGGCTGATCTCTTTGAAAAACCGGACTGGTATTTCATGTAAGCACTGATTTTGTTTCATTTCTTCTGCATTAGAGCGGTCGTTAAAAAGCTTGGTCAGTAAATTAGTAGCTTCTTAATAACTGCTGCAAAGCCCACAAGGTAGTATGTGAGAAGCTTTTTCAATCAAGTCCGTCAGCCTTGGAAACGAGCCACTGCCTGTTAACCTGTCTGTCAGATAGTCCCAGAATGA